>DASTRY010000034.1:0-33177 GCA_035760965.1 Steroidobacteraceae bacterium | reverse complement strand
CGTCGCCAATCGGCCCGGGTTGCCGGTCTCACCCGAGCAGGTGCTGCTCGCGTTCGAGGAGGCCGACACGTTCGCGGGCTCGACCCTCGCCACGGGCGCGGCCGCCGCCGCGGCGCTCGATTTCTCTCAAGGCAAGTTCCGAAGCGCCGCAGAGGGTTGGGGTAGCGTCGCCAACGCTGCGGATGCCACTCCCGCCGCCCGTAGCGATTCGTTGCGAGGGTTTGCACAAGCTCGCCAGGCGAGCGGTCAATTCGCCGCGTCGCTGGCGCCGCTCGACGAAGCCTTGACGATCGCGCGCGGCATGCAGGATTCCGCGCGCATGGCGGCAGCGCTGGGTGGGCTGGCCAACGCTCAGCTCGCGCTCGGCGAGAGTGAAGTCGCGGAAGAACACGTGAACGCCGCACTGGCGCTCGTCCGCAACGGCAAGCTCCGTGCGATGCTCCTCAACAATCGCGGCAACCTGCTGGTCGCGAAGGGACGACTGCAGCCGGCGCTCGAGTCGTACACGGAGAGCGCGGCGGTTGCGCGGCAGGCGAATGCTCATGACTATGAGGCTTACGCGCTGGCGAATGCCGCGGCGGTGGAAGCGACGCTCGGAAGGGAGGCACGCGCGTACGAGCGCATCCAAGCGGCGAACGCGACGCTGCGGACGCTTGATCCGTCCTACGCTGCCGTTTCGGCGCGGATCAATCTCGGCATCAGGGCGGAGCGACTGGCGTCGCGATCGCACGGCCAGGCGAGCCGCGCGCTTCTCGAAGCGCACGCCAGCTTTTCCAGTGCGCGCGAGCTCGCGGTGCGCCTTGCGGATCGCCGCAGCCTCGCGTTTGCGCTCGGCGGTCTCAGTCGGCTGTATCAATCGGAAAACCGGCTCGACGAAGCCGAAGGCCTTGCGCGGCTCGCGCTGGCGAACGCCGAGGCGGCGGAGGAAGACGCCTCGCTCTACCGCTGGCATTGGCAGCTTGCGCAGATCTACTGGGCGCGCGGTGCCACGCAGAACGCGCTCGACTCGTACTTGCGTGCGATGACGCTCGTCGATGCCGCACGGCAGGAAGCGCGCGCCTCATACGGGTCGAACGACCAAGTGTTCCGGACCTCGGTCATGCCTGTTTATCAGGGCCTCGTGGCGGCGCTTCTCAGCAGCTCCGACCGGGTGAGCGACGATGCGACGAAGAGCAAGCTGCTGTTCCAGGCCCGGGATGTGGTGGAACGCCTGAAGGCGGCAGAGCTGCGCGACTATTTTCATGACGAGTGCGTCGCGGAGCTCAACGCGCAGGCCGTTCCGTTGGAGCAAATCTCGAACGACACCGCGATCGTGTATCCCATTCTGCTGCCGGACCGACTGGAGATTCTGGTCAGCTCGTCCGCCGTCGTCCGCCGCTACACCGTTCATCGATCGCGGGATGACATCACGCATCTCGTGCGCCAGTTCCGCCGGCATCTCGAAAATCGCACGACTCGCGAATACCTGCCGCTGGCGCAGGAGCTGTATCAGGTCCTGGTCGCGCCGTTCGTGAAGGACCTGGAATCGTCCCACGTCGACACGCTCGTTTTCATACCGGACGGCGTGCTCTACGAAATTCCGATGACCGCGCTCCACGACGGCAACCACTTCCTGGCCGAGCGCTTCGCCATTGCCGTCACGCCGATGCTGCGACTCGTCGCGCCGCAGCCCTTGCACGCCACGCAGCTGAACGTGCTGCTCGCGGGCGTCAGCACACCGGCGGGCCAGTTCTCCGCGCTGCCCTTCGTGGCGGAAGAGATCCGCGGCATCCAGAGCATCATCGGCGGAACGGTCTTTCTCGACGACCGCTTCGACACGGCCGCCTTCCGCAAGTACGTCACCGAGCGCCAGCCCAACGTCATTCACGTCGCCTCGCACGCGGTGTTCGGCGGGACGGCCGATTCGAGCTTTCTCGTGACACACGATGGCCGGCTCACGATGAACGAGTTGCAGCAGCTCGTCGCGCAGACGCGGTTCCGCAAGCCTCTCGAGCTGCTGACGCTCAGTGCATGCCAGACCGCCGAAGGCGATGAGCGCGCCGCCCTCGGACTGTCGGGCACGGCGATCCGCGCGGGCGCTCGCAGCGTGCTCGGGTCTCTCTGGACGGTATCCGACGAAGCCACGGGCGAGATTCTCGTCGAGTTCTATCGCGCGCTCGGCGAGCCGGGCACGTCGAAAGTGCATGCCTTGCAACAGGCGCAGCGCAAGCTGATCTCGGACCCGCGCTTCGCCCACCCGTACTACTGGTCGGCGTTCACGCTGATCAGCAACTGGCTCTAGGAGCCGCCGCCGATGCCGACCTGCTTCAGGAGCGCGGTGCGCTGCGCCTGCAGGTGGGCATCGTCTGGATGCGCGTCGATGGCCTTGTTGAGCGCGTCGAGCGCGTCATACCACAGCCCGTGCGCGGCGAAGATTGCGGCGCGCTCTTCGAGCGAGGTAGTGGCGAGCTGCTCATCCAGAGCGGGCGGCGGTGCGACGCGCTCGAGGGTGCCGGAAGAGACGATGTCGTTCGACCGCTGGTCCGGATTTCGGACGAGGGCGACGAACCATCGATAGCTCACGCCCGGCGCGAGAGTGAGGTTCATGTTCGAGACCGGCAGGGCATGGATGCCGGCGCGGAACGTATCCGTGACGCTCTGGCGCCAGAGCGGCGCCACCTGTCGCTCGTCGCTCAGCACGAATTCGAACTGCGCTTGCGTATCCTGCGACAGCTGCCAGTAGAGCGTCGGCTGCTCCGAGATCGTGAGCCCGGTGTCCTCGGGCACGAGCACCGCGATGTCGATCGGGGCGCCATCGGTTCGCGTGCCGCCGCCGGTGCGCGTGCGCGGCGCGCCACGCCGCGGAGGCGTGAAGACGATCTGGCGCGCCGTCCCCGCATTGCGCGCAGTGGGCGCGGGCACAGCGGCATCCGGGCGCGGCGCATCGGCCGCTTTCGGTGGGACGGGGGCGTCCTTCGCGACCGCGGCCGCCGCCAGCATGCCCAGTCCGCACAGCGCAAGGGTGACATGGAAGGTCTTCATGTGTGCGCCTCCTCGGCAGATTCTGCCGCGCCCAAAATGCGGAATACGATGACGTCCTGCTCCTTGCCTTTCAGCGACACCGCGCCCAGCGATTCGGCTTGCACGAACGGCGCGACGCGTCGGTGCGTTTCCGCGCTCACGAGTATGCGGCACGGTTCGTTGGCATTCATCGCCGCGAACCCTTCGCGATCGAACGCCTCGAGACGTGCGGCGACGTTCACTGTATCGCCGACGGTGGTGTACTTCATGCGCTCCGTGCTGCCGACGCTCCCTGCAACGACGGGACCGGTGGCGATGCCGATGCGCAGCCGCGCCGTCGGTGCGCCATGGCGGGTCCACGATGCGTTCAGACTATCGAGAGCCGCGCGCATCTCGAGCGCGCAACGCACGGCGTTCAGGGCATCCGCGTCGATCTCGCTTTCGCTTCGCCGTTCGAACGGGACGCCGAAGTTCGCCTTGATGCCGTCGCCGAAGTAGTCGTCGATGACGCCGGAGTGACGCATCACCACGCGGCTCATGGTTTCCGTCGCGACCCGCAGCCAGTCCATGAGGGCGTGCGGCGTGAGGGTTTCCGAGGCGCCGGTGAAGCCGGCGAGATCCAGGAACATGACCGTCGCGGTGAGCTGCCGTCCGGAGAGGCGGCCGCCTTCGATGAGCTCCGCGCGATGCGCCCAGATCGTCTCGGCCACCTCCGGCGAAACGTGTTTCGAAAAGAGGTGCATGAGCGTCGTGCGCTCCAGCCGTTCGGCGTGCACTCGGTAACCCGTGACCGCGGCGAGCGCAACGAGCCAGCCGGCGAGGGCCGGCACCGTCGGAATCCAGAGGCGCGTCATGAACGCGACGAACGCGAGCGCGAGGATCAGCGCGACTCCCGCGATGCTGATGAGCAGGAGCCGACGCGCGGAGTGCACCCAGAGGCCGGCGAGTGCGCCGAGCAAGCACCAGCTCAGGATCCACGCGTACTCGGAGCCGTCGCTCCAGGTGCCGAGCGGCCGGTCGCCATCGAGCGCGGCGCGCACGAGCTGGTCGGCGATGTGCCCGTGGAGCGCGATGCCCGCGATAGTGCCGTCGTCGCCGGCGCCGGGCTGGTAGTGCGGAATTCGGAATTCGTCTTTGACGCTGATGGCGGCGACGCCAAGGATGACGATGCGGTTCCGGAGCCGCTCGGGCGGCACGCCGCCTGTCATGACATCCCGCAGCCGGACGCGCTCGAACGGCGGCGCGGCGTAATCCATGAGGAACTGGTACCCGGCGGTGTCCGCGTCGACGAAGCCGCCGTCGTGCGATTCGAGAGGCGCGATGGTCGTTGCGCCGAGCTTCATGATGTCCGGCTGGGACGGATCGGTCGTCATGCCGATCCCATGGGGCGCGAGATAGGCCAGGGCGAGGCGCAGCGCGAACGACAGCTCGACCTCGTTGCCGTCATCGACGAACACGAGCGCGCGCCGCACGGTGCCGTCGACGTCGGTGACGACATCGTTGAAGCCGATCTTCGAGGTCCCGCGCAATGCCGGCGGCGGGGGGACGCCGCGCCCGGAGGGGTCGGGGTACTTCGTCACCGCTACCAGGTCGTCGCGCGAGGTGAGCAGCGCCGTGAGGCGATCCGTGCCCGGCGGGACCGGGACGTCGCGATAGATGTCCACGCCGACGACGCGTGGGCCAGCCGCAAAGAGGCGCTCCAGCGCGGCGGCGAGCTGCTCGTCGGACATCGGCCAGCGGCCGAGGTAGCGGATGTCGTCCTCAGTGAGCTCCACGAGCGTTACCCGAGGCTGTCCAGATTTCGATGCGTTGGCGGCTGCAAGGTAGGCATCGTAGGCATAGAGCTCCGCCGTCTGGAGCAAGCCGAGCTCGCGGATGCCCCACACCGTACCGAACACGAGGAGCGCGGCGGCCAGGCTCGTCAAAAGAGGTCGCGGCTGCACATGCCGGAGCATGGTCGGGCCTTTCGTGCGGGGCGGTGACGGAGCGGCGGATCATGTTACTAGAACCTGTGCGATGCCTTGAGGTCATGCCGGGACGGAACCATCGGTTCGGTTGGCCGATGGGCCGGCCCGGCCGGCTGCCCTCACGCGATGGGTCCGGTGGACGGCAGGCACATCAGGAGGGTGCCGCCTCCGACCACCAACAGCGCGGCCGTGTAGATGAGGGTCGCCATCGTCTGCTCGAAAGCCTTGCGAATGTTCATGTGGGTCTCCCGTTGAATGTGTGGGTCGAGCACGCTGCTCTTACGCGATGGGCCCAGTGGAGGGCAGGCACATCAGCAGGGTGCCGCCACCGACCACCACCAGCGCCGCCGTGTAGATGAGCGCCGCCATCGTCTGCTCGAAAGTCTTGCGAATGTTCATGTGGGTCTCCCGTTGGGTTTGTTGGGTCGAGCACGCTGCTCGACATCGCGGGAGAGATGTTGGGGGAGGCCGAACCGAAGTTCTGTCAAGCGATTGACACAACGATCCAGTCGCAGGGGGTCGGGGTGCTGTCCGCCCGGGCGAGCTCGTAAGTCTTTGCGCCGCTTGCGTCCGTCGCGACGATCTTGAAGCCGTGCGTCTCGAACAGCTCGCGCACGGGGGCGTTGCGCGGCGTCGGCCGATACTCCGCGAGCAGCATGTCGCACCCCGCTTCTACGAAGCACCGCCGCTTCACTTCGTTGAGCATCGCGCTCTCGATGCCGCGGCCCATTGCGCGACAACTCAGGAGGAAGCTGTCGATGGCGGCGCGCGGCTGTTGCACTCCGCGGATCAGCACGGCGCCGATCCAGCCGAGATCGCCGAACCGATCCTGCGCACGGACCAGTAGCAGGCGGCAACTCGGATCGGTGCTCACGCGCTGCAACTCACCGAGCGCCGGGCGGCGCGTCGTCACGTTGAACTGATTGGTCTTGTGGAAGAGTTGATGTGCGCGCGGGAGGAGCTCGGAATCGACGGGGCGTATCTCGATGCGCGTGTTGAGGCTGAGCAGATACGCGTGCAGGTCCGTGAAGTCGCGGCGCGCCGCGTCTCGCGACGCGTTCTGTGCGTACTGTTCCGTCTTCAGCAGGTCGTCGGCCGTCAGCGCGACGCGATCGAGGCTGTGCACATGGTCGAGGCAACTCGGTAGCGCCGCGGGGTCGGCCGGTGCGAGCACGCATTCGACCTCGGGCATAGTCTGCCGGATCAGCTCGATTTCGGCGGGATTGTCGTCGAGGAACACGAGACTGTCGGTGCCGATATTGAGCCGGGCGGCGATCCGGCGGAGGCCGTCGTCCTTACGGTCCCACGAGATCTCCATGCAGGCGAAATCCTGAGCGCGCAGCGGCATGTCGTCGCGGACACGAAAAAGCTCTTCCACGTCCTCGGGATTGTTCTTGCTGCATACCGCCAGCAGCACGCCGCGCCGCTTGATCGCGAGAATCTTTCGCTGCAGATCGAAGTACGCTTCCGCGATCGGATCGCCACTACCGACGCGTACTCCTCGTGCGCCTTCTTCACCGAGCACGCCGCCCCACAAGGTGTTGTCCAGATCGGCGACGAGACACTTGCGCAGGTGTCCGAGCGCAGCCCCGATGTGGCGCGCGATTTCGTCCGACAGCACGGGTAGAAAGCTCTCGTGCCATGGCAACTTCGCCAGGTAGTAGAGGCGACGATCGCGGGCACGCGCGCGTCCGTGAAACGCGGTGAGCCGGCAGAGATCCACGATCTGTACGCGCGGTTCCGCGCGAAACAGCCGGACCAGCGAGCAATTCAGCTCGGCGTAGAGCTCCTGCTCGCCGAACTCGGCTCGCGTGTCCGCCAGACCGAGCTCGTAACAGTCCGGGCCCGCGAAGTTCGTGAGCAGCACCGTTGCCGCCGTGTGTGCGAGAGCTGCTCGAACAGTCGGCTCGAGAACGGCAAGCACCGCATCGACGGTGCCGCGATCCGCCGGCTCACCGCGCAGCCGGATACCGGCCGGCAGTAGCGCGCCGAGCTCGAAATGCAGAAACAGGAAGCTGGGATCGAAGCACCGCAACCCGGAGCGCGCGTCGAGCAACTGCTGCAGCGACTGGTCGAACGGCGCGACATACGACGCGGCGTTGATCCCATGACACAGCAGGTGTGCTTCGACGAACTCGGGCAACGGCTCGAAGACGATGTTGCCCGCGAATGCAATGCGCGCATCGGGCGCGAGATTCGCGCGGCGCGCTTCGCGGCTCAACCGGCGAACTTCGACGGAGCTCAGAGCGAGCGGATCGAGATGGCGGGCCCGTTCGAGCGTGACTTGCATGCCGCCGCTACCGGATCTCGAAGATCTTCTTTGCGGGGTTGCCCTGCACGACGGTGCGCGGGTGCACGTCGTGCGTCACGACCGAGCCCGCTGAAACCACCGCGTTGTCGCCGATGCGCACGCCGTCGAGCACCGTCACCGCGGTTGCGATCCATGCGCCCGCGCCGACTTCGATCGGCCCTCGCGTGTACGGCTGCCGCTGCGACGGCGGCTTGCCGAACTCGTTCAGCGCGAACGTGCCGCCGTTCAGAAAGCAACCGCCCGCGATGCCCACGTCGGAGCCGATCGTGATTCCGCTGTGACTGACGAAGGACGAGCGTCCACCCAGATTGACGTTGCGCCCGATGCGAATCGCGCCGGCTTTCGACTTGATCATGCAGCCCCTGCCGATGATCGTGCCCGCGCCGATGCGTAAGCCGTCTTCTCCGCACCCGCGCGCATCGAGCATGCAGTTGTCATCGATCGCGACTCCGTCTTCCAGGAAGATGCGCCGCGGATGGCGAAACACGCAGTTGCGCCCGATGACGACGTTGCGTCCGAACGCGCCGAAGAAGGGTCGCAGCAGCTTTCGTCGCAACAGGAGTCCGGCAGCACCCGGCGCCGGCAGTACGAACATCGTCACGAGCTCGTAGAGTCCGAAGAGGATCAGTCCACCGTCGGGAAACGTAAGCGCGCGATAGCGGCCGAACGACGACGTGCGGGCATCATCGAACACGTCACGAACGGTGCCGTGCGAGTGCGGCGTGCGCGCCGACACCGGGAGTGTGTGCAGGTTGGCGTTACGCATGCAGCCCTCCATGAGCGCGAACGAACTGCTCGAGAGCCCTTGGCGTATTCGCAGCGGCGATCTCGTCCATGCTGAGCTGCACGTGAAACGTGCTTTCCACCGCCGTGATGAGGCGAAGATGAGTGAGCGAGTCCCAGGTCTCGGTGTCCTCGCGGCGCGTGTCGTCTGCGAGGGTCTTGCCGTCGACCTCGAGGATTTCAGCTAAAACGTCGCGGAAGCGAGGGTCCATGATTCTTACTCCGTGTCAGAGCGCCAACGGTGTCTGAAGCAGGCTCCGGCAGGCGAAGCCCCGGACACAGCGCAAGAATCAGGTGGGGAGCGTGCAGCCTATAGGCCGGAAGATCTCCGTTCGCGCGTCGACCGTGACGTAGAACGCGGCGTTACGATCGGCCCGATTGTTGAAGTGATTACACACCACAGGCGCGGGTCTCGTTTGAGCCTCTGCCTGGTAGGAAAAGCAAGGAGCGTGCCGTCGAGCTAGGCGACGGCGTCGTCCGGGAGGGGCTCGGACGCGAGCGTGTTGTGTGCGCGCAAGCGCTGGGCGATGAAGTCGACGAACGCGCGCACCTTGCTCGGCTGCATCCCCGGTGTGGGAAAGACCGCGTGCACCGGCGTACGCGGGGCTTCGAAGTTGGTCAATACGCGTTGCAAGCGTCCGGAGTCGAGCTCGCGCTGCACGAGCCACGTCGGGAGAATCGCGAGGCCTGCTCCGGCGAGCGCGGCGTCGACGAGCGCTTCTTGATTGTCGGTCCGTACGCGACCGCGCACACGCACGCAGATGAATCGCCCACCTTGCTGGAATGTCCACTCATCGCCGCGCGAGTAGCGCGTGAACTGCAGGCAGTTGTGGCGCGCGAGATCGCGCGGGTGAGTCGGCACGGGATGCCGTTCGAAATATTCTTTCGAGCCGACGACGGCGCGTTGCACGTAGCCGAGACGCCGCACCGAGAGATTCTCGTCGCGCAGCGGCGCGACGCGGATGGCGACGTCGAATCGCTGATCCGCCAGCGACTCGCACTGATCGTTCAGCGACAGATAACACGAGACCCGCGGATTGCGCTCGAGGAACGCGGCGATTGCGGGCCCAATGTAATGCCGGCCAAATGCCACGGGCGCGGTGATGCGCAGCTCCCCCATGGCGGCTTTCGCGAGGGTCTGCACGGCGATCTCCGCTTCGCGCAGACCGTCGAGGAGCCGGCGGCAGTGTTGGTAGTACAGGCGGCCGCTGTCGGTCTCGGTGAGGCCGCGTGTCGTGCGAGCGATGAGGCGCACGCCGAGATCGCGCTCCAGAAGGCGCAGCGTGCGGCTGACCGTCGGCAGCGATACGCGCAGGTCCGCCGCCGCAGTCGTCAGGCTGCGGCGATCCAGCACGCGCACGAACACGCGCATTGCTTGCAATCTATCCATCGGGGTGCATCAGGGCGGAGGCTGCGGCGCCCGCTCACGGAGTGATGAGGTCCTGAGGGACATGATGGGCGACGCAGTCTCCATCGACCGATGTAGCGGATGCTACGGAGCACCATATCCGGATCGAATCGCGTGGGCGAGTCGGGCCACTCCGTACGCGCCGCACGCAGCCCGCGGCGGGGCCACCCCGACCGCCGGCCCGGACCGTCGCGCCCGCGCTACGCGGGGTGTTTCGCGGCCATGTCCGATCGCAGATTCGTGCCGATGCGCACGACGTCGGCGAGGGTTCGGCATTGCAGCTTTTCCATCATCCGCGCTTTGTAGACCTCCACGGTGCGCGGGCTGATGGCGAGCCGCTCGGCGATCTCCCGGTGCTGCAGGCCCTGGGCGAGAAGCTCCAGCACTTCCCGCTCGCGCGAGGTGAGGCGCGCGAGCCGCGCCGCGGCCTGCGCGCTTTCCGCGGTCGCGCGATGGCGCTCCTCGTCGATGCGGATGGCGTTGCGCAGAACGTCGACGAGCACCTCGTCATCGACCGGCTTCTCGAGGAAGTCCACCGCGCCGTTCTTCAGCGCGGCGCGCGTCGTGCTCACATCGCCGTGAGCGGTCAACACGACTACCGGCAGCGTCACGCCGCGCTGGCGCAGCAGCGCCTGCAGATCGAGCCCGCTCATGCCGGGCATCTTGAGGTCCGTCAGCAGGCAGCCGCGCCATGTCGGCTCGTACACAGCCAGGAAATCCTCGGCGGACGAGTAGACCGAGGCACGCAGGCCCTTCAGCGAGATGAGCAGGCTCAGGGCGTCCCGAATGGAGGCGTCGTCGTCGACGACGAAGACAGTGGCATCAGGCGAGGTCGAGATGTTCATACCGACGGTGTATCGGAAGGAGGATCGATCGGCAACCGGATCGTGAATTCCGCGCCTCCGAGCTTGCGGCTGCGTTCGCACGAGAGCTCGCCGCCCCGCGCGCGGATCAAGGACCGACTGATCGCGAGGCCGAGGCCCATTCCGTCCGGCTTGCTGGTGACGAAGGGCTCGAACAATCTGCGCCCCACCTCCGCAGTGATGCCGGGGCCGGAATCCGCGACGCGCAACGTCACGACGCCGTCGTGATGCGAGCCATGCAGCTCCAGCTGCCGGCCGGCGCCGGCGACATGGCTCACCGAATCCAGAGCGTTCGCGAGCAGGTTGTGAAGCACGATTTCGAGCTGCGTCCCGTCGGCTTCGACCAGCGGGAGCGTGGGGTCGATTGCGACGCTGAGCGACGCGTTCGCGCGGCGCAGGCGGTCCTCGAAAGCGCGCGCGACCGTGCGGCAGAGCGCGGCGATGTCGACCCGCTCGGACTTGCGCGCGCCGCCTTGATAGAAGTCGCGCAGCTTGCGCAGGACGGCGGAGGCGCGAATGGCTTCCTGCGCCGCCTTTCCGAGCGTCGCCTGTAACCGCTTACTGTCGCCGACGGGCTGAGCCGCCAGGATCTCGGATGCGCGCAGATACGAGACGAGCGCCGTGATCGGTTGGTTGAGCTCGTGCGCCAGCGCAGAGGCGAGCTCTCCCGCGACGGCGAATCGCATGGCGCGCGCGAGTGCAGCGTCGCGCTCGCGCAGCTGCTCTTCCGCGCGTCTGCGATCGGTGGCGTCGCGAACGGTGACCAGATAGCCCTCGTTCGCGGGCGGGTCCAGCCGCGCCTGCGCAATCTCCGCCGGGAAACTGCTGCCGTCCGCGCGACGCCCGTTGAGCGTGACGCGATCCTGCGCGCGATCGAGTTGCAGACCGGGCAGGAACCACGCGAGCTGCGCTTCTCCGGCTTCGATGCCTTCGCCGAAGAGGCGCGCGGCGGCGGCATTCGCCATGCGTACTCTGCCGTGCGGATCCACCGCCAGTACCGCGTCCGGAGCCATCGCCAGCAGCGCGCGTTGCTCGGCTTCGCTCATGGCCACACGCCGTAGCACGCCGGCGCGCTCTGCGACCGCGGCGCCGAGCAGCAAACCTGTGAGGCTCAACGTGACCATCAGGAACTGGAGATCGATCAGACGTGCCGTCGGAATCTCGGTTCGCGCCGCGACGATGAGCCCGATCTGGATGAGAAGAACCGACAGCATGGCGCCGCGCCAGCCCCAACGAAGCGCGATCCAAATGACGGGGAGGAACAGCAGGTAGAAGAAGCGCAGCTGATCCGCAGTCGGGAGCCGAAAGATGATCCAGAGCGTCAGCAGAATGGCCGCGAGTTGCGAGATCATCTCCCAGCGATGTCGCTGCAGCAGCGGCAGGTGCTCGCGCCATCCGCGTGCGTTGATCAGAAGCGGGGTGAGTGTCAGCACGCCGCTGAGATCGCCGATCCAGTACCGCGTGACTGCGGTCACCGCGTCCGAGAGAGGCAACTGGCCGGATGCGAGAAAGATCGTGACGTAAGCGGCGGCGACGATCAGCGTGCCGCCGACCGCTGCACCCGCCAATCGGCTGGCATCGCGCACGGTGTGAATCTGCGCTGCGATTTCCCGCTCGCGCAGAAATGCCGCGAGGCCACCGTAGCCGATCGCAACCCACACGGATGCCGCCATCTGCACAGGAAGGTTCGCCGGCATGCCGCGCACCGCGAACCCGCCCATCACGACGGCCGCGGCCGTCACCGCGATCGCGCGGCCGCCGTAGAGAACCAGAAACGCGAGCGCGAGGCCCGCCTGCGGATTCCACGGATTTATGTTGAGTGCGAGCAGCGGCCGGACATTGCTGAGCCACTGGAGCGCGACATAGAGCGCGACATACGTGATCGCCGCCAACGCGAAGTCGCGATCCCATGGGCGCATGAGCGACCGTGATGCATTGCTGGTGGCGACGAAGGCGCTGCGGATCATCGAGGCTCTGCCATGCTATGAGCGTGGGCTGCGCCGGCGCACGTGAGATCCGACGCGGAGCGAACTCTACTCGCGGAACGCCTCCTGGCACAGATTGCGAGAAGGTGTGAGCGGCGCGCGTTCAAAACAGGCCAGAGCGGCTTTCCGCAACCCTGGCCAAGTGCCTTGAATGTCGCGGGTCGAAAGTAGGCGGGGCGGCGAGGTGGGCGCAATCTGGGTCGAGCCCGTACGGGTGCCCCCGAGTCGTCGGGCCATCGGCATATCGCTACGCTTGATGTGACTGCGCTGCGGGAGGGGGGAGTGTGTCGAAACTCACCGCGATGAGAATTGCTTGCCTGCTGCTGCTCGCAGGCTTTTCGAGCAACGTCGTCGCCGCCGAGATCGCACTGGCGATTCCGAAGGGCGGACGCATCGGCATCATCGACATGGTACGGCCCGATGTGACCCACTTTCACGTCGGCTCCACGCCGGTGAAGAGCTTCCTGCGTACATATCGTGCGTCCTGGTCGGTCGCGGACGTCATCGACCAGCCGCTCATGGCGTCGCTGACGGCCATGGGACTGAAGCCGGTACAACTGCGGCCGAGCGAACGGCTGCAGCGGGAAAAGCAGTCCTGGTTCGTGTCGCGGCCCGACTCGGAGAAGCTGCCGCGCGGGTGTCTGCACGAGCTCGAAAAGCTCATCACGGATGGCGATCTCTCGGCGCTGATCATCGTCGCCGCGGGCCAGAACGTGTCGCCCTCCGATGAGGCGGGAGAGCGTCTGCGGCAGCTGCCCGACTACATTCGCGGCTGGGGCTTCTCCACCAGCGACGAGATCGACGGGCGCACGAAACCGCTCGTCTTCAACCTCACGCAACTGCTGCTCGTGAGCAAGACGACCGACGGCGTCCGGCTCGAGCATCGCGAGTGGGGCGGCGGCCAGCTCTATGCATGGCCGAACTTCGTGCCGGCGGCGGACATGAAGGCCATGCCGGCGGCCAGCATCGCGACGCTGCGCCCGGTGATCGCGGAGGTCATGAAGCAGCAGATCGCGGCGTTCGTGCCGTATTTGCGGCCGTGAGGGCGGGTCGGTAGGAGCTGACGCCCGGTCGCGGCGTGAGGCCTGCGGCCAGGGGTTCGCGGCTTTGCCGCGTCGGCGCGCTCACCTATGACTGAACTCCCGCCACTCTCTCGGTGTTGGTTTCTACGAGAGCGATGAGACTGCAGCGGACGCACTCATTCTGACTCCGGCTATCAGAGTGTCTACGAGGAATCTGATTCAAGCGCACAGTGATCGTCTCTACGACGAGTAACGGCTGCGCGGCCATGGGTCGTCTTCCGTCTGACGCCATCCAGACGGAATGAGGATCACTGATGTCTACACAGTCGAGTGACGATAAGCTCACTGACGCCAGTGTTGCGCAACGATTGAATGCGGAACGTCGAAGAGCTGCATGCAGCCGCGTCCAAGGAGGGCCTGCGGCAGGTTTTGGAGGTCTCAACAAGGTCCGCCGAGAAGCTGGGTGTTCGTCTCAGCGCGTTCAACCTGAAAGTGGAGCTGCCAGACGGGCGGCGCGTACCGCTCGAGTCGGCTTACCAGGGCAGTAAAGTCTTCGAGAATGGCGGGCCGTACATTGATCTGTACGGGCATTCGGCGCGAGACGCCAAGCAGGACCCACGACTCCGATCTTCTGGGAAACTCATCGGCTTCCGGTTTGGCGAGACGGAATGGAAGCTCGAGCCGAAGACTGCTTTTTACGACTGGCTCTATCTGTCGGCGCTGAAGGAACACGCGGAATTTCTGCGGCGACTGTTCAGGTACGACGCTTTCAGCGACATCGAATTCAATCCGGAGCGGTCAGCAAATACTCAGGCGCACTCCTGCGCGCTGCTCGTTTCGCTCCTGAAAAAGGACTTGTTCCCGCGGGCTGCGTACGATCGGAACCTTTTTCTCACGATCCGATGTCTTTCAGGGAAAGGCGAGCTAAAGTTGACTAGCCCGTGCGGCGGTATTGTGGAGCGGCGGATCTGAGGCACAAGGGAAGAATCAGCGAATGGAGAGACGACCAGGGATTCGGATTTGTTACGCCGAGCCTCGGCGGTGAGCGCGTCTTCCTCCATATCAAGTCTTTCGCCCGACGCAGCCGACGACCCGTCGAGGGCGATCTCGTGACGTACGAGCTGACGTTCGATGAGCGGCGCCGCCCGCGTGCAAGCAAAGCGAGGTTCTCAACCGAGGTTGCTGCGGCGGCCGCGGGCTCTCGACGTTCTGCTATTCCGCTCGCCGTGGCGGTCATGTTCATTGTTGCTTTGGGCGGCATTGTTTTCGCCGGCAGATTGCCGGTCGGCGTGCTTCTCTTCTACCTCGGTGCGAGCGTAATCGCCTTCGCGGCGTATTGGCTGGACAAATCGGCCGCGCGCCATGGCCGCTGGAGAACGGAGGAGCGCACTCTGCATCTTCTCGGACTCGCCGGCGGTTGGCCGGGGGCGCTATTTGCGCAGCGTGTCTTCCGCCATAAATCCAGCAAGGCCGAATTTCAGCGGGTGTTTTGGGTCACGGTGGTCGTGAATTGCCTGGGGCTCGGTTGGCTGCTGACGGAGCGGGGCATCGCATTCCTTGCGGGCCTGTGATACGGAATGCGTTCGACAGATGGGAATACTCTTCGCGCGCACGGGTGCCGCAACAGATCCAGTCAAAGCCGCCCGCAGCACGCGATGGTCGCGCGGAATTCGAGGGCGCTAAAAGAGGTGCCGCTATTCCACTGCCCACGTTCGGAGTAGCGCGTCCAGATCATGAGCGCTGCCGGTTGCCGGCGATGGCATCTGCCCTGCTGCCAATCTGTACCGCACCTGTGCTGGCCCACCTGACCACCTGATTCCGACAACCAGGACGGCCGTATGTGGCCACCGCATGGTTCCGCACGAGTCTGCGCAGCGGCGGGCTCCGCAGGCGGCTTCCTTGACACGCGGCGAGCTTGCCAAAATAGTTCGCCGGGTCCACGGAGTTGCCCGATTGTCCGAATCCAACAAGCCGCCGATGGGCGCGCGCGCCGCGGCGCGTGAGCGGGTCATCAATCAGATACTGGATATCGCCACGCAGGAGTTCGTGGAGAAGGGGCTCGCCGGCGCGCGCATCGATGAGATCGCCGGGCGGGCGACCAAGCGCAAGATCTATTACTACTTCGAGGGCAAGGACGACCTCTATCGCGCAGTGCTGGCGCGCGCCTATCGCCGCGTTCGCGAGAGCGAGAGCC
This sequence comes from Steroidobacteraceae bacterium, assembly GCA_035760965.1. Taxonomy (GTDB): domain Bacteria; phylum Pseudomonadota; class Gammaproteobacteria; order Steroidobacterales; family Steroidobacteraceae; genus JADGHX01. The sequence goes on along the minus strand of DASTRY010000034.1, from coordinate 17,644 downwards.
GCGTCGACGTCGAGAGCGGATCGGCTGTTGATGCGCTCCGTCGCCTGATCGAGCACGACGTGCGCTATCACTCGCAGCACCCCGAGCTGGTGCGGCTCGTGATGAACGAGAATATCCATCGCGGCGAGCACCTGAAGCAGATCGAGGGGCTGCCCGAAGGCAATCGCCAGATCATCGAGATCCTCCAGCGGATCATCGATCGGGGCGTCGCGGAAGGGTCATTCCGGTCCGGGATCGACGCGGTCACCCTGCACATGAACATGACGGCGCTGAGCTTCTACAACGTGTCCAACCAGTTCACCTTCGCCCACAACTTCGGAGTCGACATGTCGAGTCCCGAGGCGGTGGAGCGCCGCGCGCGCGAGGTCGCCGACATCCTCATCGCCTGGGTCACCCAGAAACCGTAGCAGCTTTTCCTCGCAATCCAACGAGTTACACGGCATTGGCCTGCCTGGACGCATGCGCCTTGCGTTTGCCCTGATATTGACAGGAACTAGTTCGTAACACTATTTTGGATCCCAGAAACGGCGCAGCCGTCGTCACATCGTCGCTAGGGGGGATCCAATGACGCGTTCCAGGGGCTCACGATTGGCAGTGTCCGCATCCTTGATGACCGGTGCGATCGCATTCGGACCGGCAATCGCGCAGGACTCCGCGCGCGCAGACGATCAGCTCCAGGAGGTGGTCGTCACCGGTTCGCTGATCCAGCGCGGCGGCAATAACACCGCCGTCAGCCCGATCGTCACTGTCAGCGGTGACTCGATCAAGGAGAGCGGCGTCCTCAACGTCGTCGATGCGCTCAATCAGCTGCCCGGTTTCACGGTCGGCGGCAACGGAGGGACGGGCGGGCAGGGCACGGGTGGCCGCGCCACCATCAACCTTCACGGCCTGGGCACGAATCGCAATCTCGTTCTGCTCGATGGCAGGCGGCTGCCGATCTCCGACATCAGCGGCAACGTCGACGTCAACATTCTTCCCGACGCCATCATCGAAGGCGTGGATGCGATCACGGGCGGCGCGTCCGCCGTCTATGGGTCGGACGCCATGTCGGGTGTCGTGAATTTCAGGACCGTCCGTTCGCTCGACGGAGTTCGCGCGGACGTGATGTATGGGCTGAGCGAGCACGGCGACGCGAAGCGTTCGAATGCATCGCTCGCGTTCGGCACCAACTTCGCCGATGCGAGAGGTCATCTGATCGCCGCGTTCAGTTACGCCAAGCAGGATCCGCTGAACGGCAGTTCCCGTGCGTTCTTCCATGACAAGACGCCATCATCGTTCATCGGCACGGGCACGTTCGTGCCGAGCGCCACGAATGCTCCCGATGCCGCGGTGTTGCAGAACCTCTTTACGAGTTACGGAATCGCCGGGGCGCGCAATCCGCTGCTGAACCTCGGCTTCAATGACGACGGCTCGCTCTTCGTGCAGACAGGTGCTGTCAACTACAAGGGGCCGACTGACGGCAACGGATACATGGTCATCGCCGGCAACGTGCGTATGCCCGTGGGCCAGCAGATCGACTACGTCAACGGTCTCGAACGCAAGACGGCGTTCCTGAAGGCCGACTACAAGCTCTCGGATTCCTACTCCGCGTACGCGCAGTTCATGTACGTGGATCCTACGGTGAGCACGGCGAGTGGCGGCAGCCTCACGCAGTTTCCGGCGCTCACGACGATACCCGTGACCAATCCGTTCATTCCGGCGGATCTGCGGACGGTCCTCGCTTCGCGTCCCAATCCGGATGCGGACTTCGCGTGGAATGCGCGCTACGTCGGCGTGCCGTACAAGGGCTGGCATGAGAACTATCAGGTGCAGCAGTACATGGTGGGCCTGAAAGGAGATCTCACGACGAGCTGGACGTTCGATGTGTTCACCTCGTACGACCAGTCCATCCATAACCAGACGATGCACGACGCGGTGCTGAAAACGCAGGTGCAACGCTTGCTCAGTGCGCCGGATGGTGGCGCGTCGCTTTGCGCCGGTGGCTTCAATCCGTTCGGCGACGCCAATGCGCGTTCCCTGTCTCCGGAGTGTCGGGCATTCATCACGAAAAACGCCTTCAGCAAAGAGACGCTCGACCAGACGCAGTTCCAGGGACAGGTGAACGGCAAGCTGTTCGACCTTGGCGCGGGGCCGGCGCAGCTCGCTGTCGTGGCGGACTATCGGCGCAACACATATCAGTTTTCTCCTGATGCCGATCTCGTATCGCCGGGGCCCTTCAATGTGTTCGTTCCGAGCAGCCCCGGCGGAAACATCGAGGGCGTCGTCAACACGTTGGGGGTGCCTCACACCTCGATCTCGGTGAAGGAGCTCGCCGCGCAGATCGACGTGCCGCTCATCGCCGATCGTCCGTTTGCGAAAGAAGTGGGTGTCGGTGCGGCCGGGCGTATCTCGGATTATTCCGTCACCGGTTCGGTGAAATCGTATGAAGCGGACGCCAGGTGGCGGCCCGCGGAGCCAGTGCTCATGCGTGCGAGCTATCAACGCGCGGTGCGTGCGCCGAATATCGGCGAGCTGTTCTCACCGGCGCAAAACAACCAACTCGCCATCGGCACGCCGCCCTCTGCAATCGGCGACCCCTGCGACGTGCGCTCGACTGCGCGCACGGGCCCGAACGGCGCGAACGTTGCAGCTTTGTGTGTCGCGCAGGGCGTGCCTCCGGCAGCGATCGGCAGCTACACGTTCCCGACCACCGCGACCGGCAATCTGATCTCCGGCAACATCAACCTGACACCGGAGAAGGCCGACACGTTCAACGTGGGCTTCGTTTTCAATGCACCCAGCTCCGATGGATGGCTCGGGGATTTTTCCGCGTCCCTGGACTATTTCAACATCAGCATCGACAACGTCATCTCGACTCTGCCAGGGCTCACGGTCCTCTCGCAGTGTTACAACCTGGATGGATCGAATCCGACCTACGACCCCGCGAGCTCCGCGTGTCAGCTGATCTCGCGTGATTCGGCGGGGCAGCTGCTCACGGTATCGACGCCCTATCAGAACCTGGGTGCGCTCAAGACAGACGGTATTGAGTTGCAGGGGCATTGGGGACTGCCGGCGCTGGAAGGCCGTTTCGGCGGCAAGTTCTATATCGACACGGCGATCAGCTGGCTGCGGAATTACGAAGTGCAGCTCGTGCCGGGCACCTCGTTCACGGACTACACCGGCGTCAGCGTCGGCTCCGCGACTCCGGGCGCGGTGCCGCCGCGCGCAGCGCCCGACCTGCGTGCGCTGACCACCTTCGGCTTCAGGGGCAATGCGTTCGGTGGCGGTCTGCGCTGGCGCTACCAGGCATCGATGGACGACGTGAGCTCCGTGCTCACACCTGCCAACGCGCAGGTCGGCGTGCCGTCCTATGCACTCTGGGATCTGTTCGCGAATGGCCGATTCGGTGAGCGTCTCGAAGTGCGGGCCGGGGTGAACAACCTGTTCAACAAGGAGCCCCCCTTCATCGCGAGCTCGCAGACGGGCATCGACGTGGCGCTCTACGACATTGTCGGCCGCACCTATTACCTCGGCCTGAGGGCGAGCTTCTGACGACATGGTGAGATCGGGACTCATCGGCCGCGACATCCTGGCGTCGCGCTCGCCCTGGCTGCACGAGCAGGAGGCGCGCGCGCTGGGGTTCGACCTCAAGTACGAGCTCTTCGACTTCAAGGCCCGTGGGCTCGGCGAGGAGGCGCTCGGCCCGATGCTGCGGCGATTGAGTGACGAAGGCTTCAGCGGCGTGAACGTCACCTTTCCGTTCAAGGCATCGGTGATGCCGTTGCTCGATTCGATCGACGATCGCGCGTTGCTCGTCGGCGCAGTTAACACTGTCGCGATGCGCGAGGGACGCCTCGTCGGATACAACACGGACATGAGCGGATTTCGGGACAGCTTCGCGCGTGACCTGCCGGGCGCATCGCTGTCCCGCGTCCTGCTGCTCGGCGCCGGCGGGGCGGGTGCGGCCGTCGCATGCGCGCTGCTGTCGTTGGGCACTGAGCGACTCGAGATCGCCGATGTTCAGCCTGATCGTGCCGAGGCGCTCGCACGCCGCCTGCGGCGTCGATTCAGGCAAACGGTGGTCGTCGCGCCGGGCCTGGACAGCATCGATCCGCGTGGCCTGAGCGGCGTCGTCAATGCGACGCCGATCGGAATGGCGTCTCACCCGGGCTCGGCGTTCGATGTAGGCAAGCTGCTGCCGCAGATGTGGGTCGTCGACGTGATCTATTTTCCGCTCGAAACGCAGTTGCTGCGGGCCGCACGCGAAGTCGGCTGTCGCACGCTGAACGGCAGCGGAATGGTGATCGGCCAAGCCGCGCTGGCGTTCGAGATCATCACGGGGCGAGTGCCCGATCAGCGGCGCATGAGCCAGAGCTTCCACGAGATGCCGGCGGCGCCGGCCGATACCTGATCAGCTCACCGTGTTCACGTCCATCGCCACAGTTTCGCTGAGCGGCAGTCTCGAAGCGAAGCTGCGTGCGATCGCGGCCGCAGGCTTCCAGGGTGTCGAGATCTTCGAGAACGATCTGCTGACCGCGAGCCTGTCGGCCACGGAGGTGCGCAAGACGCTCAGCTATCTCGGCCTGGCGTGCACGATGTTTCAGCCCTTCCGCGACTTCGAAGGGATGCCGGCCGGCTTGCGGCCGAAAGTGTTCGAGCGCATCGAGCGCAAGTTCGATCTCATGGAGGAGCTCGGCACGGACCTGCTGCTCGTCTGCTCCAATGTGTCGCCGGCCGCATTGAATGATCGAGCGCGCATCGTCGATGACTTTCGCGAGCTGGGCGAACGTGCGGCCCGGCGCGGGTTGCGCGTTGGATATGAAGCGCTGGCCTGGGGGCGCCACGTCTTCGATCATCGCGACGCCTGGGCGATCGTCAAAGAGGCCGATCATCCCGCAGTGGGGTTGATCCTCGACAGCTTCCATTCGCTCGCGCGAGCGATCCCGATCGAAAGCCTGCGCGAGATCGATCCCGCGCGGGTCTTCATCGTGCAACTCGCCGACGCCCCGATGATGCAGATGGACTATCTCTCCTGGAGCCGCCACTTCCGTAACATGCCAGGGCAGGGCGACTTCTCGCTCGTCGACTACGTCGCACTGCTGCTGGAACGCGGCTACAAGGGGCCCTTGTCACTCGAGATATTCAATGACCGCTTCCGGTCGACCTCCTCATCGAGCGTCGCGATCGACGGCTATCGCTCGCTGGTCAACCTGCACGATCAGGTCTCGCGACGGTTGGCCCCGCGCGTGCCGCCGCCCCTGTTCCCGCCGCGCGTCCACGCGCGAGGCGTGGAGTTCATTGAGTTCACCGCCAACGAGAGTGAGCTGCCGCAGCTCGAGGCGCTGTTCGCGAGCCTTGGCTTTTCGCTTGCCGGCCGGCATCGTTCGAAGGATGTCGCGCGCTGGAAGCAGAACGGGATCAACTTCGTCATCAACAGCGAGCCTGAGAGCTTTGCACGCGCCTACGACGCCATACACGGCGCTTCGGTCTGCGCCTTGGGCCTGAGCGTGGAGAATGTCGCAGGGGCACTCGAGCGCGCGCGGGCGCTGCGAATCGGCGAGTTCACGCCGCGAGCGCAGCCCGGGGAGCTCATGATCCCGGCGCTGCTCGGCGTGGGCGGCAGTCTCGTGTATCTGATGGAAAGCGGTACGGAGAGTGATATCTGGTCGCGGGAGTTCGAAACCGTGGTCAGCCCGGGATCTGCAGGCAATGCAGGGCTGCTGAGAGTGGATCACATCGCCCAGACGATGCACTACGAGGAGATGCTCTCGTGGTTGCTCTATTACTCATCTCTCTTTGAGCTGGCCAAGGCGCCCGCTGTCCAAGTCGCAGATCCGCTGGGGCTGGTCCAGAGCCAGGCGATCGAGTCTCCTGAAGGCGGGTTGCGTTTCACGCTGAACGGATCAGCGAGCAACCAGACGCTCTCCGCGCGTTTCCTGCAAGGGTTCCATGGGGCCGGCGTTCAGCACATTGCGCTCGCGACGGCCGATATCGTTGCGACGGCGCGGCGATTGCGGGAGCTGGGTCTTGCGACCCTGCCGATCCCGCGGAATTACTATGATGACCTCGAGGCGCGTTTCGCGCTGGATCCGCAGAAGGTCCAGCAGCTCGCCGAGCTCGACATCCTCTATGACAGCAACGCCGAGGGGGAATATTTCCAGCTCTATTCTCGCGCCTTCGCGAAGCGCTTCTTCTTCGAAATCGTCGAGCGTCGCGGCTACCGCGCGTACGGAGCGGCCAATGCCGCGATCCGGCTCGCAGCGCAGTCTCGCTATCGGGACGACGAAGGGCATTGACGCGATGACGGCCGAAGCGATCGACGCAGTGACCGCGCCGAAGCCGACGCGCGCGCGGTTGCTCATCCTGTCGTTGATCACGGCAGGCACGATGATCAACTATCTCGATCGCACGGTGATCAGCGTCGCGGCTCCATTGCTTTCATCGGAGCTCGGGCTGCACGCCGCACTCATGGGTGTCGCCTTCTCCGCGTTCTCCTGGACGTACGCCGCCGCACAGATTCCCGGCGGAATCTTGCTGGATCGCTTCGGCGTGCGTCTGACGTACTACTGGTCGGTGACAGTTTGGTCCTTGTGCACCGTGCTGCAAGGTCTCACAAGCGGGTTTGCGTCATTGGTCGGCGCGCGGCTCGCGCTCGGCGTCGCCGAAGCACCTGCGTACCCCTGCAACAGTCGTGTGTTGAGCACGTGGTTTCCGCAGGCAGAGCGAGCGCGTGCAACCGGCGTGTACGCGGTGGGCCAATACTTCGGACTCGCATTTCTCAGTCCCGTTCTGTTCTGGTTTGCGGGGAGCTTCGGCTGGCGCGCGCTGTTCGTCATCGTAGGATTGGTCGGTATTCTTTTCGGCGTCGTCTGGTGGCTCGCGTACCGTGATCCATCTCAGAGCCGTCGCGTGAATGCGCAGGAGCTGCGATACATCGAAGCCGGTGGCGGGCTGAGCGGCGCGTCACCTGTGACGCACTTCGAGTGGCGGCACATTCGCTTCCTGCTGAGGCAGCGGCAGGTGGTGGGCGCGTCGATCGGGCAGTTCGCGAGCAACTCGACGCTCGTGTTCTTTCTCACGTGGTTTCCGACGTATCTCGCGACCGAGCGGCAGATGGCGTGGCTGAAGATCGGCTTTTTCGCCGTGCTGCCGTTCATCGCGGCTTCCGTGGGTGTGGTAGCGGGCGGCATTCTTTCCGACTGGCTGCTGTTGCGAACGGGATCGGCGAGCCTCGCGCGCAAGCTTCCGATCATCGCGGGGCTTGCGTTAGCTGCCACCATCGTCAGTGCGAACTTCCTGGACAACGACGTCATGGTGATCGCCGTCATGTCGGTTGCGTTCTTCGGCCAGGGGATGTGCAACCTCGGCTGGACGCTGATCACGGACGTCGCGCCACGTCAGCTGATCGGCTTGACCGGAGGTGTGTTCAATCTGTGCGCGAACCTGGCCGGCATCGTCACCCCGCTGGTTGTCGGTTTCGTGGTGGCGGCCACGGGGTCTTTCGCGTGGGCGCTGGCCTTCATCGCCGTCGTCGCGGTGACAGGCGCGCTGTCGTACATCTTCGTGCTGGGCGAAGTGAAGCGCGTCGAATATGAGAGCTGAGGAGAAGTGATGCGAATGCAGCGACTCCCGTTGATGTTGATGATGTTGGTGCTGGCCGTTGGCGCGATCGCCACGCTGCCGGCGCATGCCGCGGAACCTGGCGTGGCCAATGCGCCGGTTCTCGACGACCGTTATCCGGAACGGCGCGTCAGCTTTCCGGGTGATGTCGTCGGACTTCCGGACCTGGCGTATGCATCGCTGGTGGGCTATCGGCCGCTCATCCTCGATCTCTACAAGCCAAGCAAACCGACGCAACCGCTGCCTCTCGTCATTTATCTGCATGGAGGAGGGTGGCAGGCCGGCCACACGCGACACTCGGGTGCATTCGAAGATTGGCCGGGCGTGCTGGCCTCGATTGCTGCGCGCGGATATGTGGTCGCATCGGTTGAGTATCGACTGAGTGGCGAGGCGCCTTTCCCCGCGGCCGTTCAGGACGTGAAGGCGGCGATTCGCTGGTTGCGCACACGAGCGCGGGATTTTGGCATCGACAAGGAGCGCGCCGTCGTCTGGGGCGGATCGGCGGGAGGGCAGCTTGCGGCTCTCGTCGGAGCAACTTGCGGAGTCGGCGCTCTGGAGCCTGCTGCCGTCAATCAGCGGCCCGAACCTGGCCGCGCGGGCACGCCCGCTTCGCAGTCGCAAACGGCGGCAGTCGCCGAATCTGACTGCGTGCAAGGCGTGGTCGCGTGGTACGGGGTGTTCGACTTCTCATCACCGCGAGGAGATGCGGAGTATCGCTACCTCGGCTGTGGTCCCGGGAAATGTTCCGCAGCGACGCTCGCGTCCGCTGGCGCAATCACCTATGTCGACGCGAAGGATCCGCCGGTGCTCATGATTCACGGCGTCGATGATCACACCGTGCCCATCGCGCAGTCTCGCTCGTATCTGGCTGCGCTTCGCGCGAAGGGAGTGAAGGGTGAGCTCGTGGAGATACCGGGCGTCGATCACAGCTTCATCGGTGAGAGCCCGAAGGCGACACGCGAAGCGAGTCTGCGTGCGCTCAACCAGACGCTCGCGTTTATCGATGCGACCCTGAAGGATGGACATGATCGGCGCTGAGCTCCCCCCGGCACCGTGCGACGAAGTTCAGGGAACGAGCTTCGTCTGCGGTGCCGATCATCCGGAAGATCTGGTTCTCATCCCCGGAACGCGGTGGATCGTGGCCAGCGGATTCAACGCGGGTTCGGGTATCAAGCTGGTCGACACGCAATCGCGCTCGCTACATCGCTGGTATACCGGTGCGGAGTCGGGTATCGCTCGCGATGAGCGTTCGTTTCCACAGTGTTCTTCACCGCCGGATGCGGCTGCGTTCAATGCTCAGGGAATGAGCATTCGCCAGATCGGGGATCATACGAGTCTGCTGTATGTTGCCAATCACGGCGGGCGCGAGGCGATCGAAGTGTTTCGCATCGAGTCGGCCGCTGTGGGAGAGCCGTCGCTGCAATGGATCGGCTGCGTTCCCATGCCCGCAGGCATGGCCGCCAACAGCGTCGCGAGCTTTTCGGATGGTTCGATTCTCGTCACGGTGCTGACGCGGCCGGGCACGCAGATCGCGGATTTCGTGGAAGGGCGCGTCACGGGTCTCGTGTACGAGTGGAAGCCAGGAACGCCCGCGTTCGAGCAGGTTCGGGGGGCAGAGCTTCCGGGCAACAACGGGCTCGAGGCCTCGCGTGACGGCAAAGAGTTCTACGTCGTCGCTTTCGGCTGGCACGCGGTGGTCGCGTTCTCGCATACGAATCCGACGCGGGTTCTTCGCAAGGCCGTTGCTCCGGGCTTCATGCCCGACAACATTCACTGGGATGGTGATGAGCTCATCGCCGCGGGAATGCAGTATGACGAGCCTGCGTGCGGTGGCCTGCGAAAGATCATCGACGGCAAGGCCGATGGAATGCTCTGCCATCGCGGCTACACCGTGGCGCGCCTCGATCCGAAATCACTGACGTGGCGTCTCGTCGCGTACTCTGAGCCGAACCCAGCGTTCAATGGGGCTTCCACCGGGCTCGTCGTCGGCGATGAGTTGTGGATCGCCTCGTATCAGTCCGATCGCATTGCCATCCGCAAGCTCCCCGGGAAATAGCAAGGAATCGTCATGACCAATCGGGCGATCACGTGGTGTGCCGCTCTCGTGAGTTGCGTGATCTCATTCACCACCACCGCGATGACGCCCATTTCGGGTGATCCGGTGGAGACGACGAGCGGCAAGCTTGCGGGCACGCTGCTCCCTTCTGGAGTGAAGGCCTACCTTGGCGTTCGCTACGCGGCGCCGCCGACTCAGGACCTGCGCTGGCGTCCTCCGCAGCCCGTGCATTGGGATGGCATTTGGGTCGCCGACCGCAAAGGCCCGGAATGCATTCAGGTGCTGCGGCCTCACGATATCAATCACTACTTCGGCGAAGAGCCTACGGGCGAAGACTGCCTGTACCTGAACGTCTGGGTACCGCCGGAGGCGAAGGCGGATTCGAAGCTGCCCGTGATCGTGTTCATCTACGGAGGCGGCGGGACGATCGGCTCGTCCGGCATGGCGCTCTACGATGGGGATGCGATTGCGCGGCAAGGCGCGATCTTCGTCACGATGAATTATCGGGTCGGCGCGCTCGGATTCATGGCGCATCCCGAGCTGACGCAGGAGCAGGGCGGGCATTCGGGGAATTACGGCTTCCTGGATCAGAACGCGGCGCTGCGTTGGATTCGCGACAACATTGCGGCTTTCGGGGGTGACCCGTCGAAGGTGCTGATTACCGGTCAGTCGTTCGGTGCGACGTCGGTCGCCGCGCATATCTTCAGTCCGCTTTCGCGCGGGTTGTTTCGGGCGGCGGCCATGTGGAGTGCATGCAATTTCAGCTCGGCCGGGCCGGATCTTGCGACCGCCGAGAAAGTGGGGCTCGAGCTGCAGCGACGGCTCGGTGCTGCAAATCTGCGGAAGATGCGTGATGTGCCGGCGGACCGCATCCTTGCACAGCAAGCCGAGAGCCAGGTTGGCGCGAGTGTGCAGGGAATACGCACGCCACCGCTGATCGACGGGTATTTCATGGTCGGGGAAAAGAGCGCGGTGCTTGCGGCGCGCGGGACGGCGGATGTGCCGATTCTCGTGAGCTCGAATGGCGATGACCTGGATGCGGCTCAAAGTCCTCTCACTCGAGCGCGCACGGTCGAGCAATACCGGTCGATCGCGCGCGAGATGTATGGGGATGCGGCCGATGAGTTTCTGCGGCTGTATCCGGTGAAGACAGACGCCGACGTTGCGCAGGCCGCGCACGCAGCGGCTCGCGAAAACGGGATGCTGAAGGCTTCACGAACGTGCGCGCAGGCGCAAGCTGGTGCGACAACATCGGCCACGTATATCGCGCTGTTTACGCGCAAGCATTCTTATGCGCCAGGCGTCGTGCTCGCTGATCAGAATCCTCTGACCATTGGCGCGTATCACACGGCGGATGTCCCGTATTGGTTCGGCACCCTCGAGGCGTTCAATATTTTTCGCCCGACGCGCGTGTGGGGTGACTACGACCGCAAGTTGTCTCTGCAGATGATGCAGTCTCTCATCGCGTTCGCCACGACAGGCTCGCCGAACACGCCTGGGGTGACGTGGCCTGCGTGGTCGAAGCGTGATGAGCGCTATCTCGTGCTCGGTGATGACGTTCGTACGGAGAAGCTGTCCGTGAAGCGCATGGACTGGCTCGCCGCGCATCCGCCCGCGACTTCCGCGACGCCGCCGGTGCCGGTGCGACCGAGAGACTGACGCGAGTACCTGGACGCGCCTATGACTTGTTCGCCTTCTTGATCCTCCTTGCCGTCGTAGGCGGCGTGCGGCGGCTACATGGTGTCGTAGTTTAGCGACCTGCCAGCTTTCGTGCGGCCCCTTGTAGCCTCGTTTTCCTCGCGAATTCCCGAGGCGTCAGCTCCTCGGGAGATCGATGAGAACGATGTGTGGCATCCTCACGTCGATGGTTACATTCCGAGCCCGCGGGCGACGGTGGTGGCTCGCCGCAATCGCCACGGCGCTGATCGTAAGCCTGGCCGCCGTGTTGCTGAAACCGATGCTCGAGCACGCGGTACGAGCGCGGATCGAAGCCGAGGCCGTGCGCCATGGCCTGGTGGCGCGAGTTGGGCGCGTACGCGTCGGCGTCTGGCCGTTGCTGCGACTGGAGGGGTTCGATCTCGACCTTCGTCATGGAGCACGACTGCATGCCGACATGATCGCAGCCTCGTGGCCCGGTCGTGTGCGACTCACAGTTCGCGGCGCGACTCTCGCGGGCCCATCCGGGGTCAGCGTCAGCTCGCCGGCTTCAGCCTGGGACGTTGTGGGCATTCGTGGCGAGAACCTGCAGCTCACGCTGGTAGAGCCACAGACTGGTCTGTCGATCCGCAAGCTGCCGGATCCAGCGAGCAACGCATGGAGCGTCGAGGCACGCGGGCTCGACGTCGGCAATCTGCTTGACGTCCAGCGCGACGGGCGTCCGCTGATCGATCCTGGCATTGCGGATGGCCGCGTGGATCTTAGGACCAGCACCGATACGCTCCGCTTCCACGTAGACGTGGGCGCGCTCGGCGCGCGCCTGCCAGCGCTGGCAGATTCCACCGCCGAGGAACAGCAGCTCGGCGATCCAACGGACGTGGCCTTACGTTTCGATGGCGTGTGGCGGCGAGCCGAGGGCACGATCGAGATCCCCGAGGTTCACACGACGTTGGACGGTGCGGCCTTGTCGGGCTCGCTCGCAGTGCACGACGCCGACGCCGATCCGTCGGTCGATCTTGCACTCGGCGTGCGGGATCTCAACTTCGCGCAATTGCTGAGCACTCTTGGACTCGCGGTCCCCGAAAGTTTGGGAATGCCGCCCGGCCGCGGCGGCGGCGATCTGGGCTCGGCGACGATCGACGTGCGAGTGCGCGGGCGCGCGATGGATCCCGCCTCGCTCTCGGTGATTCAAAAGATCAGCTTCAGGCCGCCACGCCGGATGCCGCCAGCGATCTTGCGCTTGCGCGGCGATTTCATCTTCGGCGCCGATGAAGGATTCGGGCCGCACCGTCCCATCAACGTCTCGCCCGCATCCCCCGACTTCATTGCCCTGGGTGACGTTCCGCCGCTTTTCGTGCGTACTCTGCTGCTTTCAGAAGACGCGGGCTTCTACGGACATCGCGGCATCGACCTTCGCGAGCTACCCGCCGCGCTGCTCACCAACTGGTCGCGCGGCGGCGCGGCGCGCGGTGCGTCGACAATCACCCAGCAGCTGGCCAAGAACCTGTTCCTGTCGCGTGACAAGGAAGTCGGACGCAAGCTGCAGGAACTGGCGATTGCGTTCTTGCTCGAGTCGGCGCTCGGCAAGGATCGTATTCTCGAGATCTACCTGAACATCATCGAATGGGGCCCGGGCCTGCGCGGCTTACGGCCCGCGGCCCGCCACTATTTCGGTCGCGAACCCCAGGAGCTGACGCCGGCCCAGATGGCCTTTCTGGTCGCGATTATCCCAGGGCCGATCAAGTATCAGAGCTCATTCGCTCGCGGCACTCCGGGACCGGGGCTACGTTCGCTAATCGACGCATTGCTGGCGAAGCTGCGGTCGGTGGACGCGATCGATGAGGCGGAATATCAGCGAGCGCTCGACGAACCTATTGTCGTTGCCGGCGGGAGGCCGGCCGGATGATCAGACCGGAGTGTCGGCCAACGCTTTCCGCGTACGCGGTGCGCCGCGGCTGAGCAGCGTGAGCAGAATCGTAGAGCGGCGCGATCTGAAGCTCGAATCTATCTCACGGAAGGCGATTCATGCTGAGATGCGCTCGATGCGTCCCGCCCATGCTCGAATTGCGCGATCAGTCGGTCGGCAAACGCCCGATACACCGGCGTGGGGGAGACGAGAGAGGAAATGCCACGGGCCAGCAGGCTCACGGCCATGATTGGAATGATCATGCTGTGGTTCGCTGTGAGCTCGAATGAAATCACGGCGGCCGTTATCGGCGTCTGCGTGACGCCGGCGAGGAAACCCGCCATCCCAAGCAGTACGACTGCGGAGGAGTGCGCGGAGCTCAGCAGCCACGCGATCATCTGTCCGATGCCCGCGCCCACCGCGAGTGCGGGTGAGAAGATGCCTCCGGGAATCCCGGCCCAATACGAGATGATGTTGGCGCACAGCTTGAATGCTCCGAAGGCGGTTGCTTCGCCGTGTGCCGACTGGATGAGACTCCGGGCCTGTTCATATCCGGTTCCGTAGACGGTGTTCGCGCTCACGAGGCCGAGTCCTGCAAGCGCGAGCCCGCAGCCGGCGGCGAAGAGAATCGGTGCGCGCTGGCGGAGCGCTGCAATTCTCGCGAGGGGCCCGCGATCCGAGAGCAAGATGGCGCGCACGAACGCTCCGCCGGCGAGCCCACCAATGAGTCCGCACGCGATAACGGCGAGCCACGCCTCGCGCAGCGGCAACTCCGTGGCGACGTGGCCGAAATAGGCGTAGTCGCCGAGCAGGCCCAAGGAGACCATGCCGGCGAAGATCACGGCCGTGAGAATGATGCCGCTGAAGCGGTGCTCGTAGGTGCCGGCCAGTTCCTCGATGGCAAATACGACTCCGGCGAGCGGCGTGTTGAACGCAGCGGCGATGCCTGCGCCGCCGCCGGCGAGCACGAATCGTGAGATGGCCTTGGGATCGGTGAACGCGAAGCGCCGGCCGATCCAATACATGAGTCCGGCGCCGATGTGCACCGTGGGTCCCTCGCGGCCGATCGATGCACCGCCGAGCAGGCCGAGCAGTGTCAGCGCGATCTTGCCGAGCGACACCGGCAATGACAGGAGCCTGTCGCGAAAGCCTGGATCTTCAACGTTGATCGCCGCAATCACCTGGGGAATGCCGCTGCCGCGGGCTGGCTCGAGCACGCCCCGCGTCAGCCATGCGAGCACGGCGAAGGTCGCCGGCGTCAACAGCACGGGGAGCCATGAGGACCAACCCAGCATGTGACGGAACATCTGAAACGCAAGATCGCTCGCGCGCGCGAACGCGATCGCTGCAAGGCCCACGAGCACTCCGCCCGTCCACAGGACGGCGCGCCGACGCCACTGAGCCGGGGCAAAGAACTCGTGGCCAAAAATGGAGCGATGCCACTGCGGTCGCGAGGAAGAATCGTCCATCGAGGAATTATCGCACGCGGCTCGGCGCGGGAGGTCGAGCGACGACTGCCGCTCGCTGGTGACAAGGGAACGCAGATGCGAGACATTCGCCGGGCTCTTGTTTGGCCGGCAAGTTCTGAGGAATGTGTCAATTGCGAAGGCGAAATTTCCGGTGTACAGCTCCGCGGACTACCTCGATAACGAGAAGGTAATCGCCGAGTACCTCGCCGCAGCGGTGGAAGACGCAAATCCGGACGTGTTCCCGCTGGCCGTGTCGAGCGTTGCCAAGGCACGCGGGATTGCGAAGATCGCTAAGGACTCGGGCTTGGGCAGGGAAAGCCTCTACAAGACGCTTATGCCCGGCGCGAAGCCTCGATACGAAATGCTGAGAAAGATCGTTGAGGCGCTCGGCGTGAAGTGGACTATTGCGAAGCTTTCAGTGAAGCGCCGAGCGGCGGGAGCGCACGCCTAGTCACGAGCACAAGACGAGACCTGAACTTCGAACCGATGACCGTCCGTGCTCTTTTCGTGTGTTCGCAGAATCGTCTGCGCAGTCCCACGGCAGAGCAGGTGTTCTCGTCAGTCCCCGGCTTGGAGGTGGATTCGGCGGGGTTGAATCACGACGCCGAAACTCCGCTGACGCCCGAGCAGATCACGTGGGCCGACGTGATCTTCGTAATGGAAAAGACCCACCGGAACAAACTGTCACAGCGCTTCCGCGCGCAGCTCAAAGGAAAAAAGGTCGTGTGCCTCAACATCCCCGACGAATATGAGTACATGGACGCCGGGCTGATCCGACTGTTGAAGGCGCTCGTGCCGCCGCACCTGCCGAAGGTGTTCTCGACCCGCGCACCTTGATGACTGCGCGGCTACGCTGACGTGACAGCGACTCGAAACGGCCCGATGAAGTCCGGTGGCCCGGCAGAGTCCGGTGACTATCTCTAGATAAATCCGTAGGTTAGGTAAGATTTATACTGCCGGATATAGGCGAGAAACAGGGGAAGGTGGTGGGCGGAAGGCCCTCGTAGAAGGCAGGAAAGTGCCTGTTTTCTGCAGGTTTTCTGCTTCACCTGACACCTGCCATTACCCCCGCTCTTACCACCTTCGCTGATGGCTGTTCACAAGAGCGCCGCCCGGGACTGTTGGAGCAGCCCCGGACGACTAGCCACAACCGCCTACCAGAGGAAGGCAGCCATGGGTTCAGCGAAACGAGTTGATTCTAACCAGACGAAGGGATCGGGATCGGCGGAGCTCCGCGCACGCCGAGCGCGGCACGCGCGACCGAAGGCGCGAGCGAGCAACGCTCCTCCGATCAAGCCTGACATTGACGAGATCATGGGGAGGTTGTCCGACGCAATCTCCGTTGTCGCGACGGCCGCGAACGCGCTGCTGGGTGCGGAGGAGCGCGAGGGGAGTACCGCAGGCGCCGACGTAGGAGATGAGATCACGACGCTTCTCCACGGCGTTCGCTGTATCAAGCGCGCGTACGACGCACTCGATGTCGCGGTTCGCGAGGTGCGGTCATGAACGAGGATCAGAAGTCGGAACTGCTACTGAAGTGCGTCACGTGGCTCGGGCGTGTTGATGGCTTCAGAGCTGAAGCGGAACGCGCGAAGAACAAGCGTAAGCGTGCACGGCTCTCCGCCACTGCGACAACGCTGCAGTGGGCGGCACTGGATCTGACTGCGGCGATTCAGTCTCTCGAAGAAGAGGACGAATCTGAAAACGACGAAAGCTGATCGTTCGACGAGTAACGGCCGTGGGGCCGTTACTCGTCTCCTGTCTGATACATCCACATGGAACGAGGGATCACAGATGCCTGCACCTTTGATCGACAAGAAGCTCGCTGATGTCGACGTCGCACAACGACTGAAGACCGCGTACCGCGCCGTGAACGCTGCCCTGCTTCTTCGAGGGCCGACCCACGTGGCGTCCGGTCGGGGCGGTGCACGATGACTGCTGAAGAGTTCATCAAACAGTTCGGCGTGAAGCGCCTCTTTCACTTCACCGACGTGCGAAACCTTTCCTCGATTGGGGAATACGGGCTGCTGCGCTTGGCAGAGCTGCGGCGGCGCGGGGTCTCTGTGGCGGCCCCCGGAGGAAACCAGTGGAGCCACGACGCTGACACCCGTCTCGGCCTGGATCAGTACGTCCATCTTTGTCTTTTCAATCAACATCCTATGGAGTGGACGGCGAGGAAGGAGGGCCATGTTCAGGAAATCGCCTTTCTCCAGATTGACCCGGCGGTCCTGAAGGCCGACGGGTTAACATTCGCGCCGGGCGTTGCCAACAAGACGGGTGTTCCGTTGCTGACGCTGCACGAGGCGATCGAGCAGATGGATTTCGCGGTTGTATATACGCGGACGGACTGGAAAGACCCCGCTGTGCTAAAGCGACTGCTGGCCGCGCGAAAGTACGAGGTTCTGGTGCCCGCAGATATTCCAGTGAACATGATCCGAGGACTCTGAGCGTGGCGGAGCGGCCCATCTTTGTGCCCCGGGATCACGGTCCTCATCTGGTCGACGAGGTGGTCGTCCGGTTCACCTGGCATCCGGGCTTCGCGCCTGTTCAGAAGAAGAGGAACGTTGAAGAACTGCATGCGGCTGCTTCCAAGGAAGGGCTGCGTCAGGTTCTCGAGGTTTCGACCAAGTCGGCGGAGAAGCTGGGCGTTCGCTTGAGCGCATTCAATTTGAAAGTGGAGCTGCCAGACGGCCGGCGCGTTCCGCTCGAATCCGCTTACCAAGGAAGCAAGGTCTTTGAGCACGGCGGGCCGTACACGGATCTCTACCCGCTTTCTGCGCGAGACGCGAAGCAGGATGCGCGGCTCAGGTCTTCCGGGAAGCTGACCGGTTTCCGCTTCGGCGATACAGAGTGGAAGCTCGAGCCAAAGACGGCGTTCTATGACTGGCTCTACTTTTCGACGTTGAAGGAGCACGCGGAGTATCTGCGCCGGCTCTTGAAGTACGACGCCTTCAGCGA
>DASTRY010000033.1:0-8984 GCA_035760965.1 Steroidobacteraceae bacterium | reverse complement strand
CATCCAGGCGGCGCCCCGCGTCACGCTCCCCTTCAGAGTGCCCATCTCAGCCCGCCCGGACGGGCAAGGTGTGTCTTTCGACGATCTGAATGAGGGCCATTGCGGAGACCTTCCAGTCGAAGGAGAGGGCGTGGGCGATGATCGCCTCGCGCGACCAGAAGCGGCGGGTCGCGGCCAGCATCGCATTGCGCAGCCCATCCGTCGCGTTGGGATCGTAGAGCAGACCGCACGTGTCGTTGACGACATCGGTCAATCCGCCCATGCGCGGAGCGATCACCGGCACACCCGCACTCAGCGCCAGCATTGCCGCGCCCGAGGTGAGGATGTTCTTGTAAGACAGCACGAGCACGTCGAGCGCGGCGACGTAGGTCATGATCTCTTCGTCGGCCAAAAAACGCGGGACGATGTGCACGCGATCCCGCGCCGTGCCGACCATGCTCTCGATCTTCGTCGAATACTCCGGCGGTGAGAACGCTCCGGCGACGACGAGGTGGCTCGTCGCGTCCATACCCTCAAATGCCGCCATGAGCGACTCGAGGTTCTTGTACGGACGGCACGAGCCGACGAACCCGTACAGCACCACGTCCTGCGGCAGGCCCGTGAGGCGACGCGCTTCGCTACGCTCGGGTGTGTTCGGATAATGCGCGCGCCAATGCCCGTGCGGCACCTCGACGAGCTTGTCCGCCACATTGAACTCGGCACCGACGATCCGCGCCGCTGCCGGTCCGTGCACGAAGATGGTCTGTGCGATGCGGGTGATGAAGCGCCGCGCGACACGATGGACCCAACGAGCACGCCCGCCATCGTGAGGGTAGAGGTTGTGCGCCGTCCATGCGATGCGCGCGCCGAGCAGCCGAATGATGCTGATGAGCGCGAAGAAGCGTAGCAGATAGAAGTACGTCCTCACGGGCCGGCGCGCATCGAAGTACAGGAACGAGGGCCAATGGATGTGTACCAGATCTCCGCGCCGTACGTTCAGCACGATCCAGCGGCCGGCCCACTGACCTTCGACGACCGGCATACCGAGCTCGGCGACCGCGCCGTAGAGCTGCTCACAATAGTCGATGCCGCTCTTCGGATAAGCGATCAATCGCGGCCGCCTCTCGCGGCGGGGCCCCTCCAGTGCGGTCGGCTGCGCGAGCGTTGTGGCGACGGAGCCGCCCGACGTGGATGCACTCTCGGCCATTTCGAGGTTTTGTCGGAGTCGAAAGCTTAAATCAGTTGTAGACGGCGCATGAGCTCGAGCGCATCCGCCTCGGTTGCCGAGATTCGCCAGGAAGCCACCGCCACGATTCTCCCCTGGCGATAATCCGCAAGAATGTTGGCGCGGATTCTATGACTTAGCCGCGCATTGCTCCACCGATCGATGCTGACGGGCACGGCGCGAGGGCCAAATACGACAGCCTGCGCCAACGAGCGCAGCGCGCTCGTGTCCTCCGCAGAGTCCCCGAGAATCCGCCGGATCTCGGGCAGGAATGCGCGACTCGCGAGCCCGGTGCCCGCCATCGCGACGACGCCACCCGCCAGTGCGTACCGCAGGATCTCGCGCCGCTTGGGGCTCTTGCAGCGAGCGCTCATGTCAGGACGCCCCTCGCTTCACTTGAAACGCGCTCCGCAGGTGATCGGCGAGCCGCAAGGTCAGCGCAACCAGCGTCAGAGTCGGATTGCCGTGGCCGTTGGTCGGAAAGATCGATGAGCCCGCGATATACAAATTATCGATTCCGTGCACGCGGCCGTCGGCATTGACGACCCCGTCTTCGGGATGGGTGCTCATGCGGGTGGTTCCGCAGTGATGCCAGCTTATCGGTACGTGGGTGGGCCAGCCATGCTTGCCGAGGTCGATCGGCGAATGGAGCTTGGCGATACGACCGCCGCCGAAGGCGCGGGTGAGCTCATCGATCGCGACCTCGATGGAGTGGCGATCGAGATCCGTGAGACGCCATTCGAGCTGGATGCGCGGCATGCCGAGCGCATCGCGCTCGGGTGCGAGCCGGACGCGGCTGTCGGGGTTCGGAGCCTGCTCCTGAGTGGTCACGATCTTGTAGATGGGCGCGGGCTTGCCACCCGAGTGGAAGGTCGCCGCGATCGCATCGTCCAGATTCGCCCAAAGACTGCGCAGCGAGCGGCCGACTTCCTCCCATACCGAGCGCTCGACGACGTTGGCCGTCTCGGCCGCCGTGAGGTAGTCCGACCACGTCGTCTCGAGCAGATTCGCACTGTAGTTGAGCGTGCGGCGCGACTCCTGGACGCGTCGATCGAGCGTGAGATACGCCATCATGTTCGCCGAGCGGCCGCCAGGCTTACGCGAGCGGCGGCTCACATCGCGCGAGGCGGGTTGATAGAAGTCCAGTCGCAGACTGTCATCGTCGGGAAAGATGGCGGCGGTATCGAGTTGGATATGATCCGCGAAGAATCGTCCGACCAGATCGTGCGCGTTACCGATGCCGCTCGCGATGACTTCGTTGGAGGCCAGGAGGATGCGCGGGTTTTCCAGGCCGCCGCACGCGAGCACGTAACGCTTCGCCGAGACGGTGAACGAGTTGCCCGTGAGGGTCGCCACGCGTAGCCCCGTGATCGTGGCTCCATTTTGGGCCGGCAGGATCTGTGTGACGTTCGAATGCAGGTAGACCGTCGTTTTCGGTGCTCGCTCCAGCGCATCCCGATAGCGCACGCCGAAGCGCGTCGGCGGGCTGAACTGGATCAGACGCGAATGCAGGCGGTCGGCGGGCAAAGGCAGCAAGGCGCCCTTGGGCAGATCCCATGCCGCCGGGTCGTAATCGAACGCGCCGAGCTGACACAGCTCCTGCGCGCGCGGGTAGTAGGGCTCGACTGCCGAGAAATCGATGGGCCAGCCGCTGTGGGGGACCCAGGGGCGCCGCTCGAAGTCGATGGGTTCGAACGGTCGGCACCAACCGCCCCAGTGCATGGTGGAACCGCCGAGGCAGCGCAGCCGCGCGGACTCGAGCGGCACGTAGTCGAGACCCACGTTCCGGCCGCGCGCCATATCCTGCGTATCGGGTTCGGGCGTCAGGCCCCCGCTTTCGAGCACCAGGATGCTAAGGTCGGCGTCGGCGAGTGCGAGCGCGAGTGTGATACCTGCAGCGCCAGCGCCCACGATACAGAGATCCGCGGCGAGCTGAGTGCTTGCCGGGATACTTCGCCCGTCGATAATCAATTGGCGCTCCAGATTTTGAATAAATGATGGCGCCGCTTCTTTTCAGAGACCGTGATGTAGCGCACGTTATGTCTGAAGGTGCGTGCACCCGGCGGCCCGCTCGGACACAATGCATCGCTCACCGCGCGGGCCGAGACCTCCCAAATAACGAGGAGCCGACAAGAGCCCGCCGGCAATAAACACAAGAACACCATATGGGGAAGGCTAAATCGCCGTGGGCCGGGCTCGCTACGCTGGCGTTGCTCGGCTTCTGCGTCGGAACATTCGGCGTGCTGGCGCTGTTCGCGCTGAGCGGGCGGCTCGCGGCCATGTCCGTCACGGCGGCCATCAGCGTGATCGGACTGCTGCTCGGCACCGCGCTTGCCACCGGCTACGCGGCCCTGAAGCTGTCCTCCGCGGGCAAGGTGCGCGTGGCGCTCGAGATCGGTGCGTTCATCGCGGCGCTGCTCGGGGCCGAGATCATGATCCACATCGTCTCGCCCGATCCGCCATCCACGCAGCACGCGCGCAAGATGGATGCGGATCGGCTCGGGGTGCCGTTCGACCTGCGCACGAAATCCGAGATCGTGGCCGAGCTGCGTGCCCAGGGCATCGACGCCTTACCCGGCATTTCGCGTGAGTGGCCGCGCCAGCCGCGCGTGCGCCAGCAGTTGCCGGAAGGCTTGTTCCCACTCTCGCACGCCTCGAACGTCGAGGTGGTCGAGTGCAACGAGGCGGGGCGCTACGTCACGTTCCACACGGATGAGTTCGGGTTCAACAACCCGCCGGGGTTGATCGCGAGCGGTCACGTCGACGTGGCGGCGATCGGCGCGTCCTTCACGCTCGGACACTGCGTCGCGAACGGCTCGAGCCTCATCGCGAGGCTCCGACACATCTATCCAAATCTCGCGAACTTCGGGATGGCCGGGAGCGGCACGCTCTCGATGCTCGCCACGTTCCGCGAATACGTCGAGCCGCTCAAACCACCCCTCGTGCTCTGGATCATGCATCCGTGGACGGCGGACACGCGCGACGAGCTGAGCGATCCGGTGCTGAGCCGGTATCTCGATCCCGCGTTCTCGCAGCATCTGTTCGAGCGGCGCGGCGAAGTCGATCAGGCGATGCGTAGCATCGCCATTCAGGTGCAATACGAAGCCGACGCGAGCATCGCGCGCGCGGTGAAAGCGGCGGAGCGCGACCGATTCGCAGGAATCCTCACGCTGTCCCTGCTGCGCAAGCGGCTACATCTGCCCGAGCTGTTGGAAAAGCCACCGGAAGCGCCGGACCTGCGGCCGTGGGAGCAAAGCATCGATCTTGCGCGGCGCGCGACGCAGAGCTGGGGTGGTCGCTTCGTGGTCGTCATCATGCCGCTGTACGCCGAGGTGGTGAGCCACGATCTCGCCGAGCCGCTGCATCACGAGCATCTCGCAGCGCTCTTGCGTGCACGCGGAGTCGACGTGATCGATACCGTGCCCCTGTTCAAGTCTGTATCCGATCCGGGCTCGCTCTACGTCATGCATCGAAACAACCATCCGACCGCAGAGGGTCACCGTATGCTCGCCGAATTCATCACCGCTCAGCTGCACGTCGTCGACGCTGCCGGTCCGCGTCTCGCGCACGACGGCTCGAGCCCATGAGCGCAGTGGTGAACGATGCGGCGGTTCTTGCGCGCGTCGAGAAGGTTTTTCGGCGCGTGTTCGGCGCGCGCATCGCCTTTCATCCACAGCTCGAGCGCGCCGCGGAGCCGCGCTGGACTTCGCTGAAGCACGTCGAGCTCATCATCGCGCTCGAGTCCGAGTTCGGTGTGCGTTTCGACGGCGCCGACGCGACGGACATGGTCAGTATTCCCGCGGTGTGCGCACGCGTCGCCGGAGCCGGGACGCGATGATCGACACCCGCTTGCAGCGCGCGTACCTCATCCGGCTCGTGGAAGAGCGCCTGCTCGCGCTCTTCTCCGAAGGGAAGGTCGCGGGCACGACGCACACCTGCATCGGGCAGGAGCTGTCGGCCGTGCTGCTGGCGGAGAGTCTGGATCCCGAACGCGACATCATCTTTTCCAACCACCGCTGTCACGGACACTTCATTGCCTGGACCGACGACGTCGAGGGCTTGATCGCGGAGATCATGGGCACCAGCGCGGGGGTGTGCACGGGCATCGGCGGCAGTCAGCATCTCTGCGGGCGTCGCTTCTTCAGCAATGGCGTGCAAGGCGGCATCGTGCCGGTGGCCGCCGGGCTCGCGTTCGCGCAGAAGCGGGTCGGTCGTCGCAGCGTCGTGGCTGTGTGCATCGGCGATGGCACGCTGGGCGAAGGCGTGATCTACGAGACGTTCAACATGGCGGCGAAGTGGGGTCTGCCTTTGTTGATCCTGCTCGAGAACAATCTGTACGCGCAGTCGACGCATCAGCGCGAAACGTTGGCCGGCGATATCTGCGCGCGAGCTGCCGCGTTCGGCATCACGACCTATGCCGGCAGCACTTGGGATTACCGGACGCTGGGCGAGACGCTGCACGAGGCGGTGCGGCTCGTGCGCGAGCGCTGCGTGCCCGCGTTCGTGCGCGTCGATACGTATCGGCTTGCCGCACATTCGAAGGGTGATGACAACCGTGACGCCACCGAGATCGCGGAGTTCGCGGCTCGCGACCCTGTGAACGAAATGCTCGCGTCACTCGGGACGCGGCGCGATGTGCCGGAATTCGTTGGCGCGCGTGAGCGCGTGGATCGTGCCGTGGCGCAAGCGGCCGCCGGCCGACCGCGCGATGTGCTTCCGGCAACGGTCGGCATCCGACCGGGCACGGTACTGCGCCGGGTAACGCAGATCGAAGAGGGCACACAGCTCGAGGGCATCAATCGCGCGCTGCGCGCGTGGCTGCGCGCAGACGATCGCGTCGTGCTCATCGGCGAGGACATTCGCTCGCCGTATGGCGGCGCCTTCAAGATCACGCGAGGGTTGTCGGACGAATTTCCGGATCGCGTCATCAACGCGCCCATCAGCGAGGCGGGTATTGTCGGCATCGGCAACGGGCTCGCGCTCGGCGGCGCGCGGCCGATCATCGAGATCATGTTCGGCGACTTCCTGACGCTCTGCTGCGATCAGCTCGTCAATCACGCCGCGAAGTTCAAGAGCATGTATGCCGAGAAGGTGCGGGCGCCTGTCATCGTGCGCACGCCGATGGGAGGAGGGCGCGGCTATGGGCCGACGCACAGTCAGAATCTGGAGAAGCATTTCGTCGGCGTGCCGGGCCTCGTGGTCGTCGTCATGCACGGGCGAGTCCAGGTGGGCGCCATGTACGAGGCCCTGCGCGACGTGGAAGACCCTGTGCTCATCATCGAGAACAAGCTGCTCTACAAAGAGCGCGCGGCTGCACCCTTGCCCCCCGGGTACGCGCTGTCAGAAACCGATGCATCGTTGCCCGGCACCGTGCTGTCGCCGGCGGGGGAACCGGATCTCACGGTGGTCGCGTTCGGTCGCATGTCGGGACTGGCGGAGCGGGCGGCCGCCTCACTCGTCGAGCGCGAGGAGATTGCGCCCGAGCTGATCTTCCCGTTGCTCGCGTCGCCGCTCGACATCCAGGTGATTCGTGACTCAGTGGCGCGCACGGGCCGGCTGCTGGTGGTCGAGGAGGGTGCCGCGGGCTTCGATCTGGCAAGCGAAGTGATCGCGGGCGTCGCGACCACATACTCAGGGCAAAAACCGTTGCACGTACGCCGCTTGGCCGCACATCCCGCGCCCATTCCCTCTTCGATCGAGCTCGAGCGACTCGTGCTGCCGAGCGAAGCCGGTATCTACGACATCTGCCTGGAGCTCTTCGATGCGTGAGCCGTCGCAGGTGCTCGTTCCGCAGATGAACGTGAACGACGACAATGCGGTGATCGTCGCATGGCAGGTGCCGCGCGGCGGACGGGTAAATCCAGGCGATGTCATCGCCACGCTCGAAACCACCAAGGCGACGTTCGACGTGCACGCGGAGCGCGCGGGATACGTGTTCTACGAGCACGAGCCCAAGAGCATCGTCGCAGTCGGCGCGGTGCTCGCGTGGATCGCGGACGATCAAAATGTGTCACTCGATCAGCTCAAGGCCGCGAACGCCGCCTCCGTCGAGCCGGACGCGCTGGACGAGTCGCGCTACACCCGCAAGGCATTGCGTCGCATGCGTGAGCTGGGTGTGACGCCCGATGAGTTGCCCGCGAGCGGCCGGATCGACGTCGCTACAGTCGAGCGGGTCGCGGCAGCGCGTGCTGCGCGGACCGATGACTACATCGCGGCACGAAGCGCATCCGTGACGCCGGCGGCGAACCCGGCGGACAAAGTTGCTTTCGAGCTCGCCGAGCCGCTGGAGCAGAGTCCGTCCAAGATCATCGAGGCCATGCGACTGAGCGAGGTTTATCACGCCATCGTGCCGAGCCTCGTCGTCGTTCCCGCGGCCGCGGAGCGCGTGGAGGCGAAGCTCGCGACGCTGGCTGCCGGCATCGGGCCCGTGAGTCTGCTCGAGTTGGTGCTGCACGAGACCGCCGCGCTGCTCGCAGATTACCGGGAGTTGAACGGCTTCTACGCGCAGGGCCGCGCCTGGACGTATCGCGAGATCTCGATCGGATTCGCGGTCAATGCCGGCAAGTCTCTGCGCGTGCCCATCGTGCGCAACACCGGCCAGCTCTCGCAGCTCGACATCTGTCGCGCCGTCCGCGATCTCACGTTGCGCTATTTCCGAGAAGAGCTCTCGATGCAGGATGTGTCCGGCGGGACGTTCACGGTCACCGATTTGTCCGGCGTGGGCGTCACCTCGTTCACTCCCGTGCTGAACGAGCGCCAGTCCGCGATTCTGGGGCTGTGTGCGCCCGATGCCGGCGGTCAGCAGAATCTCGTGCTGGCTTTCGATCACCGCATGTCCGATGGCATGCGCGCGGCAACGTTTCTCGGCGAGCTGCGCGAGCGTTTAGAAACCTGACGAGCATCTGCCATGCTGTTCAACTCGCCGGTCTTCATCATCTTCTTCCTCGCGGTGTTCTGCCTGTACTGGGGCGCGCGCCGGCGCACGCCACAGAACGTCGTGCTGCTGATCGCCAGCTATATCTTCTATGGCGCGTGGAGCTGGAAGTTCCTGCTGTTGCTGATGTTCAGCACGGTGCTCGACTTCTGCTGCGGCCTGCTCGTCGGCTCGGCGCAGGAGCCCCGGCGACGCAAGGCTTACGTGGCGGCGAGCGCCGTCATCAACCTCGGGCTGCTGGGGTTCTTCAAGTACTACGGTTTCTTCGTGACCGAAGCGGCGCGTCTGCTCACTTCGCTCGGATTCGAGCCGCACGTGGCCGTGCTGCAAGTCGTGCTGCCGGTGGGCATCTCCTTCTACACGTTCCAGAGCCTCGGCTACGTGATCGATGTGTACCGCGGGAAGCTGCCGGCCGAGCGCAATCTGCTGAACTACGCGCTGTTCGTCGCGTTCTTCCCGCAGCTCGTCGCGGGCCCCATCGAGCGCGCCGGCAATCTGCTGGTGCAGATCAAGCGCGCGCGCACCTGGAGCACCGCCGGGCTCGAAAGCGGGCTCATGCTCATGCTGTGGGGGCTGTTCAAGAAGGTAGTGATCGCCGACAGCCTCTCGCCGTATGTGGATGCGGTGTACGGTGACCCCGGGCACTACTCCGCCGGTGCGCTGCTCACGGCGACCGTGTTCTTCGCGTTTCAGATCTATTGCGACTTCTCCGGCTACACCGATACGGCGCGCGGCACTGCGCGCGCGCTCGGGTTCGATCTGATGAAGAACTTCGACTTCCCGTACTCGTCGCGCACGCCGGTGGAGTTCTGGCGGCGTTGGCACATCAGCCTGTCGCAATGGTTC
>DASTRY010000032.1:0-222055 GCA_035760965.1 Steroidobacteraceae bacterium | reverse complement strand
AGCGGTGGCGCGACGAGCGGCATCAGTGGTGGTGCGACAAGCGGCATTAGCGGCGGCGCGCTGAGCGGCATCAGCGGTGGCGCGACGAGCGGCATCAGTGGTGGTGCGACAAGCGGCATCAGTGGTGGTGCGACGAGCGGCATTAGCGGCGGCGCGCTGAGCGGTATCAGTGGTGGTGCCACCGCCGGAATAAGCGGCGGCGCGCGCTAACCCCTCTAAACACGCAAAGAGCCCTGACGGGCTGCACAGGAGCGTGGCGTCTCTCGGGACCCACGCTCTTTTGCTGTCTGCCGACGAACTCTTGCTGCGGTCGACTTTCGGTGCCACTCCGATCGCTTGCGCTGCATCGCGGGAAGCCCCCTCGCCTTTCTAGGCGAATGCCTGAGGCATTCGGCTTGCAAACTATTAGAGCTTGGTGCAAAAGCGGCTCGCCATCTTCGCACCGCCGACCACCATGAAGTGCTCGAAAGCCTCTTCGGCTCTTAACGCTCGCGATCGCTCTGATCGTTCCCAAGCGCGGGTGGATGGCGCTGATTCGCAGCTCGCATTCACTTTGCAGCGGCTGCTTTTGCTACTCGCTCAGCAACTCATTCCTATCGGCGTGACTCCCTCATACTTCGAATCGCTGGCCACGCACGCATTCGTCCGGGCCGCCGCTCAAATCTCCAGGTGTCGCAACGGGCGCGTTAATAGTTCAAGAGTCGCGGTGCTCACCTCGCTGCGACGCGCCGAAGTGAAGCGCCTACTCACAGCGAATTTGCATCTCGAAGCGGACTCATTGAACCGACAGCCGCGGACTCAACGAGTACTCGCGGGCTGGCGGACTGATCCGCGGTACTTGGACCGGAGTGGTGCCCCACGACGACTTCCAATGCAGGGTCGCTCCCGGTCGTTCGCTTCGCTCGTCAAGACGTTCGCCGGGGACGTGCCGCCACGCGCCGTACTCGATGAATTGCGTCGTCTGCGGGCGGTGCGCGATAGCGGAAATTGCGTTGAGTTGGCCAACGAACGCACGTCGCCGCGCAGGAGGCTTGTCCGGTCGATTCAGGGGCTGATGGAGATTCTCCTCGGTGACCTCCAGGCCGCAACTCAAGGATCGACAGAGTCGAGTGCTCACCTGCGAAGGATCGCATTGAAAGCCGCAGACCTTATCGACTTGAAGGTCATGCAAGAGCGCGCTTCGATAGGCGCCGACGAATTCTTGGAAGGACTGAGACACTCACTCGAGTTACCCACGGTGCCTACCCGAAGGAATAAGCGAAAAATGAAACATCAGCTAGTGGTCACGATCCTGGTCGCAGCGCGTCCAGCGAAACACTTGAGTGGCAAGCCGTGACCGTCAGCAAAACAGTGCGCGTGCAGTCGGAGTACCTGCAAATGTTGGTGTCGGTCTTCGACTTCATGCGTAAGTCCGGTCTGGCAGAGAGCGAGATCAAGAAACTGTGCGACGAAGCGATATCACATCGCAAAAAGCGCAACGTACTAGCCGGCACAGAGTGCGCAACGACGCTCGCAGTCGCCGCGCTAACTCTCGAAGCTTGGCACCGAAATCGCCGCTACATGCGAGGTATCGAACCACGGGCGATCCCTCTGACGGGTCCATCACCCAGTGTCGAAGCGCTCGTTCGCGCTCAAGGGATTTCAGCCGATGCGCGGGCCGTTGCCGGACAACTCAAGTCTCTCGGATTGATCACTCGCACGACCGCGCACCTCTATCGGCCGTCCAACCGGATGGCGCTTGTGAGCGGGCGGGATCCTGTGATTCAGGAGTACGTAGCGCGATCGTCTTCCACGTTGCTTGCCACCATCAAGCACAACACTAGTCGAGCCGGCAGTTCATCACCCCTCATCGAGCGCTTCGCTGAGGTGCCGGACCTCCCGCGGGCGAAAATCCGAGAGTTTCGGCGTTTCGCGCGCCTTCAAGGGTGGGCATTCCTCAGAACGCTGAACGATTGGCTCGAAGCCAAGCGGCTGAGGGACTCAACGGCGCGGGCCGATCGTACAGTCCGCGCCGGCGTTCACTTGTACGCATACGTGGATCCCCTTGCCCCGAAAGCAACCGCTCTAGCGAAGCGAAGAAATGCATCCCGAGCATTGGGCTGACCAGACCAGACATCGGCGGCGGAGCGAAGCGAATTCCACGTCGGGCTAACCGCGTTTGACGGATATGTGATGCTGCATGCGCATCTCTGTGTGTGTTTGCGTGCTCTGGGGCGCCGGATGATCAACGTCGCCGACACATTGGGGCTTGAACAGCTCGCGAGTTCGCACTGCGTAGTTCCAAACGAGAGGGCAGGCCCGTTCGGGACAGGTCGCGCATCGTGTCGAGTGAACGGAGGCAACAAGACACGAAAGCCTGCCCTGCAGACGATGCCTGGGATAATCGCCAAACTCCCGCCGCCTGCGCGACGCCGGCTCGGACTATCGCCTACCTCGCCGCACGCCCAACCGGCGCGACACTCCCTGTCGCGCCGGCCTCATGCCCCAGCTCCATCAGCGCACAACCCCGCGAAGCGCGCCGGAGGATCCGTCCGGCGAAAAAGCCCGCCAAATCCGCAATTTACGTACCCGGGCAAGGCAAACCGCGCCGCGCCCCGCGGGCTACCGGCCCGCCCCCTCCCTTGCCGCGAACGAGTTCACGCTTAGCTAAGTGGAATCAGCGCCTTAACGCAGTTTGGGGCACACTTGCGCCCCAAACGCGAATAAGCGAACCAGCAGGAATCTGACCACCATGTGCGGAATCGTAGGGGCGATCGCTGAACGCAATATCGTGCCAATCCTGATGGAGGGCCTGCGTCGGCTCGAATATCGCGGCTACGATTCGGCGGGCATTGCCGTCCTGAATGGCACGCAGCAGCTCAAGCGCCTGCGCACCGTCGGCAAGGTGAAGATGCTGCAAGAGGCGCTCGAGCAAACACCCGCGTACGGCAATCTCGGCATCGCGCACACGCGCTGGGCCACGCACGGTGTGCCGAGTGAGCGCAATGCGCATCCGCACATCTCGCTCGACGGTCTCGCCATCGTTCACAACGGCATCATCGAGAACCACGAAGAGTTGCGCGCGGATCTCCTCCGCGCGGGCTACAAGTTCACGTCCGAGACGGACACGGAAGTCATCGCGCATCGCATCCACTTCCACCTCGAGACGGTGAAGGACCTGTTCAAGGCCGTGCGCGCGACGGTCGCCGAGCTCGAAGGCGCGTACGCGCTCGCCGTGGTGAGCGAGCACGATCCGGAGCGCATCATCCTCGCGCGCGAGGGCTGCCCCGTCGTCATCGGTCTCGGTGTCGAAGAGAATTTCGTCGCGTCGGATGTGGCCGCGCTCCTGCCGGTGACGCGCCGGTTCATCTTCCTCGAAGAGGGCGACGTTGCGGAGATTCGCCGCAAGTCCGTGCGCGTGCTCGACAAGGAAGGCAACACCGTCGATCGCCCGGTGCGCGAAAGCGAGCTCTCGGCGGATGCGGCGGAGAAGGGGCAGTACCGCCACTTCATGCTGAAAGAAATCCACGAGCAGCCGCGCGCCTTCGCGAACACGCTGCAGGAACGCGTCGCGAACGGCCGTCTGCTCGAGGCGGCATTCGGGCCCGCCGCCACGGAGGTGTTCAAGCGCACCGAGCACGTGCACATCGTCGCGTGCGGCACGAGCTACCACGCCGCCGCGGTCGCGCGGTACCTCATCGAGCAGATCTGCAAGATCCCGTGCTCGGTCGAAATCGCCAGCGAATATCGCTATCGCAGCCCCGTGGTGCTGCGGAACTCGCTGTTCGTCACGATCTCGCAGTCCGGCGAAACGGCGGATACGCTCGCGGCGCTGCGTCTCGCAAAAGAAGCCGGCTATCTCTCCACGCTTGCCATCTGCAACGTGCCGGAGAGCTCACTCGTGCGCGAATCGGAGCTTGTCATGCTCACGCGCGCCGGCCCCGAGATCGGCGTCGCCTCGACGAAGGCGTTCACCACGCAGCTCGCGGCGCTCAGCATGCTCATCATCGCGCTCGCGAAGCATCGCGATGCGGACGCGGAGCGCGAGCGCGGCCTGGTGTCGCGCCTGATCGAGCTGCCGTCGATGATCGAAAAGACGCTCGCGCTCGACCCGGTCATCGAAGAGCTCGCGAAGCGCTTCGCGGACAAGCATCACGCATTGTTCCTCGGCCGCGGCGTGCTCTACCCCATCGCCATGGAAGGTGCGCTGAAGCTGAAGGAAATCTCGTACATCCACGCCGAGGCGTACGCCGCGGGCGAGCTGAAGCATGGACCGCTCGCGCTCGTCGACGCCGACATGCCGGTCATCACGGTGGCGCCGAACAACGACCTGCTCGAGAAGCTGAAGTCGAACCTGATGGAAGTGCGCGCGCGCGGCGGCGAGCTGATCGTGTTCGCGGACCCGGAGTCCGGCATCGTGCCGAGCGACGGCATCACGGTCATCACGATGCCCAAGCACGTCACGTACTTTCAGGCGCCGGCGGTCTACACGATCCCGCTGCAGCTGCTCGCGTATCACGTGGCCATCTTGAAGGGCACCGACGTCGATCAGCCGCGCAATCTGGCGAAGAGCGTGACGGTCGAATAGCGGCGCGCGGTCGCCGCGCCTGAATTCAGGATCACGTTCCCGTGAGATCCCGGAACGAGATCACCGAGTTCGGTGCCGGCAGCTCGGCGCGCCTGATTCCCGCGGCATCGGAGTCCGCGGGAGCCCATCGTCGACCCGCCGCAAACTCGTCGATGTCGTTGAACTTGCCGATGGCCTCGAATGACGCGAAGGCATACGGCGCACCCTCTCCGACCAACTCCGCGGCCGCGTCGGCCACATGAAAATGCAGGTGCGGGCCCGAAGAGCTGCTTCCCGAGTTACCGAGTCGTGCAATGACATCGCCCGCGTTGACGCGGTCGCCGGCCTTCACGCGAACGCTGCCGTGCTGCAGATGTTCGTAGAAGGCGTAACGCCCTCCGCCCAGATCCAGAACGATGCAGTTGCCGCTGACGTTCTCCAACGGGATCGGCGACTCTGACCCGTCGAGCGTCGGCGACTCCGCGATGTCATCCCGCGCAGCGACGACCGTGGCGTCCGCAACGGCGAGGACGTCCGCCCCATAGCCGTGCCAGTTCGCAATTGAATTCCGATCCCCTCGCGCATGCGTGCCATCGTCGTTCAGGCGCACGAAATCGATCGCGAATCGCGCCGGGATGCGCGCTCGCCCGTCCACGGCGTAGAGGGCCGTGCGATGTCCCCCGACGAGCGTCGGATCGTAGAGCGCCGCCCACGGCCCGCCACGCAGCGGCGCGCTCAGGACGAGGGGACGCTCCTTGCGGACTTCCGCTTCGGCCGCTGACACGACCACGGGAACACGCTTTCCCGCTCGATCGACCTCGACGCTAATGCGGTGGCGCACCCGTGAAGGTCGTGAGTGGCCTTGTTCGAGCGGCAGCCAGAAATAGACGACCGCTCGCATGCCCGCGTCGACGACGCGTCTGTCCGCAAGATCGCGCGCGACGCCCGGACGGCCAATACGGCTCGAGAGCGCTGCGCCGCTGAAGTTCCCTAGCCCAACATCCTTTGCCGCATCGACAATCTCAATGCGCGTCAGTGTGATCGGCGACGATCTGAAGTTTGTGACATGCAGCTCGTAGACGAGATGCTCGCGTCCAGCGATGGTGACGACGTCCGGTGCTGACCCGACGTACGCATCGATCGATGACACGATCGGCGTTCGTGTCTGCGCCGCGCCCAGTCCAGGCACAGCCGCAACGCCTATCGCGAACATGACGATTCGGAACACGCTCACCTGAGCTGCCTTCGACATTGCCTTTCACTCGCGTACCGCTAGAGTTTTCCAGAATTGTAACCGGCCATGGTGGTTCACTGCGTCGCGTGCTCGGCACGCGCCAGCTTTTGCGCGGCTCGATCGGACGCAGCGTGACGCCCGGGTCGGAGGTCGCGAGATCAACTCGCGCCAGATCGCTCCGCCGCCTCTTGATGCGCGCTCTCGGAAACGAAGGTCCGCGCGATCAGCAACGCCAGCAGCGGGACAGCAATCGCGTAGATGTACTGCGTGCGCGATACGCCGATGCCGAACGGAAACCAGATGCCGGGTATACCGAGCGGATCGATCAGCTCGCGACCGAAGAGCCCGGCCATGATCAAGGCAAGCGTCACGAGCGCTAGAATCCGCATGGGTCCGCTGCGGACAATGCGCGCGCCGATCAAGACAAACAGCACAATTGAGCCTAGCCGGCTCACGCTGGTCACACTCTCCGCATGGATCGCGATGCCCACGGCTGCGATGACGGCGAGCACTACCGCCGCGACATCGACACTCCGCCACGGACGCGGGCACCAGCGGTTCCATGCTAGCGCCCACGCGGCGACCGTTGGCACCCACATCACGGATGCCAGCCAGGAATAGGTCCTCAGATCCTGCAAATCCGTCCACGACGCGATTGCATTGTTGAGACGCCTCTCTGCCGTCAGCGCGAGCGCGATGCTGGCAAATATCAGGAAACTCCGGTGGCTGCTGCGAGACGCGCATCCGATGGCCAAAACGATGAGCGCCAGCATGCCGATCGGCTCGATCACATCGACGACGTAACCGGCGATGGTTCGTTGCCATTGCACGCGATGGAGCTCATCACTGACCGGCCGCGGAGCCAGTATGGGCGCGGTGTGCATGCCGCCGGCGTCTGTGCTCGTGCCGGAAGGCGGCAGCATGTACACGCGGATCGCGAGCACGCCCCGAGTGCCCGCCGCATCGGCGGGAAGAGCGAACCGCAGCGGCCGCGTGCCGACGAGGCGCGGGTCTGCGCCGAGCCTGCCCGACCCGCCGAGCCGTTGACCGTTCCAATAGAGCTCGTAGCCGTGGTCGACCAGAGTCGGCCCGAGAATGTCCCACGACGCGCTCCCGGACGGCACCGTCACCTTGCGCCGGTACCACGCATAACCGTGATACCCGGGATGACCGTGCGCCATCCACCCGCCGACGTAATCGGGCAGCCCGACGTCGCCGTCGTGGCTGCCCGGTGGCGCAGTCAGATCCAGTGTTTCCCAGTCGCTATCGTCAGTACTGGGGTCCGCCCAGCACAGGTCATCGCCGGTATGGAATCTCCACGGGCCATCGAGCAGAGTGGCCGCGGCGCGCAGCCTGGGCGGATCGGGACGACCGCCGCTCGCCAGATCGGCGATGACAATGGCCCAGGTCAGCACCGTCGCGATGACGATGCCGACGATCAGCTTGCGTTGTGTGGCCGCCATTCGGAGATCAGACCTGCTGTTGGGATGCGTCTCGGGTAGTTCGCCGAATCCAGCGAGATGTATCATCGCGGCGAAAAATCTTTGGCCGTGCCCATGTCCGAACCCAATGGCACCGAGGCGCTCGACAGACTCATGCGCGAGTACCAGCAGGGAAGCCTCGCGGCATTCGAGGCGCTGTATCGGGCACTCGCCTCGCGCTTGCGAAGCTTCATCCGCACGCGAGTGGGCCACGATGCCCGCACGAGCGATCTGTTGCAGGAAGCATTTCTCGAGATCCATCGTTCACGACACACCTATCTGCCCGGCAACTCTGTGGTCGGTTGGGCATTCGGAATTGCGCAGAACGTAGTGCTTCGGCATCGACACATCGAGCTCCGGCGCGCCCGGTACGAAGTGCCGACGGACACTCTGGAGCCGGAAGCCGAGTTGCGCGCTGCCGACCTCGACTTTCACCCGTTGCAGGAGGCCCTTTCCAAGCTGGCGCCTGACTCGCGCGCGACGTGGTGGATGCGGCACATCGAGGGCCTTTCGTTCGATGCAATTGCACGTCGGCTCGGGATTGCGGCCGCTGCCGTCAGGCTCCGTTGCAGCCGAGCCTCGCGCGCTCTGCGTGCCGCACTGGAACAAGGACCCGGCAATGAATGAGGGCAACATTCCCGCATCGCTTCTGAACCACGTGCGAGCGGATCTGCAGCCCGTGACGCCGCTTCCCGCACCGTCACGTCGCCTGCTGGCGCTCGTGCCGCTCGCGCTGATTCTTCTCTTTGGACCGCCGATTCACTGGGGCTGGCGTGAGAACTTCGCGCTGCTGCCGAGTTGGACGACTTGGGGGTTGTCCGCGCTCGAGTCGTTCGGTGGCGCTGCACTGATGGGGCTTGCGTTACGACAGGCCGTGCCTGGCCTGGCCGTGCGCACGCGATGGATGGGGCTGGCATTCGCCGGCGCCGTGCTGCTCTTCGCATCGGTGTCGCTGACTACGGCGCATATGCTTCCGACACCGTTCGAGGACGCCAGCTCCTGGTCGCGAATCGCGTGGGAATGCGTGTTCATGGAGTTGCCATTCGCACTTCCCTCGCTCGCCATCTCCGCCTGGCTGGTTGCGCGCGCGCTCCCTACGCGTCCTGCGCTCACGGGTTGTGCCTACGGTCTCGCGGTGGGGCTCATGACCGACGCCGGGATGCGGTTGTTCTGCGCGGTCGATCAACCTTCCCATGTGTTCGCGGCACATGGCGGAGTCATCCTGTCAGGCGCAATTGGCGGAGCGCTGATCGCCACGCTCATCGAGCGTGTCAAATATCGTTGGCTCCAGATGCGCGGGGGACTCGACGCGAGGGGAAGCTGATCACGACGTCTGCTTCTGACCAAGAGCCGCTATCCGCGAAGGACGACAGGTTCGGCCCGAATCGCTCGCGACGCAGTGGAGGTGGAGACGCAGTGAAGGTGGACCTGCCCATCCGTACGCATGAGACGACTCCGCTGCTTCGAGCCGCCGCTCGATCTCGATGAGCGACGCATTCCACGCGCGGCGCCACATCGCCGCGCGTCGTTCACGTCCGCGGCGCGCTCAGGGCGTCGCCGGCGTGGTGGCGGGTTTGCGTTCCGGCAAGGTCACGGAGAGCTCGAGCACTTCCTGCCCTTCTTCGCGCTCGACGTTCACGGAGATCGCATCGGGATCCACGTTCACGTACTTGCGGATCACTTCGAGCAACTCGCGGCGTAACAGCGGCAAGTAGTCGGGCCCACCCCCACGGGCGCTGCGCTCCTGCGCGACGATGATGCGCAAGCGCTCCTTGGCGACGGTGGCGGACGAAGGCGTGCGGCGAAACAGCGCTAGCAGCCCCATCCTCAACCTCCGAACACGCGCGCGAAGAAGCCCTTCTTGGGCTCCTCGATGAACCGCAGCGGCTTCGTCTCGCCGAGCAGGCGCGAGACGGCATCCTCGTAGGCCTGCGAGGCTGCGCTCGCTTCGTTCAGGATCACGGGCGTGCCCGCGTTCGATGCGGTCAGCACGTCCTGCGACTCCGGCACCACGCCGACGATGTCGAGACCGAGAATCTCCTTCACGTCGTCCACGCTCATCATCTCGCCGGTCGCGACCCGCTTCGGGCTGTACCGCGTGAGCAGCAGATGCTCCTTCACGCCGCCGTTGCCCGCCTCGGCGCGCGCCGTCTTGCTGGCGAGGAGGCCGAGGATGCGGTCCGAATCGCGCACCGAGGA
This sequence comes from Steroidobacteraceae bacterium, assembly GCA_035760965.1. Classification (GTDB taxonomy): domain Bacteria; phylum Pseudomonadota; class Gammaproteobacteria; order Steroidobacterales; family Steroidobacteraceae; genus JADGHX01. The sequence goes on along the minus strand of DASTRY010000032.1, from coordinate 212,595 downwards.
GACCTCGGGGTTCACCACCACGACCGCGCGGTCCGCGAAGTACATGGCGAGGTGCGCCCCTTTTTCGATGCCGGCGGGCGAGTCGCAGATGATGTAGTCGAACTGGTCCGCGGTCAGCTCATCGAGCACCCGCTTCACGCCTTCCGGCGTCAGCGCGTCCTTGTCGCGCGTCTGCGAGGCGGCGAGCACGAACAGGTTGTCGAAGCGCTTATCTTTGATCAGCGCCTGCTTCAGCATGCAGTCGCCGTGGATGACGTTCACGAAGTCGTACACCACGCGCCGCTCGCACCCCATGATCAGATCGAGGTTGCGCAGCCCGATGTCGAAGTCGATCACGGCGACCTTCTTCCCGCGCCGGGCGAGCCCGCACGCGAGGCTTGCGGAGGTCGTGGTCTTGCCGACGCCTCCCTTACCTGAAGTGACAACGATGATTTCGGTCAATGCTAGGGTCTCCTTTACTCGTCGAGGAAATCTCTGATCTGCAGCGAGTGCCGGGACATTCAGAGCTTCCAAAATCAGCTGCCGATCCGGGCGAAGCGCAAGTCGTCGCCCGAGAGCCACGCCTGCACGGGTTTGCCGGCGAGCTCCGGCGGGATGGTTTCGAACACGCGGAACACGCCGGCGATGGACACCAGCTCCGCGTGGAATTCCTGACAGAACACGCGCGCGCTCACATCACCCCGAGCGCCGGCGATGGCGCGCCCACGGAGCGCGCCGTAGACGTGCACGCAGCCATCCGCGATCACTTCGGCGCCGGCGCCGACGGTGTTCGTGACGATCAAGTCCCGATGCCGGCCGTACACGCGCTGGCCGGAGCGCACGGGCGTGTGATTCAGCAGCGCCGGCACGGTCAGCTCCTGCGGGTCCGCGGCAGGCAGCACGGGCGGCGCGGATTTCTGCGGGCGGAAGTACGTGAGCACGGGCAAATCCAGCTCACGCGCGAGAGCGTCGACTGTAGCGGTGCCGTGCGCGAGGCCAACGGCGATCATGCCCGCGCGGCTCACGGCGTCGACGACGGCTTTCAGCTCTTCCGCCGCGGGCTCCTTCTCGAGCGCGCTCAAGTCGAGGCACACCGCCGTGCGCTCGAAGAAATGCGGCGCGGTGGCGACGCGGCCTGTCAGCTCATCGAGGATGGCGCCGGGATCGGTCGTGCGGATGCGCACTTGCGCGAGGCCGACTTGGCCGAAGCGAATTTCCAAGGGAGGAGTTGCGGATGGAGTGCGGATCGCTTCGGCTGGCTTGTTCATTAATGCGTTGTTGTCTGCTCGGAAACGCCGTAGGTGTCAGGTCGTTGCCCGCTCATCGGGCGGGGTGCCCCGTATAAAGTGGCGAAGTGTACCGACAGATTGTCGGCGATGCAGTTGTTGTGTATGCGTGTTGGTGGCGGCGCGTGCGCTTGGTAGCGGTGCTGGTTGGGCGGACAGGCGCCTGCTCGATAGCCGCCGGCATGAGAGTCGATGCGAGCTCGCCGAGCGTACCGCGGCATTCGCCTCGAGACTTGCAGTCTGAAGATCGGCATCGGGTGGCACACGCGCGACGGCGCGCGCCTGCTCGCCGATCCTCGGCGCGGCGAGCGCGCCGAATCAGCCCGTTGCGAGTTTCGCCGTGAGGTCGTACTGGTCCGAGGCGAGGATCTCGACGTCCGCCCACGCACCCACAGTTAGCCCGCCCGCACCTTCGATGTGCACGAGCCCGTCGATCTCGGGCGCATCCGCCTCGCTGCGGGCGGTGGCGGCGTCGCCTTCCACAGCGTCCACCAGCACGCGCATCCGCTGACCGACGCGGCGTGCGAGCCGTTGCGCGCTGATCTCGCCAGCGAGCGTCATGAAGCGCTCGTACCGCTCCTCCTGGACTTCGGGATCGACGTGCTCGGCAAGCGCGTTCGAGGCCGCGCCCTCGACCGGCGAGTATTTGAAGCAGCCGACGCGATCGAGCTGCGCCTCTTCGAGCCAGGCGAGCAGCTCCTCGAACTCCGCCTCCGTCTCGCCGGGGAATCCCACGATGAACGTGCTGCGCAGGACGAGATCGGGGCACGTCTTACGCCACGCCTGGATGCGCGCCAGCGTGTTTTCGGCGTGCGCCGGCCGCCGCATCCTTTTCAGCACGGTCGGGCTGCCGTGCTGAAACGGAATGTCGAGATACGGCAGCACTTTCCGCTCGGCCATCAAGGGAATGACGTCATCGACGTGCGGATACGGATACACGTAGTGCAGCCGCACCCATACCCCGAGCGACCCGAGCCCGCGCGCCAGGTCGATGAAGCGCGTCTCGTAGGTCTGATCGCGCCAGGTGCCGGCGCGATATCGGAGGTCGGCTCCATACGCGCTCGTGTCCTGCGAGATCACGAGCAGCTCTTTCACCCCCGCCCGAACGAGCCGCTCGCCTTCGCGCAGCACCTCGTCGATCGGCCGGCTCGCGAGCTTGCCGCGCATCGCCGGGATGATGCAGAAGCTGCACTTGTTGTTGCAGCCTTCCGAAATCTTGAGATAAGCGTAGTGCCGCGGCGTGAGCCGGATGCCCTGCGGCGGCACCAGATCGAAGAACGGATCGTGCGCCGGCGGCACATGCTGATGCACGGCCGAGACGACGTCCTCGTACGCGTGCGGCCCGGTCACCTTCAGCACGCGCGGATGGCGTTCGAGAATCCGTTCGGGCTTCGCGCCGAGGCAGCCCGTCACGATCACGCGCCCGTTCTGCGCCAGCGCTTCGCCGATGGCATCGAGCGACTCATCGACCGCGGAGTCGATGAACCCACAGGTGTTCACCACGACGACGTCGGCCGCCTCGTACGTCGGCGCGACCTCGTAACCCTCGGCGCGCAGGTGAGTGAGGATGCGCTCCGAATCGACGAGCGCTTTGGGACAGCCAAGGCTGACGAACCCGACTTTGGGTGCACGCTGAGACATTGGGGGGAAACCGACTCCGTGCCCGCGTCAGTGCGAGCTGGAATCGTCACTCGAGGGAGAAGGATCTAAGGGAGCTTCCAGCTGATGCCCGGGAATGGCCGGATGGGCGTCCTTCGCCGTCTTCAGAAGGAAGTACACGGTGAGCGCCACGAACGGCATCAGCAGCCACGGCCACATGGGCTGGCGGCGCTCGGCCGACATGGTCGTGGTATGGCTAAGGTTGGACGTCATGGCGGCGGGAGAGTACGCCCCGACCCCCGCGCCGGGCAACCGCGGCCGTCCCGTTGTGTGCGCGATTGCGCTACTGTCGCGCCCCGGTATTGCTGCCAAGGTTTCCCGTCGAGGTTGCATGTCGTCTTCGTTCGATCGCGAGTACTACCAGCGCTTCTACTACAACCCCCGCACGGCCGTGACGACGCGTGTCGAGGTGCGCAATCGCGCCCGGATGATCGCCGCGCATGCGGACTACATCGGCTTGCCGGTCCGGCGCATTCTCGACGCCGGCTGCGGCACCGGCATGCTCCGCGCGCCGCTGCGCCGCCTGTTTCCGCGCGCCGAATACACCGGCATGGAGACGAGCGAGTACCTGTGCCAGCGCTACGGCTGGGACCATGGTCTGATCCAAACCTATCGCGCGGCCAAGCCGTTCGACCTCGTGATCTGTTACGACGTCGTGCAGTACCTGGATGCACCCACGGCCCGCCGGGCGCTGAACAACCTGGCCCGCCTCTGTCGCGGAATGCTGTATTTCACGGCACTCACGAAGAAGGATTGGGAAGAGAACTGCGATCAGAAGCGCACGGACTCGCAGGTTTTCTTGCGCACCGCGGCCTGGTATCGCGCCGGCCTGCGCCCGAATTTCCGCGAGCTGGGCGCGGGGTTCTGGCTGCGTCGTGGGCTGCCGCTCACAGTCTGGGACCTGGAATCCGCGGCATAGTCCGCGCAGGATCAGCTCATCGCGCGCACGGGACTTCGCGTTGAACTTCAAGGATCATTTTTCGCGACTCGCCGCTCAGTACGCGGAGTTTCGCCCGCACTATCCGGGCGCCCTGTTCGATTTCCTCGCGCGCACGAGCCCGGCGCGCAAGCGGGCCTGGGATTGCGCCTGCGGCAGCGGGCAAGCGACCGTCGATCTCGGCGAGCGCTTCGAATCCGTCATCGGGACGGATGCCAGCGCGCAGCAGATCGCCGCCGCGCGCCCGCATCCGCACGTGACGTACGCCGTCGCGCCGGCGGAAGCGAGCGGGCTCGAAAGCGATTCGGTCGATCTCGTCACCGTCGCCCAGTCGCTGCACTGGTTCGATCTGCCGCAGTTCTATGCGGAGGTGAAACGGGTCTTGCATCCGGGCGGCGTGCTGGCGGTGTGGACCTATGGGGTGCCGCGCCTCAACGAGCCGAGCCTCGACCGGCTGGTGCAGAGCTATTACGCGGACACCGTCGGCGAGTACTGGCCGCCCGAACGGCGGCACGTCGAAGACGGCTATCGTTCGCTGGACTTTCCCTTCGCGGAGCTCGCGAGCCCCTCGCTCAGCATGCGCGAGGACTGGACCCAGGCGCAGTTCCTCGGCTATCTGCGCAGCTGGTCCGCCACCGCTCGCTACGTCGATGCGCGGGGTGCCGATCCGGTGGCCGAGCTCGAGGCGGTTATGAGCCCCGTGTGGGGCGATCCGCAGCGGGCACGCACCGTGAGCTGGCCGCTTTCACTGCGGGTCGGCCGCAAGTAATGACGGCCGCGACGACCCCAGGGATCGTTCGCTTTTCAGGATGGATCTCGTGCCGCCGCGACGGCGAGGGGCCGCTCGGGCTCATCCTCGTCGGCCGCTCGAAGGATCGCCCGGACGAGGCCGTGCAGGTGGCCTTCGCCTGTCCCGCGCCCGTCGATCTGCCGGAAGCGCTGGAGGAAGCGACCGTCGAGCGCCTCGGCCCGCGGCACTACCGGCTCTCGAGCGGCGACCGCAGCTGGACCCTCGACGGCGTGGCGCATATCCATCGCGAAGTCGCGAGCGCCTTTTACAAGGCCGTGCCGCCTCGTCCGGTGCCGTTCCGTAAGCGCCTGTTCTGGCGCGCCGTACTCGGCTTCGCCGGGACGGCGGCGGGTCGCTGGCTGCTGCGTCGTTAGCCGCGTGCAGACCGCCCCGGAGGGCCGTGCCACGCGCGCGCCGACGGCGACCTCGCCTCCAATGCGTTCGACGCGAACGCCTCCTCGACTAGCAGGGCGGCGCCTCGCGCTCGCACGCGGTGACCTCGCCTCCAATGCGTTCCATGCGAACGCCTCCTCCACTAGCGGGGCAGCGCCACCGCGCCCGCACCACGGCGACCTCGCCCCCAATGCGCTCGATGCGAACGCCTCCTCCAATAGCCGGGCGGCGCCCCCGCGCCCGCACGCGGCAACCTACCCCAATCGAGACGGCGCGCCGATCGCATAGAATCGCCGCCCCCGGCGCGCGCCGCGCGCCCGCAAGCGAGCGAAGGTTCTTCCATGGCGAGTGACTCCCCGGTTCCGGTGACGGTCCTGACAGGCTTCTTGGGCTCGGGCAAGACGACGCTCCTGAATCGCATCCTTTCCGAGCGGCACGGCAAGCGCATCGCCGTCATCGAGAACGAGTTCGGCGAAGTCGGCGTCGACCATCAGCTCGTCATCGGCGCCGAGGAGGAAATTTTCGAGACGGCCAACGGCTGCATCTGCTGCACCGTGCGCGGCGATCTCATCCGCATCCTCGGGCAGCTCGTCAAGCGCAAGGACCGCTTCGACTACGTCATCGTCGAGACGACCGGCCTTGCGGACCCGGGGCCCGTCGCGCAGACCTTCTTCATCGACGACGACCTGCGGGAGCATTTCCAGCTCGATGCGATCGTCACGCTCGTCGACGCCAAGCACGCCGAGCAGCACCTCGAGGAGGTGCGCGCGGCGAACGAGCAGATCGCGTTCGCGGATGTGGTGCTCCTCAACAAGACCGATCTCGTCTCGCACGACGAGCTCGCGCGCGTCGAGCAGCGCATTCGCTCGATCAATCGCACGGCCCGGATTTTCCGTACTCACAGCGCGCAGCTGCCGATCGAAAACGTGCTGAACGTGGGCGCGTTCGATCTGGAGCGGGCGCTCGCGGTGGATCGCACCTTTCTCGAGCCGGAGTATCCGTTCGAATGGGGCGGCGTGTTCGAGCTGCCGGCGGGGCGGGTTCGCATTCGCACGGGCAGCAACGAGCACTCTCACGATCACCACCACCATGACCACGACCATGGCCACGGGCACGATCATGCCGTGCACGGTCAGCGGAGCGATCGCGGGGACGATCTGCGGCACGGTCAGGGCGGCGATCACGAGGGCGCTGAGGCGCACGATCAGCCGCACGACCGGCGCAGTCAGGAGCACGACGGCGCCCACGCCGGGCACAGCCACGGCCCGGGGCTCGGCCTCACCTTCCTGCGCGTCGCCGAAGCGAGCGAGGCCGCGCTGGACGCGCAGCTCGGCCAGGTGCAGCGCGCGTTCGCCGAAACGCCGATCGATGTCCCGTGCGGCGGCACCTTCGAGCCGAGCGCGCACCTCTATCGCCTCGACGCCGGCCACGAAGGCGCGGAGTTCACGCTGGACGTGAAGGAGCCCGGCACGTACGCCATCTATTGCGAGCACCTGCCGCAGGAGTTCTCGCTGCGCTTCGAAGGCTGCGCACCGATGGTCGAGCGGCAGTACGCCTCGCACCATCATCACGACGACGAGATCACCTCGATCGGCATTTCCGATCCGCGTCCGCTCGATCCGAAGAAGCTCGACGACTGGCTCGGCTATCTGCTGCAGAGCCAGGGTCAGGACATCTTTCGCATGAAGGGCGTGCTGAACATCCTGGGCGAGGAGCGGCGCTACGTCTTCCACGGCGTGCACATGATGTTCGACTCGAAGCTCGAACGGCCCTGGGGGCGCACGCCGCGGCAGAATCACCTCGTCTTCATCGGTCGCAAGCTCGATCGCGCCGAGATCGAAGCGGGCTTCGAGTCCTGCGTGGCCGCATGAGCGCGGTTCTCACCGAGCGTTCGAGCGTCGCGCTCGATACTTACGTCGTCGACATTGCGTGGTCGCCCGACGGCCGCGCGGCCGCCGTGGCGGGTGGCGAGGGTGCGGTGCTGCTCGTCGAGGATGTCTCGGAAAAAGCGCGCGCCCGAGTGCTCGGCGAGCACGCGATGGGCGCCATTGCGGTCGCCTGGCAGCCCGGCACGAAGGTGGTCGCATCGTCGGGGCAGGACAGCTCGGTTGCCCTGTGGGATACCGCACAGGCGAGCGAGCTGAAAAGAGTACGGCCGGGGATGGCCTGGACCGAGCGCATCGCCTGGTCTCCCGACGGGAAGCTGCTGGCCGCCGCGACCGGCAAGGTGCTCACGTTGTGGACCGCCGCCGGCGAGCTCACGCACAAATTCGAGCCGCTGCCGGCGACCATTGCGGCGCTCGCATGGGACAAGCCGGGGCGCGAGCTCGCCGCGGCGATTCAAGGCGGCGTCGCGGTCCATCGGATCGAGCCGCCGCAGTTCAACGTGCGTCGCTACACGTGGCCCGCCGCATGCCTCACGGCGGCATTCAGCCCTAACGGCAAGTTTCTCGCGACCGGCACGCAAGACGGCACGGTGCACTTCTGGAATCTCGTCACGGGCAAAGACTCGCAGATGCGGGGCTACTCCTCGAAGGTTCTGCTCACCGAATGGAGCGCCAACGCCCGCTATCTCGCGACGGTCGCCGGCAACGACGTCATCGTGTGGGACTTCGGCGGGAAGGGACCGGAAGGCACGCGCCCGCTGGAATTGCGCGGGCACACCGAGCGCATCACCGCGCTCGCGTTCCAGCCGAGCGGGCCGTACCTCGCGTCGGCCGGGCGCGATTGGCGCATTTCGCTATGGCAGCCCGGAAAGGAAGCGACCGCGCTGGATGCGCACCTGACCGGCGGCGAGATCAGCGCGATCCGCTGGTCGCCGGACGGCAAGCGACTCGCGGTGGGCGAAGCGAAGGGCCGCCTGACCTTCTACGACCTCGTCGAGCGCGCACCGGAAGGCAAGAAGCGCTGAGGAGCGCGTTCGAGGACTCGCGCACGCGCGTGCGCGAGACGAGTGTTCCGACCGACAAGGCTCGCATGTGACCGAGCGCCCGACGTGCAGGTGTGCCGCCCGGCAATCGCGCGTCTGTGTTCGGAACGCTTGATGAGCCCTGGGTTATCAGGACGTGGGAGAGCCCAGCTCGATGGCCGGCCGCGCCGTCGCGAGAATGCGCCGCGCGCGCGCGAGGCTCGCATATGCGTTCACTTGGGTCGTGAACGCCTGCGTCCAGGTGAACTGCTTCAGCACGCGAGCCCGCGCCGCCGCGCCTACTGCCTCGATATCGCGCTCGTAGAGCGCCACGATGGCCTCGGCCATGCTCATCGCATCGGCGGGCTCCGCGAGCTGCCCCACGCTCTCGTCGACGATCTCGGGGATCGCGCCGGCACGCGCAGCAACGACCGGCCGTCCACAGGCCATGGCTTCGAGCACGACGAGCCCGAATGTTTCTTTCGTCCCCGCATGCACGAGCGCATCTACAGAGGCCAGCCACTGCGCCAGCTCAGCGCTGTCACGCCGATACGGCACCATCGTGACGTTGGAGGTCGGTCGCGCGCTCTTTCCTCCGCCGATCAACAGCAAGTGATACGGCGCACCGAGACGCGCGAACGCTTGCAGCAGCACATGCAGGTTCTTCTCGCCCGAGAAACGCCCGGCGTAAGCGAGCAAGCGTGTGTTCTCGGGTAATCCGAGTTGCGCGCGCAGGTCCATCGTCCGGCGCTTCGGTGAGAACACTTCCGTGTCCACGCCCAGCGGTTGATGAACGGTGTGGAACACGCCGATGCTGTTGAGGAAGTCGCACATCAGGCGGCTCGGCGCGAACACCACGTCGAATCGTTCGTAGAGCCAGCGTGCATAGCGTCCGAGCACGCGCTCGCTCATCGTGCCGATGCGGCGGGCGATGATCGCCGGCATGTTCGAGTGATAGAAGGCGGCGAGCGGAATGTTTCGCCGCTGCGCCACTCGCCACGCGCACCACGCCGGGTGAAATGCATCGCCGACCTCGATGAGGTCGGGCTGAAGCTGATCGAGCAGCCGCGTCCAGCGGCGGGGATTCAGCGGCAAGCGGTAGTTGAAGGTTCCGGGCCAGGGATAGCCCGGCACGCTCGAGACGGCGCCGGGCTCGATGTGCTCGACCTCACCGGGAACGAGAATGGAATGCTTCCAGGTGGTGTTCGCGCGCAGCCACTGATGCTTCGCGGTGAGATAGCGCTTCACGCCCCCACTCGTCGGTGAATAGAACAGAGTCGTATCGACGAGGTGCATGTCGCTCCACCAAAGAATGCGCCGCCGTGAGCAGCAAACTTTGGGCCCGCATTGCACCTGCCTGACAATTCTGTGTCAAGGAAATTACGGTCGGCAGGGGACGCGAGCAGCCGATATCACTGCTCGCTTATGCGTCCTGACTAATGCGCGCTCCGTGCGGCTCCGCGAATGCATGCGCGCTTGCGCTTCGTGTGCTCGGATACACGCGTGACGAGTCCGCAGATGGCGTGCCGGCGCGGATTCGCCGCGCGACCCGCGCAAATCGACCGTCGCGTATCCGGACGCTGCTCATTCAGCAGCGTCTGGCTGCAGTAGTCGGGCCTGATGGTGATCATGCGAACAGCCTACTCACTTGCGCGATCGCGCGTGAGCAGCGTGTCTCACACAATTGCGATGTGCCGAGCAGCGTCGTGCACACCGGCGCAGAGAGTTGCGACACTCCCCGACAGTTACGTCAACTTCAACACCCGGGTTGTCGGGCCGAACCGACAACCGTGCTCACGCTCGCGACCACTATTCCAGAGCCCACGAGCGAGTCCGGAGCTGGACTTTATCGATTCCGCCGTATCGGCGATTCCGCGGTATCGGCGCGAAGCTTGCGACCGGCGTCTCGGGCGGGCGGTCTGCCTCGACCTTCCGCTGTAACGAACCTTGCGCCGGCCGGGCAGCTCGCGCCGGCGAGGTGCGGCAATCGAACGACGAGCTGTGAGTACACCGCCGCACCTCTGGCGCGTTCGGCGGTCTACTCCGCTTCCTGAAAGCTTCGACCGAGGACGTAACGTGCGCGCGTTTCAGAGACTGGGTTCATGGGTCGTTTGGGCTGCGATCGTGCTGGGGGTAGGGGCTGCCCACGCACGCTCCGCTCGCGATGCCCCGACGGAGCCCCTCGTCCTGGTTGCCGGCGCAACCGGGGGCACGGGCCAGGAAGTCGTGGATCAGGCCTTGAACAATGATCTGCACGTCCGCGCGTTGGTGCGCGACGAGTCCAAGGCTCGCATGCTCTTCGGCGATCGCGTGCAATACGTGACGGGTGATGTGCGCGAGCCGCGGTCTCTCAAGAAAGCAGTGAGGGGTGTGGACGTGGTCATCTGCGCGTTGGGCTCCAACGTGCAGCGCGACCCGGAGAACAGCCCCGAGCGCGTCGACTACGCAGGCGTGAAGGCGCTCGCGGAAGCCGCGAAGGCCGCCGGTGTCTCGCAATTCATCCTCGTGTCATCGATGGGTGTCACCCATCCCGAGCATCAGCTGAATGCTATGCTCGACAACATTCTCGAGTGGAAGCTCAAAGGGGAAGACGCCGTGCGTGCGACCGGGATCAACTACACCATCGTCCGGCCGGGCTCGTTGACGAACGAACCGGGCGGCCAGCGCGGCGTGCGCATCATGCAAGGCGATCCGCTCGATGGCGAAGGCACCATCTCGCGCGCCGACGTTGCCGCCGTGCTCGTGAGCGCGGTCGGCCGGCCGGAGCTCTACGGCAAGACCTTCGAGATCGTCGGCGACAACGGCTCACCCCGCATCGAGTGGGCCAGCCTCTACTCCTCGTTGCAGCCGGATGTCCGCTGATCCCGGCGCACGGGGCGGCGCCTCTCGCTCCCGTTTCGGCAGGTTCATCCAGCGGCTCATCGTCGTCGAGGCGCATGAGCTGCCGGCCCTGCTCGCGGCCTTCGCGGGCCTGTTCTTCATGTTCGCGAGCTACACGATGCTGCGGCCCATCCGCGAAACGATGGGCATCGACTCGGGCGTGGAGCAGCTGCCGGCGCTGTTCTGGGGCACGTTCATCGCGATGTTGCTCGTGCAGCCGGTCTACGGCTGGCTCACCTCGCACTACCCGCGCACCAAGTTCCTGCCCTGGGTGTACGGGTTCTTCACCGCCAACATCCTCGCGTTCTGGCTGTGGTTCAACCTGCAGTCGGATCACACGTGGATCGCGCGGGCGTACTTCGTCTGGGTCAGCGTCTTCACGCTCTTCATCGTCGCGGTGTTCTGGAGCTTGATGGCGGACGTGTTCACGCGCGAGCAGGCCGGTCGCATGTTCGGCTTCATCGCCGCGGGCGCGAGCACGGGCGGGCTCGTCGGGCCGTTCCTCGCGGGCCGGTTGGCAGTGCCGCTGGGCACGATCAATCTGCTGCTGATCTCTTCCGTGTTGCTGGCCACTTCGCTGTTCTTCATCCTGAAGGTCATTCGCTGGCACCGGCAGCACGGCGTCACGACGCGCCCCGGCGATAGCGAACGCGCACTGGGCGGCACTTCGCTCGCCGGCTTCAAGATGGTGGTGAGCAACCCCTACCTGCTCGGGATCGGGTTCTTCGTCCTGCTGCTCACGTGGGCGTCGACGTTCATGTATCTCGAGCAGCAGAAGCTCGTCGCACAAGCGTTCACCTCGCGCGATGCGCGCACACAGTTCTTCTCGAACATCGACTTCTGGGTGCAGGCCTTTTCGCTCTTGACCCAGGTGCTCATCTTCGGCCGCTTGTTCAAGCGCGTAGGCATCACGCCGATGATCGTCGTCGTGCCGATCCTCATGATGTTCGGCTACGCGGCGTATGCGCTCGTGCCGACGTTCGTGGTCGCCGTCGGCGTGATGATCGTGCGGCGCGTGGGCGAATACTCGATCGCCCGACCGTGCCGGGACACGCTCTACACCGTCGTGTCGCGCGAGGAGAAGTACAAGGCGAAGAGTCTCATCGACACGTTCATCTACCGCGGCGGCGATGCGACGAGCGGTTCGATTCACCAGTTCTTCTCGATGACGCTCGGGGTTGGCAGCTCCGGCATCGGCTGGCTCGGCGCGGCGGTGTGCGCAGTCTGGGCCGCGCTGTCGTACTCCCTCGGGCGGGCGAACGAGGCACGACGCGCCCCGGCGGCGCCGCTGTCCGGCACCGAATCGAGTCACGCCTAGGGGTCAGGCTGCCGTGACGGCGGGTCGCGCGTGGGCTTCGCGCGCGGCGCCGAACGCCTCGATCACCTCTTCCGCGCTGGCGAAGCGCTGGTCGCGCGACTTCGCCAGCATGCGGTCCAGCATCGGCTGATAGATCGCGTGGCGCTCGGGCAATTGCGGCACGGGCGCGTTCACGTGCTCCTGGAGCACTTCGATCGCGGACGAGCCGGCGAACGGCTTCTTCCCCGTGAGCATCTCGTAAAAGATGATGCCGAGGCTGTAGAGATCGGTGCGCGCATCGAGCTGTTCGCCCAGCGCCTGCTCCGGGCTCATGTAGTACGGAGAGCCGCGCAGCACGCCGGTGCGCGTGCTCTGCAGTCCGCCCTCCAGATTGCGCGCGAGCCCGAAGTCGATGAGCGCGACGTCGTCGTTCTCGCGCAGCATGACGTTCGGCGGCTTCAGATCCCGGTGCAGGATGCCGGCGTGGTGCACGACACGCAGCGCGGAGGCGATGTTCTCGACGAAGCGCAGCGCTTCGCCTTCGCTGATCCCGCGGTGCATGCGGCTCTTGAGGTCGCCGAGGGGGAAGTATTCCATCGCGAGATACTCGCGCCCGGCGTGCACGCCATAGTCGTGCAGCTCGACGACGGCCGGATGGCGAATGCGCGCCACCGCCGCAAACTCGCGCTCGAGGATCTTGTGCGTATCGGAGTCCGCATCGCCGAGGCTGACCTTCAGCGCCACATCACGCCCGAGCGACTCGCTGTGCGCGAGATAGACGACCGCCTTTTCCGACTCGCCGATGGTGGAGCGGATGAGATAGCCGGGAATCAGATCGGCCGGCGGTGCCTCGGCCGGCGGCGCGCTCGCGGCTTGCACCGCCACCGGCGCGGCGTGATCGCCGCTGTTCGCGAGCTTCGCGCGCCGCGCCGCACGCCGCTCGACGCGCCTCAGCGCGAGCCGTACCGAGCTCTTCAGCCGCTCCGGCGTCAGGAGGCGCTTCGGCAGATAGTCCACCGCGCCGAGCTGCAGCGCGCGCACGGCCGTGAGCTCGTTGCCTTCCTCGGCGATGGCCAGCACGGCCGGAAAGGTCGGCCGGGTGCGGAAGTCCCGCAGCAGCATGATGCCCTCGGACCTGGGGTCGTCCGGGTGCTCGCCGTAGATCGAGGTGAGGAGCACCAGGTCGCACTCGTCGTACGACAGCGTCGGGGTCGCTCGCGCGAGCTCATCCGGACTCAGCAGCGACAGCGTCGCATCCGGGTAGACGACACTCAGATGATGCCGGAGCCACTCGGCGTAGCGCGGGTCCTTGTCGACAATGATCAGCCGGTGCGTCATCAGCGTGCGAGAGGTCATCAGGGCTCCATCGCAAAGCTGATTCGTACCTTGGCGCGTTGCTCGATCGGCTTGCCGTCGCGCACGACGGGTTGGTAACGCCACTTGCGCACCGACGCCATCGCCGCCTGCTCGAAGATTCCCGCGGGCTCGGCGCCCGCGACCGTCACGTCGCCCACCGAGCCGTCAGTGCGTACCGTGAAGATGATGTCGACCCAGCCTTGCGCGCCGCGCGCGCGGGCCGTTTCCGGATATTCCGGCGGCGAATAGCGAGTGCGCGTCAGCAACTTCGCCGTCACGACCTCGTTGCGCGCAGCGTTGGCCTGCGCCGCCGTGATCTCGCGCTCGATGGAGGCCGTGCCGCTCGCATCGATACCGATGTCGCGCGCTTCGCCCATCCAGCGCCGCGCGGCCGCGAAGTCCTGCCGCCCGATCGCGTTGCGCGCCTCTTCGAGCAGCTTCGCGCCGAGCGCCTGCCGCGCGAGCACGGTCGAAGGATGCGTCGCTTCGGCCTGGGCGAGCTGCGTGAGATAGAACTTCGCGCTGTCGTTCGGCGGGTCGACGAGTCGGCCCTGCGCGAGCCGCTGATTGAACGACTGCGACAGCTTCGCCATCGATTCGGCGCGCGTCGCGATGCGCATGCGCTGCAGATCGCGGGTGAGCGCGGTGACGTCGTCGCGGGACACACCCGCGTCCGTCGCGGCTTGAATCCACTTGTCCGCGTCGTCCGCGTTGCCGGCGGAGACGGCGCTGCGCGCCTGCGCGACGATGCGATCCGCGAGCTGTCGCTGCGCTTGCCGCACCTCCGGGCTGTTCGGCGCGATGGCTCGCGCGGACTCGATGAAGAAGCGCGCGTTGTTCTGCGCCGGCTCGACCAGCGCGTTGCTGCGAATGCGATCGGTCGCGCGGCGCAGATACTCGGTGACCTGATCCTCCACCTTCTTCTGCGCGATCTGATTCCGGGCCTCGGCGAACTGCTGCGTGCTGCCGCCGGTGACGCTCGCGCGGTCGAGCACGCGAATCGCTTCGTCCACGCGGCCCTTTTCCGCCGCCGAGCGGGCCTGCGCGAGCAGCAGGCGTTCGCGCTCTTTGCCGATCTGCGTGGTGAGGAACGCAACGCGCACGTGATCCGGCTCGATGCCGCGTGCGATGTCCGTGAGGCGCGCCGCCTCGTCCGTGCGATCTTCGAGCAGCGCCTTCTCGGCGGCCGTGAGCAGTTTGTCCATCACCCGCTCGATGCCGATGCCCGGGCGTGGGTCGTCGCTCTTCAGCCGCATGGCCTGCCGGTAGAGATCCACCGCGTTCTCCGCGGGCGGCGCGGTGAGCGCGCCGGCGCGCAGCGCGGCATCGGCGCGCGCGAGCAGCGACTCGAGCTCGGCTTCGGGCGAGACCGCGCCGGGCGCGGGCTGCGTCGCCGTTGCGGAATCGGCGGCGGCCTCCGAGGGCCCGCTCGTTTGGCGCGTCACGAACCACGTGACCAGCACGAGCGCGACGGCCGCGGCGGCGGCGATGCCGGCCCACTTCATGTTCTTGATCGTCTTCTCGGTCGGCCGCGGCGGCGCCCACATCGGCGCGCGCAGATTCGATGCGGTCGCTTCGATGATCTCCTGGTGCTCCACGTCGTGCCGGCGCCAGGCGGCGTTCACGAAGAGGCGCACGCGCTGTTCGGAGACGGGCTTGTGCAGGAAGCGATAGACCGTGCCGCGCTGGATCTGTCCGCCGAGCGCCGCCTGATCGTGCACACTGCCTGCGACGACGAGCACCAGATCCGGGAACTGCGCCTTGAGACGTTCCGCGAGCTGCCCGATCGGGCTCGTCACCGCGGAGGTGTCGAGCACCGCCACGCCCGCGTGATTCTCGAGCAGCTGCGTGGCGAGATCGGCCTCGGCGCCCACGGTGGAGATTTCGTGCTCGGTCGCGACGGCACGCAGCGTGGTGAGCAGCTCCGTGTCGTGCGTGAGGACGACGAGACTCTCCGGTGGCAGGTCGACGACGTCGCGCGAAGCTGCGGCGCTCATGTCGATGCCACTCCAGGCGGTTTGCTCACGCGCCCGCTTTGCCACGTTCCTCCGTCCACTCGCTCCAGACCCCGCGCCGCCACACAGAGCGAACACACCAGTCGCCTGCCCTCCGGGATTTCTGTGACACTCATCATCCTGCGACCTGGCGGCACGGAGCTAAATGCCAACGCGCCCCGCGCAGAGGCGCGGTCGGGCGCAAGGCGAGTTCGGCCGATCCAGGGTCAGGCTCATACGACGACGATCCCAGGGCAGCGAAAACAAGTGAGCGGCTCAGTGGCAGAAGAGCGCGGTGCGAATGGTGGATTTTCCGCACTGCCCGATCAAGCACTCTGGCGTCGAATTCCTGCGCTCGCGGCCCTTTTAACCTTATCTCTGCTCGGCGCATCGCTCCTGGCGACCACCGCAGGCCGTTTCTGGCTCGGAGACCTTGCCGTGCACTTTCCCGTGCAATATGCGGCCCTTGCGCTCGTCACCTTCGTCGTCTTCGTGATCGTGCGTCGCCCGGCGTGGGCCGCGCTTGCCTTGGCGATCGCGGCTTGCAACACATTCAGTGCCGCGCCAGTGCTCGCCGCCCGTCCGCCGACGGCTCCCTCCGCGGAGGCGCGCGGGCCGGGCGACCCGGTCCACGTGCGCGTCGCATCCGCCAACGTGCTCTATACGAACCGCCAATTTCAACGTGTCGCCGATTTTATTCACCGCGAGCGGCCCGACGCCGTCGTGCTGGTCGAGATGACGGACGAGTGGCGCCGCGCGCTCGCCGCTCTGGATCGGGAATACCCCTACCACTACGCGACGCGCGGCGTCGGCGTTCGTGGCGTGAATCTCTGGTCGCGCCTGCCGATGAAGGACGTCGGCGTGCTGCCGATCGGAGCTCGGCAGGAACCCGCAATTCAGGCCACGCTCGTCACGCCCGAGGGTCGCAACCTGCGGCTCTTCGGAGTGCATGCGACCTGGCCGATGGCGCCGCCCTCGGCGACCCGGCGCAACCAGCAATTCGAGCTGCTCGCGCGCTACGCCCGGGCGACCAAGGACTTGCCGCTCGTGATCGTGGGCGATCTCAACGTGACGCCGTTTTCCCCCTACTTCAGACGGTTGCTGGCGGAAGGCCATCTGCGCTCCGCCGCCGACGGATTCGGTTGGGTACCGACCTGGCCTTCCTTCCTGTTGCCGGCCGGCATCCAGATCGACCACGCCCTGGTGAACGCGGCCGTCACCGTGAAGTCTTTCCGTCCCGGCGCGGCGGACGGCTCGGATCACCGTCCGATCGTCGTCGACTTGCTGCTGTGAAGGCCCGTGCGAACGGTATGCTCTCGGAACCGAGCCAAATCCCCTGGGGTCTGACCCGCATGATTTCCCATACCCAAAGCTTCCGCTTTTCGGTCCTCGCGCGTGCGGTGTTGCTGGGCCTGATGCTCGCGCCTGCGCTGCTCAGCGCAGCGGAGCTCCAGAGGCCCTCGGGCGCGCAGAAGAAAGCCGTCGAGGAGTATCTGGATGCGGTGGCGAGCGGCAGCCCGCAGGCGGTCGCGTATGCCATTCACCCGTCGGACCTCGAGGCTCTGCGCAACAAGATCCTCACGCAGCTGCGTGAGGAGGCGGGCCGCGGGGATAGCACGATTCGCAGCCGTCTCTTCGGCCCGGGCCGGTCGCTCGCGGAGATCGAGCACCTCACGCCCATCGATTTCTACGCAGCGCTCGGACGCAAGCTCTACCTGTTCGGTCGCGAGTACAAGGACGCCGACTGGCTCGCCGCGGTGCCGGACAAGGACGGCGTCGTGCAGGTGCTGGTGAAGGGCAAGGGCGACAAGGATCACGCGAAGGTCGAGGTCGTGAACGTCGTCTCGATCCGGCCCTACGGCAAGGATTGGAAGGCGACTCTGCCCACCGAGATCGAGGCGCAGATCGATGATCTCGCGAATGCGCGCCGAAGCATCTATGCCGGGCTGCCGCCGCCTGCGGCGGCGACCGCGCAGACGCTGATCAAACCGGGTTCGCGTGCCGAGACCGGCGTGCCGCCGCAGATCGGCGAGCTGCTCGACAACGCAAGCAAGGCGCTCGCGGTGCCGAGCTGCGAGGACTACTACAACAAGTACATGAGCCCGAACTTCCGCAAGGTCACCTCGAAGAAGGCGCTCGAGGCGCTGATCAACGCCTGTAAGAACAGCATCGGCACGCGCGAGATGCTCGCCGCGACGATGCGCATCCTGAAGGACCTTGTGCCCCGCTTCGAGTACGAGGGGCGGCGCGCCGTCTATGACGTCAGCGGCCAGGGCCTGCCGTTCGACACCTTCGCGTTGGAGCAGGTCGACAAGAAGTGGTACATCGCGGAGTGAGCGCGCGCGGGCGCGCTCAGTCTCGCAGCAACATGAACTGCACGCCACGGTAGGACATCACCACACCTTCGGGCGTGATCGAATCGACGCGCACGCCTTCGATGGATTGCCCCTCGTTCGCCTTGTTGCCGTTCACGAGCACGAAGCGCTTGCTCGGGTCCGGCGCGTAGACGTGCAGATCGAGATGAAGCGGCGGAAGACTGTTCTTCTGCGCGGCCTCTTCGTACGTCATCAGGCCGTTCTCGAGGCCGCGACGCACATGTCCGAACGTCCCCGTGCTGCCAGAGGGCTCTTGTGCGGGCGCGTAGTCGTCCGGGTTCGCTCCGGGAGGCGCTGAGTAGGTCTGCTGCTGAGCTGGCGCCCCGTACCCGCCGTTTTGGGCGGGCGGTCCTGCGGGGTAACTCTGCTGTGGCGGATAACCTTGCGCCTGCGGATAGGCCTGCTGGCCGTAGCCCGGCGGCGGTGGATAGCCCTGCGGCTGCCCGTAGCCTTGCTGCGCATAGCCCTGCTGCGGCGGATAAGCGGGCGCTGCGTACGCTTGCTGAGGGTACTGAGCCGGTGCGTATGCAGGCTGCGGTGGAGCCGCGTACGTAGCTGCCGGCGGCGGCGCCACCTGCGCAACTTGCGGCTGCGGCGCCGGCGTCGATTGCGCGGGCGTCGCGGCAGGCGCGGGCGTGGCAGTCGAGCTTTCGTTGGCGGCCGTTTGCCGAGTGCCGGCGACGGCGGGCTTCTTCAGAAGGATCCAGCCGACCACCACCAGATTGACGGCGAGCAGCGCGAGCAGCGCGTAGGCCCAGGTCGGGAATCCCGCTCGGGGCGGCGCGACCCGCACCTCGAACAACGCCGGCCCGCTCTGCCGCTGGCGGTCGTTTTCGGACTTTTTCAACGCATCGAGAATGAACGACATGAGCTAGCCACCACCGTGCGCGGGCTCGCTGCGCAGGACGGGCGAATCGGGCGAGGCGACCGCGCTCGCGAGCACGATCTGAGTTTGCACGCCCGCGATACCGTCCACAGTGAGCTGGTTGCGCTTCTGAAAATCCTTCACCAGCTCGCTGAGCTTGGCGTCGAACACGTCGCTCGCCGCGAAATCGGGCGGCGCACCGGTCACCCGTTGCAGGCTCTGCCGCAGCCAGCGCACCTCGGCGCCGCGCATGCCGACGCTCAAGGGTTTCACGTGCGGCGTACCCGGACGCCACAGCATGATGAAATCGCCGAACCAGAGCCGCGCGAGATCGCTGATCCGCACGACGTGACGCTTGCCGCCGAGGTCCACCTTCGCGCTCTCGTCCGCGAGATTGGTGAGCACGACCTGGTGAGCGACGCCGTTCTCGTCGTTCAGCATGAGGATCGCCGGCCGGTTGTATTGACGCAGCTGACCGAAGGAGCCGCGCTGGACGAGACACTCGAGTCCCTGCCGCGAGGCCTGCGTGCACGGATCGTCACTGTCCGCTTCGTACTTGGCGCCCCACATGCTGAAGAGCTTGCCGAACGCACCGTCGGGAACGGTCTCGGACGCGTACGTCTTCAGCAGCTCCGAGAGGGGTTCGGCGGCGGGGTCGGTGAGCGATGCGACGCGCAGACCGCTCGACGCTTCGTTCGCTGCTCCCGCGACCCGATCGCCGTCGCTTGCCTTTGCGCCACTCTCGGTGATGGCGACCGCCGGCGGCGCGGCCTCGATGTTCGTGGCCTTGTCTCCCGCCACGGCCGAACGGCTGCCAGGGAACAGCTCCCACACGAGAAACACGGTTGCGACCACGGCGAGCCCCGCGCCGGCGGCACCCGCCCAGGGCAGCCACGCAGGCGCGAACTTGCGACCGAACACTTCCGTCGCAGCGTGACGGACGAGGCTGCTGCCGACGCGATGGCGATCCTGCGTGTATGCGCCGAGCAGGGCGCGATCGGCGATCACGTTGATCACACGCGGCACGCCGCCGGAGAGCCGGTAAATCTCGCTCAGCGCGGGCGGCGTGAAGATGTCCGTCGTCGCACCGGCGACGCGCAAGCGGTGACGCACGTACGCCGACGTCTCGACCGCGGACAGCGGATCGAGGTGATAACGGCCCGTGATGCGCTGCGCGAGCTGACGCAGGTCGGTGCGCTCGAGCAGCGTACGCAGCTCGGGCTGGCCGATGAGGATGATCTGCAGAAGCTTCTGCGTGTTCGTCTCGAGGTTGGTGAGCAAGCGCACTTGCTCGAGCACCTCGGGCGAGAGGTTCTGCGCTTCGTCGACGACGAGCACGATGCGCCGCCCGCCCGCGTGAGCGCGCAGCAGATAGTCGTTCAGGATGTCGACGAGGTCTTTGAGGCTGTGCTCGGCGGAATCCGGTACGCCGATCCCGAGCTCCTCGCAGATCGTGAGCAGGAACTCCGTCGGCGTCATGCGCGGGTTCAGGATCAGCGCGACTTCGGCGTTCTTCGGCGTCTGCCCGAGCAGCGAGCGGATGGTGGTCGTCTTGCCGGTGCCCACCTCGCCGGTGAGCTGCACGAAGCCGCCGGCTTCGTTGATGCCGTACAGCAGGTGAGCCAGGGCTTCGGCGTGGCGCTCGCTCAGGTAGAGATATCGCGGATCGGGCGTGATCGCGAAGGGCTTCTCGTTTAGGCCGAAGAACGACAGATACATGTGTAATGGTGTAGAGGCGGGTGGCCTATCCGCCCGGGTCGCGAGTATTGCATGGGAGTCGGTTGGGTGCATTTGGGCCGGCAAAGTTCGTCGCCCC
This sequence comes from Steroidobacteraceae bacterium, assembly GCA_035760965.1. Classification (GTDB taxonomy): domain Bacteria; phylum Pseudomonadota; class Gammaproteobacteria; order Steroidobacterales; family Steroidobacteraceae; genus JADGHX01. Next base: position 192,060 of record DASTRY010000032.1, on the reverse strand, counting down.
GGAGCCCGGTAGCCCCAGGGTGTGTGCAAACGCCGACGGGTGCCGGCAGGGGTGCGCGGCCGGGAGGGCCGGCCGAGCTCAGTCGTGTCCGGACTTGTCTTCGAGGTTGCCGGCGCGGGTCAGCGCCTGACTGCCGAATTTCTCGCGGATGGCGTCGAGGGTCCTGTCCAGCTTGGAGGGGCCCTTCGGACCCGATGCGGCGAAGAGATCGAGCTGCTCGGCCACCGCGAGCTGGCTGACGCCCACGCCGAGCAGGCGGATCTTGGCCCCCGGGTGCGCTGCGAGCCAGACGCCCAGCAGCTCGCGCGCGACCCGCCCGATGGCCTGGCTGTCATGTGTCGCCGGTGAAATGCGCCGCTGGCGGGTGAAGGTCGAGAAATCGTGGCGGCGAATTTTGACGGTGACACATCCCGCGACGAGCCCCTTCGCCCGCAGCCGCGCGCAGGCGCGATCCGCCAGGGCGGCGAGCTCGCCCTGCAGGCGCCGCGGCTCCGCGATGTCGGCCGCGAAGGTGTCCTCGGCACTGATCGACTTCTCATCCCGGTCCGGAATGACCTCGCGGTCGTCGATGCCGGCGGCGCGCTCACGAATCCGCCGCGTGTACTTGCCGAACAGGGGCCACAAAACAGAGTCTTTCGCGGTGCGCAATTCAGCGAACGTGTGAATGCCCGCCGCTTCCACTTTCGCGCCCATCTTCCGACCGAGGCCCGGCAGGCGGCGTATCGAGAGCGGATCGAGCACGCGCTGCACGGTGTCGGGCGTCACCACCGTGAGCCCGTCCGGTTTGTGCAGATCGGACGCGATCTTCGCGACGAGCTTGTTGGGCGCGACGCCGACCGATGCCGTGAGGCGTGTCGTGCGCAGAATGCGTTCTTTGATCGCGCGCGCGATCGCGACCGGGTCGCCGAGCGGGGCACGACTGGCGGTCACGTCGAGGAACGCTTCATCGAGCGAGAGCCCTTCGACCACGGGCGTGAATTGGTGAAAGATCGCGAAGATCTGCTCGGACACTTCCTTGTAGACCTGCATGCGCGGATGCACGCAGACGGCGTGCGGACACAGGCGTAGCGCCGTCGTCATCGGCATCGCCGAATGCACGCCGAACTTGCGCACTTCGTAGCTCGCGGCGGCGACCACACCGCGTCCGCGCGTTCCGCCGACGATGACCGGTTTGCCCTTCAGCGTAGGATCGTCGCGCTGCTCGATGGACGCGTAGAACGCGTCCATGTCGACGTGGAGAATGGCCCGGCTCATGCGCCGCGTCCGTGCGACTCGGCGGGGTTCGCCGTGCTGCGAACCCCGCTGAAGTGGCGGCGCACGCGCCGCGAAGCGGCCCGCGTGCGCCTCTTCATGCGATTACTTCACGTTGATCGTGATCTTCTTCGACACGACCGGCGGGTTGTGCGGGATGTGGTTCTCGTCGCCGAGCACGAGTTGCAGCGTGTGCTTGCCCGGCGGCAGCTCGATCGAGGTTTCCGTCTGGCCCTTGCCGAAGTGCTTCACGTGGTCCGTCGTGGGCAGCGGCGCGTTGGCGTCCGCGGGCACGTCGGTGTCGATGAGCAGATGATGATGCCCCGTGTTCTCCATCTTCACGCCGGCGGGCGCGACGCCCATGCCCTTCAGTCCGAAGACCACTTTCACGGGACTTTTCACCGTCGCGCCGTCTTTCGGGCTGATGATGTAGGCCTCCGCGCCGGCAGGCGACGGCGTGCGTTCCTGCGCGTAAACGGCGCTGGTGACGAGGGCGATGGCGGCGACTGCGAGTGCTACACGCATGGATGAGTTCTCCGTGACGTCTCGGGATTGCGCGGCCGCTCTCTTGGCCGCGCCCCAGCTTAGCCAGCCGGTTGTCATGAAACAAATGACGGGCGCGTAAGACTCACAACGTGACCGCCGTGTAGAGGCCCAGCAGCACGGTCATGATCAGGCCGAGCACGAAATACGACAGCGAGAGGGCCGCGAACTTGAACCACGTCACCCACTTGCGTTGCCGGTAAACGCGCAGCATCGCGCGATACGTGTAGTAGGGGACGCCGAGCACCATGAGGACCGTCGCGGTGTCGTGCAACGAGTCAGACGGGACGAAGCGCATGAAGAGGACGTAGATCGTGAGGAACACGAACGTGAACGCGTGCGTGTGCACGAAGAAAAGCAGGTGTTCCACATACCTCCGCCGCCAATACATCGCACGCATGGTCAGCGCGAGCAGCGGCAGCAGCACGATCAGGGCGCGCGGGATGTTGTGGTAGAGCGCCTGGGCCAGCGCGTGACCGTTGTCGCGGACGATCTTGCGGCACACGGCCGGGCCATCGACGAGGCCTTTGGCCGAACCGTCCATGAAAGTGAAGTCGTTGCAGATGCGGTTCGCGCGCTGCTCGGGCGTCTCCGACGGGTTTGCGGGGGACTGGTCGAGCTTCTGCACGTCGATTGAAGGCGCGCCGTCGCCGGTGTGGAGCCCGACGAAACCGACTGTCCTGGGACTGCTGCCGGCCGTCGCGATGAGGAAGAACGCGACACTCAGGACGAGGTAGAGCCGGAACGGCGGTAGGTAGCGGGCGCGCCGTCCCTCGAGGAATTCCTTCGTCAGGAAGCCGGGGCGTGCGATCAATGCCCAGAGCGTGCGCCAGACGCGCGAGTCTGCGTGCGTGATGCTTTCCGCGGCTTCGCCGATGAATTCGACGAGCGAATGGATATGCGGGTCGTGGCGTTGGCCGCAGGCGGAGCAGTACTTGCCGGTGAGCGGGGCGCCGCAGTTCTGGCACGTCTCGATCGGCGATGCGGATTCCACGCCGTGCGCGGGTAGCGCAGCTGCGCTGGCTGACGCGAGCGAAATGCCGTGCGGCGGTGCTAGCGGCGGCGCTGCAGCCGTAACCGCGTTCGGTGCTGTGGCAACAGTCGCCGCAGTGTTCGCTACCGCGGTGTTCGGCGCTGCGGCAACAGCCGCAATCTGCGCTGCCATCGTGTTCGGTGCTGCGGCAATCATTGCCGCAGTGTGCGCTGGCGCAGCGGCCGCCGCGGCCGTGTCCGCGGTGGTTGCTTGCGCAGCAGCTACGGCGGCGCACGGTCGACTTTCCGGCTCGACGGCATGACTACTCAAGGAGGGTGCGAGCGCATTTGCCCACGGCGCGGCGTGGCGGCTCGCGGCCGTCGCCGGGCCCACATCCCCAACGGTCGCGCCGCCCTCATCGCGTGCGGCCTGACCGCCCGCATCGACGGCGCCTTCATCCTTGGCATCGCGCGCCGCCGGCGCGATGCCGGTCGAGACCTCTCCTCCGCTCAAGGAACCCGCTCCTCAGGCGACGTGAATGCTCGTCACCGCCGCCGGTACTTGCGGCACCGGTTGCGCCTCGACGCCGAGCTCGTGCGGCGCGAAATCGTCCACGTTGATGATGTCCATGACCTTGCGATCGTACTCGCGCAGCGTCGCCGCCTCGGTTTCCGAGATGATGCCGAGCGCGAGCGCCTGCTGAATCTGTCCGGGCAGATCGAGCGCCGTGATCTTCCCGGTCTTCACGCCTTCCACGCGAATCCGCTTCTCGATGGGCTCGGCGGTTTGCGACAGCACCAGCGCCTCCTGCAGCAGGCCCAGCGGATTGCTCGGCTCGATCGTCTTGTAGATGAAGTGGCACAACCGCTCGCGCGCATCACTGGGGCTCGACACGAGCTCCGCGATCGCATGCCCGAGCCGATCGCTCGGCGCCGAGTACACGAGGCCGCGCGGAAAGATCACGAACCGCATGATCCCGCCGAGCAGCCGATTGGGGAAATTCCGCAGGAAGCTGTGAAGCTGCTCCTGCGCCGTGTAGAGCAGGTGACGGCAGGCCCACTCGACGATCGGCAGGTCCGCCTCGTGCCGGCCCTGATTCTCGTAATGCTTCAGCACCATCGAGGCGAGATACATGCACGAGAGCACATCCCCGAGCCGCGCGGAGAGGTTCTCTTTCTTCTTCAAGTAGCCGCCGAGCGTGAGCATCGCGACGTCCACCGCGAATGCGAACGACGCGCTGAAGCGCACGATGTGCTGGTAGTAGCGCGCGGTCGGTCCGGAGACCGGCGTGCGCGCGAACCGCGCGTGCGTGAGCGCCATGATGAACGAGCGCACGGCGTTCGAGATCGTGAAGCCGATGTGCCCGAACAGCGCGCGATCGAACTCGTCGACGCCCTTCGCGCGATCCGGATTGCGCGCCGCCGTCATCTCTCGCAGCACGAATGGATGGCAGCGCACCGCGCCCTGGCCGAAGATGATCAGGTTGCGCGTGAGAATGTTGGCGCCTTCGACGGTGATGGCGATGGGCACCGACTCGTAACCGCGTCCGAGATAGTTGCGCGGCCCGAGGCAGATGCCCTTGCCGCCGTGCACGTCCATCGCGTCGTTGGCGACGACGCGCCCCATCTCCGTGACGTGATATTTCAGCATCGCCGAGGGCACCGAGGGCCGTTCGCCGCCGTCGATCGCGCCGGCCGTGACGGAGCGCGCGGCGTCCATCGTGTACGTGAGTCCTGCCATGCGCGCGATGATGTTCTCGACGCCTTCGAACTTGCCGACCGGCATGTTGAACTGCCGGCGAATGCGGCCGTACGCGCCGGTCGCCCAGGTCGCCGCCTTCGCGCCGCCCGTCGCATTCGAGGGCAGCGAGATGCAGCGCCCGACGGAGAGCTGCTCGACGAGCATGCGCCAGCCCTGCCCCGCCATCTTCGGCCCGCCGATGATGAAGTCGAGCGGCACGAACACATCGCGGCCCTGGATCGGGCCGTTCTGGAAAGGAATGTTGATCGGGAAGTGACGGCGGCCGATCGTCACGCCCGGCGTATTGCGCGGGATGAGCGCGCAGGTGATGCCGATGTCCGTCTGGTCGCCGAGGAGCTTCTCGGGATCGAAGAGACGGAACGCGAGCCCGATCACCGTCGCCACGGGCGCGAGCGTGATGTAGCGCTTCGAGAAATTCAGCTTGATGCCGACGATCTCGCGCCCCTGCCACTGGCCCTTGCACACGACGCCCGTATCGGGAAGCGACGCGGCATCGGACCCGGCGCGCGGCCCCGTGAGCGCGAAGCACGGCACTTCCTCGCCGCGCGCGAGACGCGGCAGGTAGTAGTTCTTCTGCTCTTCGGTGCCGTAGTGGTTTAGCAGCTCGGCCGGGCCGAGCGAGTTCGGTACGGCGACGGTCGACGAAGCGGTGACGCTGCGGCTTGCGATCTTCGCAAGCACGCACGAGTGCGCGTAAGCCGAGAATTCCAGGCCACCGTATTTCTTCGCGATGATCATCGCGAAGAAGCCCTTGGTTTTCAGGAACTCCCACACGTGAGGCGGCATGTCGCCGCGCTTGTGGGTGATGTCCCAGTCGTCGAGCATGCGGCACAGCTCTTCGCAGGGCCCATCGAGAAACGCTTGCTCTTCCGCGGAGAGCTGCGGCGGCTTGGCCGACAGCAGCTTGCTCCACTTCGGCGCGCCGGTGAACAGCTCGCCGTCCCACCACACCGTGCCGGCTTCGAGCGCTTCGCGCTCGGTCTGCGACATCGTGGGCAGGAGCTTCAGGTAGGTTTTCATGAATCGCCGCGTGATCAGCGCTTTGCGCAGCGGGCGTACGTTCAGCAGCCAGAGCGCGGCGACGACGAGCCAGAGGAATCCCTTCCACACGCCAGCAGGCGCGCTCGCCGCGCCGAGCAGCGTGTACGCGACCAGCAGTACGGTGAACGTCGCCGTGAAGGTGAGCAGGGACAGGCGCTTGTACGCGAGAAACAGCACCGCGCCGATGAACACCAGCGCGATGACGCCACCAGGCTGCGTCAACGCATACGCGGCCGCGGCCAGCAAGAGCAGGGAAATGAACGCGCCGAGCATGAGCGCTCCTTTGCGGAGATTTCGGCCAGTGCCGCCCGCGCTGCGTACCCTGCGTGGCGTGGCGGCCTGGCAGGGCTAAGCGCCTGACGAGCGGCGTTTTCCGACCGACTATAGCCGCCAGTGTGACGTGTGACGAGGCGGGCGGCGAAAGACCCGCCCCGTCGCGGCGCCCGTGCGGGCGCTCGCTCGGTCAGCCGAGCAGCTCTTTCACGCCGTCGCGCTCCTCGCGCAGCTCTTTGTCGGTCGCGTCCATACGGTTGCGGCTGAACTCGTTGATTGAAAGGCCCTGAACGATCTGGTACTCGCCGTTCTTGCACGTGACGGGATACGAGTAGATGACGCCTTCCTTGATCCCGTAGCTGCCATCCGACGGCACGGCCATGGAGACCCAATCGCCATCGGGCGTACCGTGCACCCAGTCGCGGATGTGATCGATCGCCGCCGACGCGGCCGAGGCCGCGGACGACTGCCCGCGCGCCTTGATGATGGCGGCGCCGCGCTGCTGGACGACGGGAATGAAGGTCTCCGTCACCCACTTCTGGTCGACCAGGCTCGTCGCCGGCTTACCGTTCACCGTGGCGTGCGTGATGTCCGGGTACTGCGTCGAGGAGTGATTGCCCCAGATCGTCATCTTGCGGATCGCCGTGACGTGAGTGCCGGTCTTCTCCGCGAGCTGCGACAGCGCGCGGTTGTGATCGAGACGCGTCATGGCCGTGAAATTCCGCGGGTTGAGATCCTTCGCATTGGCGCGCGCGATGAGCGCGTTCGTATTCGCCGGATTGCCGACGACGAGAATCTTCACGTTGCGATCGGCGACCTCGTTCAGCGCCTTGCCCTGCGCGGAGAAGATTTGCGCGTTCGCGAGCAGCAGGTCTTTGCGTTCCATGCCGGGCCCGCGCGGGCGCGCGCCGACGAGCAGGCCGACGTGCAGGTCGCGGAAGGCGACCTTCGCATCGTCCGTCGCGACGATCTTGTTCAAGGTCGGGAACGCGCAATCGGCAAGCTCCATGACCACGCCCTGCAAAGCGGGCAGCGCAGGCGTGATCTCCAGCAGGTGGAGATTGATCGGCTGATCGGGCCCCAGCATCTGACCCGAGGCGACGCGGAAGGCGAGGGCGTACCCGATCTGACCGGCCGCGCCGGTGATTGCGACGTTCACGGCTTGCTTCATGAGCTGCTCCGACGAAAAAGGGCCGCAATTTTAGGGGTCCGGGGCGTCGGACTGCCATTACCGGGAGCGATAGCCGGCCTGCGCCCGGCAGATGGCGCGACGCGGCGGCTACTTCGTCGGGCGGGAATCGTGGCCGAGGGCCGCCGCCGAGACGGGGACCTGCGGGAACGCTTTACGGAATGCTGCGATCTCGCGGTCCGCGTCAGTGGATTTGCCGGCGAGGCGCAGCTGCTCGATCTGCCGCATCCAGGCTTGCGGGTCCGTGTGCACGCTTTTGTCGCCGAGCATTGGAGCGGGCGCGTCCGGCAGTGGCACTTGGCTCGGCGGGAGGCGCGCGGTGCCCGGGTTCGGGCTTTCCGCTTCGCTCGTGCGCAGGGCGCTCTCCCGCGCGGGAGCGACACGACGCTCACCCGGCGATTCGGCGCGCGCGAAGCGCGGCGAATGGGTCGAGTCGACGCGAGCCTTCGCGGCGGCTTGCGATGCGCTCCCGTTGGTCTCTTGAGCCGATGCGGTCCGAGGTGCATCGGCCGATGCGCTCGAGAGCGTGGAGTCGTGCGCATTGGCCGCCGCTAGCGGCGGCGAACCGTCATCCGCCGAATCGGACCGGGGCGCGTCGGCCGAATCCGTTCGCGGCGCCGGCGCGAATCCGCTGCGCCCTTGCTGTGCAAGCTGGGCGCCGCCTGCGGGTGGCGGCACCGGCCCTGCTTTGCTCTCGGCGGTGACGGCCGGGCCAGTTTCCACTGCGCTCATGGGCGCCGCGACCGGATAGCCATCGCGCCCGTGCAGACGCGCGACGTTCACCACTACGGCCAGCGCAAGCACCACACTTGCCGCAAGCGCGACCGGCAACGCCCAGCGCGGCGCGCGATACATCGGCGCGTTCGCCGAGACCTCGATCGCTTCGCGCGCCCGATCGAGCACCAAGCGATCGAGCTCCGGCGAGGGCTCGTGATAGTCGCGATCCGCAAGACGCCGATGCAGCACCGAGCGCCGGGCGAGAAAGTCCTCGAGCTCGCGATCTTCGTTTTCGACCACGGTCATGTCCCCGGTCCTTCCAATGCCGCTGCAGGCGAAACGTCCGCGGCGGCCTGCGCAGCCGGTTCGCGGGCGAACATCTCGCGCTTGCAGACGGGCGTGCTGTTCGCCGCCACGTCTTGCGGAGTCATCGCGGCGCGCAGCTTCGCGAGCGCGTAACGCAAGCGGCTCTTGGCCGTCTCCATGCTCACACCCGTGATCTGGCCGATTTCATCGAGCGACAGTCCGGACTCTTCATACAACAGAAACGCATCGCGTTGCTCGGCGGGAAGCGAGGCGAGCGCCGCGCGATAGCGTGCGAGCGTTTGCTCGTGCTCTGCGCGCGTATCTGGCGCATCGGCTGCGGCGGCGGGCAACACGTTCTCCAGATCGAAATCCTCGTTGTTGGCGATGGTGCGATCGGTGCGTCCCGTCGCGCGGCGGCAGTGGTCGATGAAGCAGTTGTGCGCCACGCGGTACAGGAACGTGCTGAACTTCGCGCGCGGCTCGTAGCGAGCGCGGCTCGCGATCACCTTGCTCCACACCTCCTGGAACAGATCGTTCGCGATCTCCGGATCGCGCGTGTGCCGCGCGAGATAGCGGTAGAGCGCGCTGCGATGGCGGCGATAGAGACTCTCGAAAGCCCGCATGTCGCCTGCTGCGTAGCGCACCATCAACTCGCCATCGTCGACATCGGCCATCGGCCCAACTGTACGCGCCACCTGTGGGCGCCGGAACTGCGTCCGCGTGCGTCGCGGGCGCTCGACACCGAAGTCCGAATCCACCGGCGCCACTCCCGAGATCTGTGAGCTCATCCAGGTCCCCCGTGAGGACGGTGCTTCAACGCAGCCCGCCCGCCGATCGGGTGGAAAAACTCACACTGTGCTGGTGTTGACACTTGAGTAGTGTTGTAGTTATATATATCACCAAGACGAAGGCGAACTGCATGGTGCAGGGAGCCAGTGAGACGAAGGAGAAGCGGTCATGAACGTCCTGAATGTGAAGCCTCTGAAGGTCCTGGCGTGCGGTGCGGTTGCGGTTGCGCTCACGGTGTTCGGCAGCTATGCGTTCGTGACTTCGACCGCGGTCGTGCGGACCGCCGCGCACCTGGTGCCCACGGTCGCGAGCACGGCGACCGCGGCGAGCATCCACCTGGCCCAGGCCGGCGCAAGTGGTTTGCTACAGTAGTCGGCTATTGACCTGAGCACGAGGGCGCCCGGAGCAACCATGGACCCGCAGTGGGACGACAGCCTGCCGATCTACCGGCAACTGCGCGACCGGGTCGTGGCGATGATCCTCGAAGGCGCCCTCAAGGAAGGCGACCCGCTCCCCTCGGTGCGCAGTGTCGCCGCCGAGTTCCGACTGAATCCATTGACGGTTCTGAAGGGGTACCAGCAGCTCGTCGACGAGCAGCTGGTCGAGAAGCGCCGCGGCCGGGGCATGTTCGTGAGCGAAGGCGCCCGCAAGGCCCTCATGAAGGACGAGCGCGCCCGCTTCCTCGAAGAGGAATGGCCGAAGGTGTACGCGACGATCCAGCGGCTCGGACTTTCCGCCGCCGATCTCCTGCGCAACGGGGCGCCACCGCCCGCCACCCCTTGGCCTTCGACCCCCGCTCAGGATCAAGATCAGGACGGGAGCCATGACGACGATCATTGAAGCCCGCGGCCTGACGAAGTTCTACAACGGCGCGCGTGCACTCGATGGAGTGAGCTTCTCCGTCGCACCCGGGCGCATCGTCGGCCTCATCGGCCCGAACGGCGCCGGCAAGACGACGGCCCTCAAGGCCATCCTCGGACTCACGCCGTTCCAGGGCGAGCTGCGCGTGTTCGGCAAGGACCCGTATCGAGACCGCAATGCAGTGATGCAGGAGGTCTGCTTCATTGCGGACGTGGCCGTGCTCCCCAAGTGGCTGCGCGTGTCGCAGGCGCTCGACTATGTCGCCGGCGTGCATCCCCGCTTCGAACGCGCACGCGCCGAAGAATTTCTGCGCAAGACCGACATCGGCATGCACAAGCGCGTGCGCGAGCTCTCGAAGGGCATGGTCACGCAGCTGCACCTCGCGCTCATTCTCGCGATCGATGCGCGCCTGCTCGTGCTCGACGAGCCGACGCTCGGCCTCGATCTGCTCTATCGCCGCCAGTTCTACGACACCCTGTTGAACGACTACTTCGACAAGGAGCGCACGATTCTGCTGACGACGCATCAGGTCGAAGAGGTCGAGAACCTGCTGACGGACGTCATCTTCATCAATCGCGGGCACATCGCGCTCGATTCGCCGGTCGAAGGGCTGGCCGAGCGCTACGTGCAGCTGAACGTGCGGCCGGATCAGGCCGGGCGCGCGCGCGAGCTGAAGCCCTTCTACGAGCGCGAGATCTTCGGGCGCGTGGCGATGTTCTTCGAGGGCCGCAGCAGCGCCGAGCTCGGGCAGCTCGGCGAAATCCGCACGCCGTCGATCGCGGACCTGTTCGTCGCCAAGATGCAAGGAGCCGTCGCATGAGCACCGTGCCCGCAGTCCTCGCGAAAGGCTGGCCCGTGCTGGTTCGCCGTGAATTCTGGGAGCACCGCGCGCTCTGGATCGCCCCGCTCGTCCTCGCCGCGCTGTACCTCGCCGCGTGCTTCATGCCCGGTGCCTTCGGTCTGGGCGGTGTGCCGCGTGGGCCCCTGCACATCGACGGCTCCCCGCTGCTCTTCGCGCAGCTGATGTTCACGTCAGTGCTGTTCGCGCTGATGTCCGTTGTCGTGTTCTTCTATCTCGCGGATTGCCTCTACGCGGAACGGAAGGATCGCAGCATTCTCTTCTGGAAGTCCCTGCCCGTCTCCGACGCGGCCACTGTGCTGACGAAGCTGGTGGTGGCGCTGCTCATCGTGCCGCTCGGTGTGTTCTTGGTCGCGTTCGTCACGAACCTTCTGGCGTTCGGCATTCTGTACGTCCGCCTGCACGGCAACGCCGCGCTCGCGCCGCTGATGAGCTGGGATACGGCCGGCTGGCTGCGCCTGAACGGCATCGTGCTGGTCTACATCTTCGTACTGGCGCTCTGGTATGCGCCCGTGGCGGCGTATCAGCTGCTGATCTCGGCCTGGGCCAAGGGGAGCGCACTCGTCTGGACCGTGCTGCCGCCCCTCATTCTGGTGCTCGGCGAGCGCTTCATTTTCGGCACTCACTACATCGGCGGGGCGCTGCGCGACCGCTTCGGCATCAATCTCGCGGGCATCGCGGCCAGCGGTCGGGCCATGCGCGCCGCGGTGGGGGGCCGCAGGCTCTTCGACGGCATCGATGTCATCGGCTTGCTCACTACGCCCGCAATGTGGATCGGCATCGCCGTCGCCGCGGGCCTGCTCTTCGGTGCTATTCGCATCCGCCGGTATCGCGACGATACTTGAGCCGTGAGGCAGCACCTCGCGACGCGCCGTTCCGGAGACACGCTCGATCTCGAATTGAGCGGGGAGTGGCGCGTCACCGAGCTGGCGGCGATCGACGCCGAGCTCGCGGCGCTCGACCTCGCGGGCGTGCGCTACCTCAACGTGAATACGGAGCGCCTCGGCGTCCTCGATTTCTCCGCCGCGTGGCGCTTGCGCGAGCTGCTCCAGCGCGTGCGTCAGCTCGATGGCCGGATCGCGTTTCAAGGGCCGCAGCCCGAGCAGCTCCATATCATCGATGAGACGCTCGCCCGCTCGCCGTACAAGGCGCCCGAATCCTGCGAGGAGGAGCCCGGCATCGAGCCGGTGGAGGCGCTCGGCCGCACGGTCGTCGGGCAGTGGCAGGCGCTGATCGACTCACTCGCCTTCTCCGGCCGCGTCGTCGTGACGCTGTTGCGGGGACTCGCGAGCGTGCGGCGACTCCGACCGATCTCGATCGCGCGCCATGTCTGGGACACGGGGATCACCGCCGTCCCGATCGTTTCCCTGATTGCGTTCCTGATCAGCGTGATCATCGCGTACATGAGCGCGCAGCAGCTCCAGCAATTCGGCGCCGACGTGTTCGTGGTCGACCTGGTGACGATTGGCGTGCTGCGCGAGCTGGGCGTGCTGCTGACGGCGATCATCGTCGCCGGGCGCTCCGGCAGCGCCTTCGCCGCCGAGATCGGCGCCATGCAGTTGAACGAAGAGGTCGACGCGCTGAAGGCGACGGGCGTCGATCCGTTCGAAGTGCTAGTCCTGCCGCGAATCATCGGCCTCGTGATCGCCTTGCCGCTGCTCACCGTGATTGCCGATGCGATCGGACTCACGGGTGGCGCGCTCCTGTGCCGCTATCTGCTCGACATGCCGCTCACGCAGTACCTGGAACGCGTGAACGATGCCATCGCGCCGACGACGTTCTGGGTCGGCATCATCAAGGCCCCGGTGTTCGCCGTGCTGATCGCCATGGCCGGGGTCTATCGGGGTATGCAGGTGCGCGACTCGTCACGTGAGCTGGGCCGCCTCACGACGATGGCTGTGGTGCAATCGATCTTCCTCGTGATCCTCGCGGATGCGCTGTTCGCGGTGCTCTTCATGGAGCTGGACATCTGATGACCGCACCGCGCCCGATGGTGGAGGCGATCGGCATCGTCAATCGCTTCGGGGCGCAGGTCGTTCACGATCACCTCGACATGACGGTGTACGAGAACGAGGTGTTCGGCGTGGTCGGCGGCTCGGGCACCGGTAAGTCGGTGCTGCTCCGGACCATTCTCGGGCTGCGCCGGCCCCAGGCGGGCAGCATTCGCCTGGAGGGCCGCGATATCAGCCAGCTCTCCGAGCAGCAGCTGCGCGAGGTGAAGGCGCGCTACGGCGTGACGTTTCAGCAGGGTGCGCTCTTCACCTCGCTCACCGTGCTGCAGAACGTGCAGCTTCCGATGATCGAGCACGTGAGGCTGCCGCCGCGCATGCGCGATGAGCTCGCGATGCTGAAAGTGCGGCTGGTCGGTTTGCCGCCGGACGCCGCGAGCAAGTATCCGAGCCAGCTCTCGGGCGGCATGGTGAAGCGCGCCGCGCTCGCGCGCGCGCTGGCGCTCGATCCCCGCTTGCTGTTTCTCGATGAGCCCACCTCCGGCCTCGATCCGATCAGCGCCGCGGCCTTCGATGAGCTGCTGATGGAGCTGCAGAGGGAGCTGCGGCTGACCGTCGTCATGATCACGCACGATCTGGACACCATCTTCCGTACCTGCAATCGTGTAGGCGTGATCGTCGACCGCAAGATGGAAATCGATACGCTCGAGGGGATCGTGCAGCACCCACACCCCTGGATTCAGGCTTATTTCCACGGCGAGCGCGCCCGCGCTCGGGCGGGCGTGCATGGAGCGTGAGGCCAACTACGCCGCCGTCGGGGCCTTCGTGCTGCTCGTCGTCGCGATGGCCGTGCTCTTTGTGTACTGGTATTCGGACAGCCGCGAGCACAAGGACTACCAGCGCTACGAGGTGTACTTCGAGGGCAGCGTGAGCGGGCTCGAGCGCGGCGCGCCGGTCCGCTACCTCGGCGTGGACGTCGGGCGGGTCTACGCGATGAACATCGACAAGCGCAACCCGAGCCGCGTGCAGGTGCTCGTCGATATCGACAAGTCGGCGCCCGTCTCGCCGAAGACCATCGCCGAGCTGTCGCTGCAGGGCGTGACCGGCCTGCTCTACATGGACCTCATCCAGGACAACGGGACACGGCGCCTCAACGCGCCCGTGCCGAGCGAGAAATATCCCGTCATCCGCTCGGCACGCTCGAGCTTCGACGTGCTCCTCGCCTCGCTGCCGGATCTGGTGGCGATCGCGAGCGAAGTCGCGGAGCGCGCGGCGCGCATGCTGAGCGACAAGAACATCGCCGCCGTCTCGAACGCGATCACGAACCTGGACAAGGCCAGCGCCAACCTGCCGGAAACGACGCGCGACATTCAGCGGTTGGTCGCGGATCTTCGGGACGCCGCCCGCGAGGTTCGCTCGGTCGCGCAAGGAGCGAACGGCGTCGTCGCGACAGCCGGACCGGAGTTCGTCACCGCGATGAAGCGCGTGCGGACGGTGGCGGATAACCTGGCGAGCACGAGCGCGCGCCTCGACAAGCTGGTCGAGGAGAATCGCCAGGACGTCCGCGCGTTCACGCGCGAAGGCCTGCCCGAGCTCGAGCGCTTCCTGCGCGACGGCCGCGCGGCTGCGAGGGAGATTCGCGAGCTGTCGCAGAGCCTGCGCGAAGACCCGTCGCAGCTTCTCTACCAGCAACCGCAGACGGGAGTGGCGATTCCACGATGAAGCGCGTCATCTCGGCGGCGGCGATTGCAGCGCTAGGCGCGCTTCTCAGCGGCTGTTCCGGGCTGCACGCCGATCGTCCGCCCGTGCAGATCTACGTCCTGCGCGCAACCGCGGTGAAAGCCGAGGACGTGGCGCAGCCGCCGGCGATCCCGGCCACCATTCAGGTGCCGCGAGTCTCTGCGGACCCGGGTCTCGGCACGCAATCCATCATGCTCGTGCGCTCGGATCATCGGCTCGACTACTACCTCGGCAGCCGTTGGGCCGCGGAGCTGCCCGAGGTTGTCGAGACGCTCGCGATCGACACGCTACGCGCGAGCGGCGTATGGCGCGCGGTACACGAATCGCCTAGCCCGTTCCTCGCGGACTACGTGCTGCAAATCAACATCCGCCGGTTCGAGGCGGACTACACCGAAGGCGGCGCTGCTCCGACGATTCACGTCGTGCTCGACTGCACGCTCGCGCGCCGCGCCGGGCGCGACCTCATCTCGTCGTTCGTGGCAGAAGGCGTCGCGCAAGCAGAGGAGAACAGGCTGGGCGCGGTGGTCTCGGCGTTCGAGAAAGCGGCGAACGCCGCGCTCACGACCATGGCCGATCGCAGCGCCGCCGCCGTCCGCGCCGAGCCGCCCGTCGCCGCCACGCCCTGACCGAACGATCAGAACGTCGAGATTCCGCTGAATTCCATGATCCGCCCAAGCCAGTAGTGCGCTTGTGAGGGATCGGCGTAAACCTCGTAGTCCGCGGTGTACTCGATGCCGAGCGGGGCTCGGTTGCTCCAGAGCGCATCGAAGTAGTCGAGCACCTGCACGCCGAGCGGCGAGTTGCGTGCCGCTTCGATGGCCACGTTCGCTTCGAGGTTGTAGTCGCCGATATTGCGCCGGGTGAGATTGGCCGACCCGAGCGTCAGCCATATCCGATCCGTGCCGTAGATCGCCACGAGCTTGGTATGGAACTGCTCGCCATGCGTGCGATACCAGCGGACGTGAATGCGGCCGTCGCTCGCCGCGACGAGCTCGCTCGCCACCGGCCGATTCGGCAGGCCGTTCTTCTCGCGCCCGAACGCGTCTTTGTTCGGGTCGAGAATCAGGCGGATGTCGACGCCGCGCTCGCTGGCGGCGAGCAGCGCGTCGATGACCTTGCGGTCCGCAATGTAGAACATGGCGATATCGACGTGGTCGCCGCGCACCGCCGAGCTCACCCGCTCGACGATCGCATTGCGAATGGCGCCCTCGGTGATGATCTGCGCGCGCACGAATTGACCGGTGAGCAGCTGCGTCGAGTCCTCCGGCGGCGCGGCCGGCTGCGGATCGACTGCGACCACGCCTTCCCAGCCCGAGAAGCGCGCCACGGCGAATTCGCTTTCCAGCAGCGGCGCGAGCGCGGGCCCGCGCAGCTTCGCGGCCACGTTGGAATGCGCGCTGCTCGCGTCGTGCGGATTCGCGGAGGCCACGATGCCAACGAGCTCGCCGTGCCCGTCGTCGCCGATGATTACCTTGCGATGGTTCGCTTTCAGGTTCGCAAGGCGCGCCCACGCGCCGAACGTCACCGGACGCGAATCCTCCTCGAACGGATTCGGCAGCCAGCCGCGGCTCGCGTTGCCGTGATTCCACCAGCCGAGCGTGAGCCGCCACAGGCTCGAGTAGATGAAGTTCGAGTCGCGCAGCTTGTCGAGGTCCGTGACGACGACATCGATCCCGGCGTCGCGCAGCATCGCCAGGTCCGGCGACGGATCGCCGCCATAGACGTCGTTGATCGGATCGGTGATGAAGAGCACGCGCAGGTCGGGATTCGCCTTGCGCTGCTCGATGAGCGCATCCCGCAGCTGGCTCGAGAGCGCGCGCGCCGGCGGCTCGGTCGCGATCGAGCCGCGATCGCTGTTGAAGAGAAAGTAGTCGAGCACGAGAAAGCGCTTCGCCGAGCGGATGATCCCCAACACCTCGTCGAAGATCGCCTGGCTCATCACCGGCCGGCCGTACGCGTCCGCCGCCGTGATATCGGCGATGAACGACACGTTCGCGGCGGGCATCTGGCGCCAGGGGCTCTCGACGTGCGTGCCGGGCGGCAGCGCCTTGTGCGTGTGCCAGTACGCAGTACCGGCCCACAGCGCGAGCAACGAGTAGATGATGACCCGACGCCACACGCGCCGCAGACGAGCCCGTGCGCGTTGTGCATCGGCATTGGCCGACGCGTTCGGCATCGTGACGGCGGCAGACATCGACGGATTCGACTGCGTGCCTGCCGGGTCCGCCTTCAGTGGCTTTACGCCGAGCGAGTGTTGAGGGAATCGCTACTCGGCAAGAGATGCGCGAACGGCGGGGTGCCGCTCGCTTGCCGCGCAAGGAGCGCGAGCAGCTCCTCGCCCGTGCAGGGCTCGCCGAACAGCTTGCCCTGCGCGTAGTAGCAATTGTGCCGGCGCAGGAACTCGAGATGGCGCTGGGATTCAACGCCCTCCGCGACTACATCCATGCCGAGACTCCGACCCATGTCGATGATGGTGCGCACGATCGTGGCATCGCCCGCGTCCTCGCTCACATCGCGCACGAAGGATTGGTCGATCTTCAGGGTGCCGATCGGGAACTGCTGGAGCGCCGACAGCGAGGAATAGCCGGTTCCGAAATCGTCGATCGAGAGATGCAGGCCCATGGCGTACAGCTCATCGAGCAGGCGCACGGTGCGCTTCGCGTCCGCCATGAGCGTCGTCTCGGTGATCTCCAGCTCGAACGAGGTCGGCGAGACGCCGTGGCGGCGGAACACCGAGCGACAGCGCAGAATGAAGCTGGCCTGACGCAGCTGCTTCAGCGAGAGATTGAGCGAGATGCGGCCGGGGTCCCCGACCTCCGCCTGCATGTGCCGGTAGTCGAGGCACACGCGGTTCAGCACCCACTCGCCGATGTCGAGGATGAGGTTCGTCTCTTCCGCGAGCGGAATGAACTGCGCCGGCGGAATGTCGCCGTGGCCGGGCAGGCGCCAGCGCAGCAGCGCCTCGGCGCCGATGATGCGGCCGGAGCGCAGGTCCACCTTCGGCTGATACGCGATCACGAGCTCGTCGCGCTCGAGCGCGCGGCGCAGCTTGCTCTTCAGCATGAGCCGCTCGACCGCCGCCGCGTTCATCTCCGGCGAGTAGAACGCGAACGTGTTGCCGCCGTTCTGCTTCGAGTAGTACATCGCCGCGTCGGCGTTGCGGATGAGGTCGATGACGTTCTCCGCATCGCGCGGGCAGAACGCAATGCCGATGCTGGCGGTGAGGAAGACCTCGTGCTGGTTCAGCTGGAACGCGCGCGCAACGTCCGTGAGGATGGAGCGTGCGAGGTGCGCGATCGGCCCGCGGTTGTCGGATTCGGACGGCAGCCCGTCGACGAACAGCGCGAACTCATCACCCGCCAATCTGCCGATGATGGTGTCTTTCGGCAGCGCGCGCGTCAGCCGCTCCGCGAGCACCTCGAGCACCCGGTCGCCCGAGCCGTGCCCGAAGGTGTCGTTCACTTCCTTGAAGCGATCCATGTCGAGATACAGCAGCGCCACCGACTGACCGCTGCGCAGGCCGCGTGCAATGGCCTGTTGCAGCAAGTGGTGGAACTGCATGCGGTTCGGCACCTTCGTCAGTGCGTCGTACCGCGCGAGGTAGCGGATGCGGCGCTCGGCGCGCTTGCGATCCGTGATGTTGCGCGCGACGAAGATGTTGCCCTGGAACTGCGGGTCGTCGCTTGCGATCTGCGAGCCGGTCAGCGAGACGGGGATGGTCTGGCCGTTGCGCGTGCGCACGACGGTCTCGCGCGTTTCCTGCGCAGCTTGCAGAAGATCGAAGTCCTGGCGCTCGCGCTCGTCCAGCATCGCAGAAATGTGCCGGCCGAGAATCTCCTCTTCGGCGTAGCCGAGCATCTTGCACGCGGCCGCGTTGGCGGTCTTGACCACGCCATCCGGAGACGAGACGAACACGGCGTCCGTCATGCTGTTCAGGACGCTCGTCATGTAGTTCTTGTTGATGGTCGTCTGACGCAGCTTTGCGCGCATGCGCTCGAGCGCCTGCTGCAGCTCGCCGAGCTCGTCCTTGCGGACGACGTCGAGCGGCCGCGTGTAGTCCCCCTGGCCGATGCGATCGGCGCTGCGAATGAGCTGCACGATCGGCTGCTCCAGCTTGCGCCCCGCACGCCAGCCGAGAAACGCGCCGAGGATGGACCCGAGAACGCCGAGACCGCCTGCGACGAGGAGCGCGGTCTGCAGATCGCCACGGCCCGCGACCTTCATCCGGTCGCGGATGCCGCTCCCATTCACACCGGACGCCTGAGTGAGAACGACTCGGATTTCCCCGAGCGTCTTCGGGGTCGCGACTCCCGGAATGCTCTCGACCATCGCGCGAATCGGCTCCAAGCCTTGCATCTGGAGCGCGCCGTTCGCGGGCTTCCCATCGCGATGCCATTGATAGAGGACTTCACCGCTCACGTCGCGCACGGTGAGCGCGGCGAGCGTCGGATCGTCCGTGAACGACTGCATGCGATGCGCGAGCGTGTCGACTTGCGAGGGTTTCATCGCCGCAGCGGCGGATTCCGCCGCATGCCGCGCGACGCTGTTCGCGCGCGCCTGAAGCTCGAGCGCGACTCGATCGCGCGTCACGCCTTGCGCGATGTCCGCCAGCCGACGCTCGTCCGCGCGGTGTTGCCACACGAGCAGGCCGATGACGACGAGGGTCCCCAGCATCACGGCCAGGAATGCGGCGCCGGCGTATTTGAGCTTCAGGCTGACGGTGTTCACGTACACGGGCCGGCGCCTCGCGGCCACCCGGCAAAATCCCCTTTGATTCTTCGTGGAATACTACCCCCGCGTCGCTGCCTGAAGCCACCTGGATCGCGCGTCAATCCGTCGGCATCTAGCGACGCGTTTTACAATCGTCGTACGTCAATGCCTCAATCGAAGCTCAATCCACTGGAACTCACCGGGCGCTCCGCCACGCACGTGTGCGAGGTTCCCGAGCTCGGAAGTCGGCTGCACGTCGGCGCGGTCGCCGCGGTTCTGCAGCTCCGCGCGGCTGCTGCGCACGCCGGCATCGAGCTGGCGATCGTCTCGAGCTTCCGTGACTTCGAGCGGCAGGCGGCGATCTGGAACGGCAAATATCGCGGCGAGCGTCCGCTACTGGACCGATCCGGGCAGCCGCTCGATGCGGCGAGCCTCGACGAAAGCGCCAGAGTGGACGCGATTCTGCTGTGGTCGGCGCTGCCCGGGGCGAGCCGTCACCACTGGGGCACCGATTTCGATGTCATCGACCGGGCCGCCGTGCCGCGCGATTACCGCCCGCAGCTCACGGCCGAAGAATTCGCGCCCGGCGGACCGTTCGCGCGACTGAACGACTGGCTCGGACTGAATCTCGCGCGCTTCGGCTTCTTTCGGCCCTACACCACCGACCGCGGCGGCGTGCAGCCCGAGCCCTGGCATCTCAGCTATGCCCCTCTCGCAGGTCCCGCGCTCGCAGACCTCACGCTGGATGTCCTGTACGACGCCATCGACCAGAGCGAGCTGCTCGGCCGCGCGCTCGTGCTGGCGCGGCTGCCGGAGATTCACGCGCGATATGTCATGGCCGTCGACCCGGCCTGAGCGTCAGCGGTTCGACCAGGCTTTCTTGATGTAGCCGAGCATGAGCCCGCGCATCGTCGCCATCGGATCGGGAAGGGCGGCGAAGATCGGCGGGTTCCGACGCAGCAGGCGCCAGTTCTCGCTGCGGAGAATCTGCCGCAGATATTCGACATTACGGTCAATGGCTTCGATGTAAGGGTTGCGTCCGTCGTACAGCGACTCGAGGTAGCGGTACGCGCTCTTGAACTCGCCGTCGAGACGCTTTGCGCGCACCTCCGCGACGAACTCGGGAGTCTGCCGGAGCAGGTCGAGGCCCGATGCGTACTTCACCTGCCGCCCGCCGTTCGCCGCGATCGGCAACGCCACGCCGCCGAGCACGAACTCCGCGTACAGCCGGTCGCGGCATTTCTCGAGATAACAGCGATCGGACATCTGCGCGATCATGTCCGCCGTGCCGATCAGGTGACCGAGCTTGATGTCGCGCGGGTCCGTAACCTGGATCTGGTTGAACGGCACTTCGTACCCGGTGAAGTGCACGATCTGCGTGGCGACCGGAACCCACGCGGAAAGCGTGGTGTTCGGCAGATACTCCGCGAGGAAGCGCGCGCCCCGCGCGACGTGAATGCGCGTGAACTCCGCGCCGTTGCGCGAGGCTTCGTCTTCCCCGATGCGCCGCAGGTAACCGACGTCGTGAAACAGCGCGACGACGAGACCGAGCACGGCGCGTTCGCCGCCGAAGCGCTCTTCCGGCGCCGCCTGCCGCTCGTAACCGACGAGCAAGCGCGCGAGCGCGAGCGTGATGTCGAGCGTGTGCTGGCGGTCGTGATAGACGGTGTCGACGCCGAGAAAACCCGGAAATTTACCGGCGAAAACGCGCTCGAAATGCTCGAAGGCATTCGCGAGCTCGCCGTGCGGCGCCTGCGTCCACGTGGAGCGTACGAGCGCGGCGACGGCCTTCTGCACCGCCTGCGTCGAGCTCACCTGCACCGTGTTGGTTACATCGAAATCGTTGCGCCGCGCGCCTGTCATGTTCTTCTACTCGAATGCGCGAGCTTGCGTATCTCATCGCCTTCCCACGTGAGGCGCGGAGCAGTCTAGGCCACGCCCATGGGGCAAACCAGCGACGCCGCGCACACTTTCGCACCAGAACGAACAGGCCTATCTCGAAGGGGGAGTGTCGCGTTGCTTTACAACGCGGGGCGCGCGCAGCGCAGTGTCCTGCGAAGCACGGCCTTGTGGATCACGGAGTTGCGCATCAATAGATGCGCAGCCCGCCATATTTCGCGCGGATGCGGCGGTCGAGCATCCACCAGCCCAGAACGAAGCCCACGGCGAGCGTGATCAGCGCGACGACGGTGGCGACCCACCACGAGGGACGCGCCGGCATCAAGGGCTCGTCTTGGAATAGAGGCGGGGGCGTCTGCGCCGCCGGCTCGTTGGCGGTCGAACCCGTCGGCGTGTCGATTGCGGCACCGGAGCCGGGATTGGCTGCCGGTGCCCCGTTGTTCGCCGCTGCGGCATCGCCGCTTCGGCGGGCGCCGCCGGCGCCAGTCGTGGAGGCGTTCGAGGAGGCGACGCCCGGCGAGCCGGCGCCCGGCACGTCGCGCGCAGCGGCTTTGAGGCTCGCATTGGCCGCCGCGAGCGCGGTGCGCGTCTTGCTCAGCTCCGCTTCGAGCTGCGTCTTTTCCTTGCGGACCTGTTCGAGCTCCGCGGTCCGCGCGGCCACCTGCTCGCGCAGCGGCGGCTCCGGGGATAGATACGACGCCTTCACCCAACCTTCGGCGCCCGAGGCGAGTCGCACGTGGGCCTGATCGTCCTGGCGCTCGATCAGCTCCACCGCATCCCCGCTCTTGATTTGCCCGACGCGCTCGCCCGTGCCGTCTGCGCTGGCATTCACGCTGACGTAGAGCATTTCGATGACATAGAGCGTCTCGGCGCGGGCGGCCGGCATCGCTGCCGCGAGCATCCCTGCCGCGACAATCGCCCAGATGCGCGCCGGCATGCTCAAACGGCTGCTTCGCCCGGGGCGGCGATGCCGTGCTGGCGCAGCAGCGCCTGAACATCGGGCCGGCGACCGCGGAACTCGATGAAGGCGTCGAGCGGATCGCGGCTGCCGCCACGCGTGAGAATGGAATCGAGGAAGCGCCGCGCCGTCTCGTGATCGAAGACGCCGGTTTCTTCAAAGGCGGCGAACGCGTCGGCCGCCAGCACTTCGGCCCACTTGTAGCTGTAATACCCGGCCGCGTATCCGCCGGCGAAGATGTGCCCGAAGCTGTTCGGGAAGCGGTTCCACGGCGGCACCGGCACGACCGCCACTTCCTCACGCACCTCGCGCAGGATCTCGTACACACGGCCGCCCTTCGCGGGGTCGTACTCCGCGTGCATGCGGAAGTCGAAGAGCGCGAACTCGATCTGCCGCATCATCTGCAGCCCCGCATGGAAGCTGCGCGTCGCGATGAGCTGCGACTGCATCGACTCGGGCAGGCTCGCGCCCGTCTGCACGTGCTTCGATATCCGCTGCAGCACTTCGGGATGCCAGGCGTAATTTTCGAGGAACTGGCTCGGCAGCTCGACCGCGTCCCACGCCACGCCGTTGATCCCAGCGACGCTCGGATAGTCGACGCGCGTGAGCATGTGGTGCAGCCCGTGCCCGAACTCGTGGAACAGCGTCACCACGTCGTCGTGTGTGAGTTGCGCCGGCTGCCCATCGCTCGGCGGCAAGAAATTGCAAACGAGATACGCGACCGGCGATGCCTTGCCGGACGGCAGCTGCTTGCGGCCGATGCACTCGTCCATCCAGGCGCCGCTGCGCTTGTTCGGCCGCGCGTAGGCATCGAGATAGAAGCTGCCGACATGCGCGCCGGCGCGCGTCTCGATGTCGAAGAAGCGCACGTCCGGATGCCACACCGGTGCGCCGGGATGCTCCTTGATGCGGATGTCGAACAGCTTCTCCGCGGTCTGGAACAGCCCCCTGAGCACGTGCGGCAGCGGGAAATACGGCCGCAGCTCCTCCTGCGAGATCGAGTAGAGGCTGCGCTGCATGCGCTCGGCGTAGAAGCCAACGTCCCACGCTTCGAGCTTGCGACCTGCGAACTGCTCGAGATCGGCGAACTCCTTTTGGGCCGCCGCGCGCGCGGATTGCGCAAGATGGCGCAAGAACTCGATGACCTCGTTCACGCTGCGCGCCATGCGCGTGGCGAGCGCGTATTCGGCGTAGTTGGCGAAATCGAGCAGGCGCGCGGCTTCGTGGCGCAAGCGCAGGATGTTCTCCATCACCGGCGCGTTGTCCCACTTGCCGGCATTCGGTCCGCGATCGGAGGCGCGCGTCACCCACGCTTCGTACACCGCCCGGCGCAGCGGCTCGTGCTCGGCATCGGTCACGACGGCGACGTACGTCGGCTGGTCGAGCGAGAGCAGCCAGCCGTCCAGCTGCTTTTCCTGCGCGCGCTTGCGGGCCTGCTCGACGATGACTTCGTTCAGGCCGCGCAGATGCTCGCGATCGGTGATGTGGTGCGCCCAGCCGTTCGTCGCATCGAGCACGTTCTCTTCGAAGCGCGCCTGCAGCTGTGTCAGCTCGAGCATCACCGCCTTGAAGCGGCGCTTGCGATCCGCGTCGAGACCGACGCCGGCGAGGCGGAAATCGCGCAGGGCGAGCTCGACGACGCGACGCTCCACCGGCCCGAGCCGCGGCCCCTCGCGCTGAAAGATGGCCTCGTACGCGCGATACAGCGGCTCGCTCTGCGCGAGGTCCGTCTGGTACGCCGAGAGCAGCGGCAGGCACGCGTTGTAGCTCGCGCGCAGCTGCTCCGAATTGAGTACGGCATTGAGATGGCTGACCGGCGACCACACACGCGACACCTGGTGGTGCAGCTCCTCGAGCGGGGCGACGATCTTGGCGAAGGTGGGCTCATTGACCGCCGCCAGCTCCTCGATCCGGGCGCGGCTCGCGGCGAGCACTTCCCGCATGGCTGGCTCGACGTGCTCCGGGCGGATGACTGCGAACGGCGGGAGCGGGACGTGAGCGAGCAGTGGGTTATCCATATAGCGGGGCATTCTAATCGGCCGGCGGGCCGCCATGTACCATGGCGGCTCCGAAGTGTCTGAAGCAGGGCGAGCGGTGGCGAACGACTACGATCTGGCGGTGATTGGCGGCGGCAGTGGCGGCCTCGCCTGCGCACGGCGGGCGGCGGAGTACGGTGCGCGCGCCGTCGTGATCGAGGCCGGCGCCCTGGGCGGCACCTGCGTGAACGTCGGCTGCGTGCCGAAGAAGGTCATGTGGAATGCGGCGCAGATCGCCGAGATGATCCACGACGCGCCCGGCTACGGGTTCGATGTCGAGCTGCGCGAACTCGACTGGGCGCAGCTGAAAAGCGGGCGCGATGCCTATATCGCCCGGTTGAACGCCATCTACGAACGTAACCTCGCGAATGCCAAGGTCGAGCTCATTCGCGGCTATGCGCGGCTCACCGGGCGAAACTCGGTCGAGGTCGGCGACCGTACGGTCAGCGCGCGGCACATCGTGATCGCCACCGGCGCCCGCCCGATCGTGCCGAATATCCCCGGGACGGAGCTCGGAATCGTCTCGGACGACTTTTTCAAGCTGCCCACCCAGCCGCGGCGCGTCGTGATCGTCGGCAGCGGCTACGTCTCGGTGGAGCTTGGAGGAGTGTTTGCGGCGCTGGGCTCGCAGGTGACGCTCGTCATCCGCGGTGACACCGTGCTGCGACACTTCGATGCCATGCTCGGCACCGCCTGCATGAAGGCAATGCGCGACGCCGGTGTCGAGTTCATCACCAACACCTGGCCGCGGGCACTCGAGCGCATGGCCGACGGCGCGCTCGAGCTCCTCCTTGCCGATGGCCGGCGCGCCCCGCCCGCCGACCTCGTGCTCTGGGCGATCGGACGCGGGCCCATGGTCGAGAACATCGGGCTCGAAACGGCGGGCGTCCGGCTCGATGCCTACGGGTTCATCGAGACCGATGAGTTCCAGGTCACGAGCGTGCCGAACATCTACGCCATCGGGGACGTCACCGGACGCGCGCAGTTGACGCCGGTCGCGATCGCCGCGGGCCGGCGTCTGAGCGATCGCGTGTTCGGAGGGAAGGAGGGGAGCCGTCTCGATTATGAAAACATCCCGACGGTGATCTTCTCGCACCCGCCGATCGGCACGGTCGGGCTCACCGAAGCGGCGGCGCGCGCGCAGTACGGTAGCGACGTACACGTGTACACATCGGACTTCGTTCCGATGTATCACGCCTTGACCCCGCGCAAAGTGCGCGCGGAGATGAAGCTCATCGCGGTGGGCGCCGAGCGCAAAATCGTCGGCCTGCACGTGATCGGCGCGGGTGCGGACGAGATGCTCCAGGGATTCGCGGTCGCCGTGAAGATGGGCGCAACCAAGAAGGACTTCGACGACACGGTGGCGATCCACCCGACGAGCGCGGAAGAGCTCGTCACGATGCGCTGAGGCGTTCTCGCAAAGCGGCGAGCACCGGCGCGGTCTGCGGTCGCACGCCGCGCCAGAGCTGAAAGGACTCCGCCGCCTGCTCGACGAGCATTCCCCATCCCTGCAGCGCTCGCGAGCAGCCCCGCTCACGAGCCCACTTCAGGAAGGCGGTTTCGTTGCGGCTGTAAGCCATGTCGTAGCACACCGTGTCCGGATGGATCACGCTTTCCGGAATGGCGGGCACCTCGCCGCTCAAGCTGGCCGAGGTCGCATTGATCACGATGTCGTAACTGCCCTCGCCAATCTCATCGAAACCGCAGCCGCGGATGCGCCCCAGATCCGCGAAGGCCGCTGCGAATTCGAGAGCGCGATCCGGTGTGCGATTTGCCACCACCAGCTCGGCAGGCTGTAACACCAAGAGCGGCGCGACGACGCCGCGCGTCGCGCCACCCGCGCCGACGATCAGCACTCGCCGGCCTCCGATCTCGACGGCGAGGTTGTCGCGCAGATCGTGCACCAGCCCCGCGCCGTCCGTGTTGTCGCCGAGCAGGCGGTTGTCGCGCTTGAGCATGAGCGTGTTCACCGCTCCCGCCCGCTCGGCGCGCGGCGTGAGCTCGTTGGCGAGCTCCGCGGCGGCCAGCTTGTGGGGCACCGTGACGTTCAGCCCCCGGCCGCCGCGCTCGAAGAAGGCGAGGACATAACCGCGAAAATCCTCGGGCGTGACATCATGCAGCCGATACACGAGGTCTTCGCCCGTCTGGCGCGCGAACATGCCGTGGATGAAGGGCGACCAGCTGTGGGCGACGGGGTGGCCCACGACGCCGTACTGATCCGGCTGGGCGTTCACGAGGCGGCCCTCCGGGACTGCAAAAGCGCGACTTTCATGGCAATGTGGATCGGGAGAGGCCGGTCTTATACATGATCCGAACACGCCCTGACGAGAGTGGAGAGCGCCTGGAAGATGACTTCGGCCAGCTCCTCGAATCGTTGCGTCCCGACCTCGTGCGCTTTGCCTATTGGCTCGCACGGGACCGTTCGATCGCGGAAGACGTGGTGCAGGAAGCCATGCTGCGCGCCTGGCGCGCGCGCCTCGAGCTCAAGGACGCGGCGGCCGCGCGCCACTGGCTGCTCACCATCGTCCGGCGCGAGCACGCGCGGCTCTACGAACGCAAGCGGCTCGTCACCGTGGATCTGTCGGACGTGATCGCGCGTGAAGACGCCGCGCTCGCGCGTGCCGGCGACGGCGAGCTGCTCGATCTGCGCGCCGCGATCCTGCGCCTGCCGGATGAGTACCGCGAGCCGCTCGTCATGCAGGTGCTCGGCGGGTACTCGACCGCCGAGATTGCGAAGGAAATGAATTTGTCGACGCCTGCTGTGCTGACCCGTCTGTTTCGCGCCCGCAATCGCCTGCGCGCGATCTACGGTCTGACGGTGGACGCCGACTCCGAACCGAACCCGGAAGCGAACGCACCATGAACTGCAACGAGGTGCATCTGGCCATCGGCGCCGAGCCGGCCGCTACGAGCCCCGATCTCGAGGCGCATCTGCGCGAGTGCGCGGCGTGCGCCGAATATCGGCGCGAGATGCTCGAGCTCGATGCGCAGATCCACCGCGCCTTGAAGATCGACCTGAGCGCGGTGGGCGAGAACGTCCCACACGCCGATGCGGCGCGAAGCGAGTCGTCCGCGCGCCCTGCAGTGCGACTCATTTCGAGTACGCCGTCGCCTCTGCTCGAGAAATCCTCATGGGCCGCATCGCTGAAACGGCAATGGGCGCTCGCCGCGAGCGTGCTGTTCGCGATTGGGGTGGCGCTCGTGCTGTGGGCTGCGCTGCCCGGTCACACGCTTGCCGCGGATGTGGTCCAGCATGTGATCGCCGAGCCGTTGCCGGCCGATGAGAAGCCGCTGCAGCCGGAGGCGCTCGCGGCGGTGCTGCAAAACGCTCATCTCCGGCTCGATCCCATCGGGGGCGACGTGCTGTTCGCGCAGACGTGTTTCTTCCGCGGACGGCTCGTGCCGCACTTCGTCGTACGCTCGGGCGGCGCCGCGGTCACGGTGCTCGTCCTCTCGCGCGAATCGGTGAGTGCGCCGGTGCACTTCGACGAGAGTGGCTACAGCGGTGTGCTCTTTCCCAATCCCGGACACGGCAGCATTGCCGTGTTGAGCCGCGCGCAAGTGGATTCCGAGCAGGAAGCGCGGCACATCCTCAGCGCGCTGCATGCGCAGCCGGAGGCGTGAAGCGCTCGTTGGCCGCGCCGCCGGTGCGCGCGCGATCCAGTCGCTGGTGCAGCTCCCAGAGCCACACGTCGGCGCGCGCCGCGAATTGAAACGGCGGGTTCACGGTCGCGAGTCCCGAGCCATTCAGGCCGACGCGTGAGTCGCGCGGATAGAGCCACAGCTCGCTGAAGAGCACCTCGCGATTCACGGCGCGACCGAATGCGCTCTTCCACGACGCGACATCCCGATCGTTCTTGATCGGATACCACACGCAGACGATGCCGCTTTCGAAGCGGCGCAGTGCCTCGCTCGTTGCGGCGGTCACGCGCTCGAAGTCGCGGCGAGTTTCCTCGTAAGGCGGATCGATGAACGTGAGCCCGCGTCGCTCCTTCGGCGGCAGATGCGCCCGGATGCGTCCGAAGCCATCGCCCGTCTCGACGCGCATCGATGTCCCCGCACCGAGCGCGAGCTCGAGCGCGCGGGCTTCGGTCGCGAGCAGCTCGACGGCGATGCCGCGATCCTGCGGGCGGAGCGCGCTCGCGGCGAGCAGCGGCGAACCGGGGTACGCACGCGGGTTGTGCTGCGCGGCTCGGAAGGCGCCCACGCGGTCGAGGTACTGGCGCAACTCCTCGGCCTGGAATGTCGCGCCTTCGAGCCGCGCGATGCCGGCCTCCGATTCGTGCTTCTCGCCGCCGGCGCTCGCGGGCGCGGGCACCGAATATGCGCCGCGTCCGGCATGCGTTTCGAGATACAGAAAGCCCTTGTCCTTCCGTCCGAGCGCGGCCAGCAGCGCGAGCAACGCGACGTGCTTGTGCACGTCGGCGAAGTTGCCAGCATGATAATGATGTCGATACTTCATCGACCCGGTCCGGAAGCCGCCGTCGTTAGTCGGTCGTCATGATAGAGGAGATCGGACATGCGCCACCGTTCCCTATGCGCGGCGTTGCCGGCCGCAGTGCTGGCGGCGAGTTGTGCCGTGGCAGGTGACCCGCAGAAGCCTTCGGGCGGGATCGAGGCACAGCCGCCGCGATTGCCGGCGAAGGTGCCGTCCTCGGCGCCGCCCCAGGGCAAGCTCGTGACGGCCGAGGTGCCGCCCGATCTCATCGAGAAGATGCGCGCGGATCTTGCGCAACGCGTGGGCATCGCGGCGAGCGCGGCGAAGGTCGTCAGAGCGGAGGCGATCGACTGGCCGAATGGGGCGCTCGGCTGCGCGGAGCCGGGCAAGATGTACACGCAGGCGATCGTGCCGGGCTATGTCGTGGAATTCGAGCACGAGGGCAAGACGTACTCGTATCACGCGGCAAAAACCGGCCAATTCACTCTCTGCGATCGAGCGCAGCGCGCCCGAGGCGCCGACGCCCGTTAACGCTCTCCCACTTCGCTTAGATCTTGCTGCAGCGACGCCATCTAGAAGAGGTCGTCCGGACCCGCGCGCTCACTGTTTCCACTTGCGGGACCATCGTTGCAAGAGCACCAGTCGCACGACGGCCGCGACAGCCTTGATTCCACCGTTGTGACGATCGCCCTAGCTGGCTGCTGCGTTGAGCACGCCGCGCTGCGAGCACGTTTCCGCGGGAACGTCGCGTGCAAAGAAAACGCCCGGGACGCTTGCGCATCCCGGGCGTGGTTTCAATCACGAAGCCGTGATCACTTCTTGTTCGGTTTCACCGTCACGGTGACCGTCTCGGCTTCCGTCCGCGCATCGCGGTACATCAACAGCAGACCGCTCTGCGAGGGCGACGCCTTGTCACCGTTCGGGACGTCATCGACCGTGATCGAGCCGCCCCGGAAGGCCGCGACGGTGCCGGTGTCGATCGCCGTCGTGAACTTCGGCGTCGCCGGCGTGAACTTCATGCCGCTGATCGAATCGGTCGGCTCACCGGTGAAGTAGTTGTCGAACGCGGTGACACCGAAGGTGATCTGCGTCGTCGGCGCGAGCCCGCCGAGCGCCGCGAGCGGCGCCGTCAGGATCACGTTGCCCGAGTCGAGGTCGGCATCGGCGTAGAAGAACGCCGTCGCCGTGCCCGTCGTCAGGTTGCCGACGAAGACCAGCGTCTGGCCGGTCGCACCCGCACCTGCCGTTGCAGCACCGTTCTCCGCAGTGAACACCACGTAGTCCGGCTTGCCGTCGCCGTTTGTGTCGATGTCGATGTCGAACTCCGCCGGATACGCCGGATGCGCGCGTCGCCCGTACGTGTTCACCGCGAACTGCAGATACGCCCCTTCGACGAGGCGCACACCGACCGCGGCGATGTCCGTGACCGCGAAGTCATCGCCATCCTCCGGCAGATCCTTGCGCGGAATGCGCGGGCTCGTACCGGTGAGTGCGAAGATGTCGAAGTCACCCGCTTTGGCCGGGCTGAAGTTCTGCAGCAGCAGCGAGCCTGAGCTGTTGCCCTTGCCCTTGCTGTTGATCGTGATGTTGCGATTGAGCGCATGCACCTCGGCCGACTTGTGCGGCAGCACCTGCCAGGCGAGATGGATCTCGTCGCGCGAGTCCTTCAGCTTGATGTAGCCGTCGAACTCCGCCGTCTGCAGGAGCGAGCCCGTGCCGCCATCCGGACCGCCGTTCAGGATCCACGTGGGGAGCTTGCTCGGATCGATCACCATGATCACTTCGAAGTCCCGGCTGCCGTTCGCGGGAACGGACAGCGTCTTGGGCATCAGCAGCTGCACTGCGCCCGTCTTGTCGTTGGCGTAGCGGAACTCGTTCGAGATCGAGTAGGAGCGTGCGAACCGCGAGTAGTTCTGCACTTTCACCCGCCGTGCGAGCACGGTCGGCGCCCACACGTTCGTATAGCCGAACGAGAGGCTGCCGGTGCGCCGCTCCGCATCCCACGCGGCCGTCGTGCTGGCGAGTGCCTGATCGACGCGTAGCTCGCCGCCACCGATGCGGGTGATCGGCGCGAGCACACCCGGCAGCGTCGCCGGATTCGTGTAGACCTCCGTCTCTGCCGTGTTCATCAGCAGCGACTTGATCTGCCACGGCGCCCGATTCGGATACGCCTGGATCAGGATTGCAGCCGCGCCGGAGACCATCGGCGTGGCACCGGATGTGCCGCCGAACGCTTCTTCGCCCGTGCCCGTTCCCGCGATGGCCGACACCGATGCGCCCGGCGCGCCGATGTCCGGCTTGATCTGGTTGCGGTCGTAGCTCGGCCCGCGCGCCGAGGTGCTCGCCATGCTGCCAACGAGCATGATGGCGTTCGCCTCGGAGATCGTGACGTTCACCGGCGCGCCGATGTTCGCCTTGATCGAATTCGCCAGCGACTGCTGGATGACGAGCGTCGGTTTGCAGGTGCCGTCCGGCGGCGTGGGACACTGACCGCCGTTCGAGAACGAGACCGCATCGCCCGGCGCGACCAGCCCGATGATCACCGCGATCGCGCCCGCATCGCTCGCGCCGCGCACCTTCTCGCTGATGTTGCACGTGCCGCGATCGATCAACGCGATCTTGCCGGCGACCGGGGGCAGCGTGTCGCCTCCGGTCTCGACGCAACCGCGACCCGCGAACACCACATCGCCCGTCGCGCCGTCGCCGATCGGCGCCCATTCGACCGTCGCCGTGTTGCCGTACTTGCCCGCGATGCTCGGAGGCGAGTTGATCACCAGCGGGATCGCCGCCGCGCTCGGCACCTGCGTCTGCGCAACGGAAATGACGTCCGGCGCTTCGCTCGGCGAGCTCAGGATGTACGGCTTATCGGCATCGTTGCCGGCCGCCGCGACGACGACGACACCGGCGCGCGCGGCGTTCTGCGCCGCTGCGCTGGTGCTGTCCTCGCGCTGGCCGTAGAGCGAGCCGAGCGACATGTTGATGACGTCGACGGCATCGTCCATCGAGCCGTCGTCGTTCGGATCGAGCGCTCGATCGAGAGCCTGCAGCAGAGCGACTCCGCTGCACGCGGTGGTCACGGCGCTGCAGACCTTATAGGCGTACAGCGACGCGCCCGGCGCGACGCCGACGTGCTTACCATCGAGGCTTTGGCCCGCGATGATGTCCGCGACGTGCGTGCCGTGCCCGCCGTGATCGATCGGATCCGGATCCGGCGCCAGCGGCGGCGAGCCGCTGCCGCCCGTCCAGGTTTCACCGACGAAGTCGAAGCCGCCGATGACCTTCTGCGTCGGGAACAAGCCGTCGAGAGTCGTGTTGCGCGGGTCCGAATTGCTCGTGCCCCACGCCGCTTGGTACGCCGCGACCGTGCCCGGGCCGCCGAGATTGCGGTGCGTGTAGTCGATGCCGGAATCGAGCACCGCGACTCTCACGCCCTTGCCGTCGAGCCCCGCGGCCTGAGCGGCCGACGCGCCGACGTACGGCACCGTCTCGCTGAGATCGATGCGATAGTCGTTGACGCGCTGGACGGTCGAGACACCCGGCAGCGCCGCGAGATCGGGCAGCTTGCTCGCATCGATGCGCACAATGGCGGCGTTGTAGGCGATGCGCACACGCGCAATCTCCTTGCCGCCGAGCGCGAGCACTTTCGCAAGCACTTCGTCCTGATTTCTGCGGATGGCGGCCGAGTGCGCGACCTGCTGCGCGTGATTGAGCAAGCCGCCTTGGCGGCGTGCGTTCTCGCCGTTCGCGACTGCGAGCGGCAAGCCCGTGAGCTGCACCACCACATCGATCGGGCCGGTGGCGTTCAGCAGCGCGGGATCCACGCGTTTCGTGATCGAAGGACCACTGACGGCGAGGCGCGAGAGGTCGACCGAGCCGGTCGCCGCTTGCGCCGAGAAAGAAACAGGTAAGGACAACGCGGCTCCCAGGACCATTGATCCCAGGAACGCGGGTACAGAGGGTTTCACCTGCGCATCTCCCCTAATTCGTGTTGGTTGGTTCGGCCTTCCGAAGCCGACTCCCCGAGCCGAGCACCCTTCTCGCGACCCGCCTTAGTCCCTCGCGAACCGCGCACTCGTTCGCGACGACCCAGCGTGTTTTAGGGATGAGTGACCTGTTCGCGGATTCGAATTGCTTCTTGGCGTGACCGCACGCTACTCCCGCGCGCAGCGCGATTCAACGAAATGAGAGATGCGTCACAGGCGACGCACTGAACATAATGCCGAGCGATTTTGTGCCAGCAGCGTGCAGGGACATGGTCGTCACGGAAGTGACGGCCGTTGGCCATGCCTGCGAGCGGCCTGCCTGGGAATTGAAACAGTGCGTGTCTGCCGCGCGCCGCGATCAACGCCCGCTGCGCGCGCGTTTGGGTGCGCTCTTGCCGCTGCTCTCGGCGCGCGCCGCCGTTTTGCGCGCGTGCGACTTGGCCACTGCCGAACGACCCTTCCGCACGACGTGCGCCACGCCCTTCGGCCGCGGGGGTCGGGCGCTCTTCGACGGCTTCACCGATGCAGAGGCCTTCGCGGATGCCGCGGATCTTGCGGCGGCGGGCGCGCGGTCGCGGACACCGGCGCGTCCTGTCGCGGGCGCCTTCTCCGGCGCGGCGACTGTCTTTTTGCGCGTGCCCGAGGTTGGTTTTGCGGCCGCTTCCGCGCCTTCGCTCTTGGCGCCGCCGTTGGTCTTCGCCGCCGCGGGCGCCGGCTTTCTGCCGCGACCGAAGCGGCCGAAGCCGCGCTCGGGCGCCTGTTCGATCATGACGCGCGCTTCTTCCAGCGTGATCGACTTGGGATCGCGATCTTTCGGAATCTTCGCGTTCTTCTTGCCGTTCGTGACGTACGGCCCGAAGCGGCCGTTCAGCACCTGCAGGTTGTCGACCCCGAAGTCCGTGATGATGCGCGCGGCATCCGCTTCTTGCTTCTGGCGGATGACCTCGAGCGCGCGCGGCAGCTCGATCGTGTACGGATCGTCTTCCTTCAGCGAAACGTACTTCTTCGGGCCGTACTTCAGGAACGGTCCGAACGGACCGATGTTCGCGATGATCGGCTCGCCCTCGGCGGTCGTGCCGAGCGTGCGCGGCAGCTTGAAGAGCTCCAGCGCCTCCGCCATCGTGATCGTGTCCATCTTCTGGCCCGGGCGCAGGCCCGCGAATTTGGGCTTCTCGGCGTCATCCTTCGTGCCGATCTGCACGAACGCGCCGTACTGACCCATGCGCACGCTCACCGGCTTGCCCGACTCGGGGTGCACGCCGAGCTCGCGCGCCATCGCCACCTGCTCGCGCGTGACGGTCTTGTCGATCTTCTCGACGTCCTTGATGAACGGTTTCCAGAACTTCTGCAGCGGCACCGTCCACGCTTCTTCGCCGCGCGAGATGGCGTCGAGCTCGTCTTCCATCGCGGCGGTGAAGCCGTACTCGACGTACCGATGGAAGTACTTCGTCAGGAATTTGCCGACGATCTTGCCGATGTCCGTCGGGATGAAGCGGCGCTGGTCCATCTCGACGTATTCGCGGTCCTGCAGCGTCGAGATGATCGTCGCGTAGGTCGAGGGTCGGCCGATGCCATGATCCTCGAGCGCCTTCACGAGCGACGCTTCGGTGTAGCGCGGCGGCGGCTCGGTGAAGTGCTGCTCGGCCTTCAGGCCGACGAGCGACACGAGGTCGCCTTCCTGCATCGGCGGGAGCGCGTGATCGTCCTCGTCCACTTTCACATCGTCCGCGCCTTCTTGATACACGGCCATGAACCCCGGCTTCACGAGCGTCGAGCCGTTCGCGCGGAACACATGGCGCTCGGGTCCGTCCGGGCCGGCAAGCATGTCGACCGCGACCGTGTCGAACACCGCGTGGCTCATCTGCGAAGCGACTGCGCGCTTCCAGATGAGCGAGTACAGCTTGAACTGGTCCGGATCGAGCTTGCCCTCGATATCCGCCGGAATGATCGACGCGGACGTCGGACGAATGGCTTCGTGCGCTTCCTGCGCATTCTTCGACTTCGTCTTGTAGACGCGCACTTCCTCGGACACTTCGGCCGCGCCATAGAGGCGCGTCGCGACCTCGCGGATCTCCTGCACCGCTTCCGCGGCGAGCGAGACGGAGTCCGTACGCATGTACGTGATCAGACCGACCGCGCCTTCGCCGATGTCGACGCCTTCATAGAGCTGCTGCGCGAGCCGCATCGTGCGCCGCGCATTGAAACCGAGCTTGCGGGCCGCTTCCTGTTGCAGCGTAGACGTGGTGAACGGCGGCGCCGGATTGCGGCGGCGCTGCTTGCGTTCGATCGCGACGACTCGGAGCGAGCCCAGCGCATCCGGCGGCGCGCCGGGCGCGTTGCCGGTGGCGCGCGCTGCGTTGATGAGGGTCTGCTCGACCTCCGCGGCGGAGCCGGCGTTCACGAAGCTGAACTGCTCGACCTTCGCACCTTTGTACTCGGTGAGCTTCAGCGGAAAGCGCTGCTGGCTGTGCTCGCCCTGACCGTCGAGAGTCCAGTATTCCTGCGGCACGAACGCCGCGATTTCCTCTTCGCGCTCGCAGATCATGCGCAGCGCCGGGCTCTGCACGCGCCCGGCGGAGAGCCCGCGGCGCACCTTCTTCCAGAGCAGCGGCGAGAGGTTGAAGCCGACGAGATAGTCGAGCGCGCGCCGCGCCTGCTGCGCGTTCACGAGATCGAGCGAGAGATCGCGGGGCTGCGAGATGGCTTCGCGCACCGCCGACTTGGTGATCTCGTAGAACACCACACGGTGCAGCTTCTTGTTCGCGAGCTCGCCGCGCTCTTTCAGGATCTCCGCCAGGTGCCAGGAGATCGCTTCGCCTTCGCGATCGGGGTCGGTCGCGAGATACAGCGCCTTCGCCTTGCGCAGCGCCTTCTGAATCGCCTCGATGTGGCGCTCGTTCTTCTCGAGCACCTGGTACTGCATCGCGAAGCCCCGGTCGGGATCGACGGCGCCTTCCTTCGGCACCAAATCGCGGACGTGACCGTACGAGGCCAGGACCTCGAAGTCCTTGCCCAGATACTTTTTGATGGTCTTCGCTTTTGCGGGCGATTCGACGATGACGAGGTTCTCAGCCATCCGTGCGCGAATCCTTTGGCGAGGGCCAAAAACGAAAAACCGCGGACGAGCCGCGGACCTGGAAATGACGGGGCGGCAAGGTCGTCAATGTGGCGCGCCCGAGTGCTTGTCCGCGACGAGATCTTCGAGTCGCGCGAACGCGTGCTGCTGATCCGGCTGGCTCGAGAGCACCATCAGCACCACCCACTTCAGCTGCTCGGTGTCGAGCTCGTCGGCGTCGAGCGCGAGCATGCGCTCGATGACCACCTCGCGCTGCTGCGAGGAGAGGATGCCGAGGCGCTCTAGCGTGATCAGAAAGCCACGGCATTCCGTGGAGAGCCGCGACAGCTCGCCGTCGCTGAAGACCCGCACCGCGGGTCCGCTGCCTGCGAGCGGCATGGCATCGCGTACGCTCGCGAGGTCCGCGAGCCAGTCGAGCGCGCGTTCGACATTTTTTGAGCCGAAACCCGCTCCTTCAAGGTGACGCGCGAGATCGTCACGCTCGGGTACCTCGGGTACTTCATCGAGCATGTAGCGATCGAACACGTAGATCAGAATGTCGAGAACGCTGCCGGTCATCATTTGGGGCCAGTTCTAGTCGCGATTGCGGGCATAGCGCCCGCCCGCGCGGGGCGTGATCCGCCCCTGGAGCTCGAGAATCAGCAACATCGATGCGACCGACTCGGTGGGAAACCCCGTGCGGGAGACGAGAAGATCGATGCTGGCCGGCTCGAAGCCGAGCGCATCTAACAGGATTTCGTATTCCTTGTCCAACTTGAGCGCGGCGCCAGGGCTGTCGGCAGGCGCCATCGCCGAGCTTGCAAGCGACTGAGGTACAAGGAAATTCCCAAGCTCGGACAACACGTCCGCCGCCCCCTCGACGAGCTTGGCCCCGGCCGCGATGAGCTTGTGGCAGCCGCGCGCGAGCGGGTTGTGGATCGAACCGGGGATCGCGAACACCTCCCGACCCTGCTCGAGGGCGTGCTGCGCCGTGATGAGCGAGCCGCTGTGATGGGCGGCTTCGACGACGAGCGTGCCGTACGAGAGCCCGCTGATGACTCGGTTCCGCCGCGGGAAGTGACCGGGAAGCGGCGGTGTGCGGGGCGGGAATTCCGAGACGAGCGCGCCGCGTTCGCGAATGCGCGCGGCGAGCTGGGCGTGCTGCCTGGGGTAGATGACGTCCAGGCCGCAGCCGCATACCGCGACGGTCAGGCCGTCGGCGGCCAGCGCGCCCTCGTGGCTCGCGGCGTCGATGCCGAGCGCGAGGCCGCTCGTGATCGTGAGCCCCGCGCGCGCAAAGAAGGCGGCGAACTCCCGCGCCGTACTGCGACCGGTGGCCGTCGGGCTGCGCGAGCCGACGATCGCGAGCTGCGGTGACGCCAGCACGTCGACATCGCCGAGCACATAGAGCACGGCGGGTGCCCGGCTGATCGCCGCGAGCAGCGACGGATACCGCTCGGAAGTGATGGGGATGACGCATGCGCCGCTCTCCTCGATCCATCGCAAGTCGGCGTCGATGGCCGCGTGATCCGGCGCGGCAAGGAAGGCGCGCGCGGCCGGCGGCAACTCGATGCCCGGCACGGGGTGCGAGCCGATGGACGCCGCGCCATCCAGACTGCCGGTGGCGGCGACCAGCGCGCGCACGTGGTCTGCAGTGAGGCTCGGCGTCCTCGCGAGAAGGGCAGCAGCGCGTAGATCATCCATCGCGCAACGATAGGTGGCGCCGCGCAGGCCTCGCGACCGCCATTTCTGCGGCAAACGTGCAGAAATGCCAGCCGCGCTTGTGCGTGGCTCAGCCCAAAACAAAACGCCGCAGCAGGAGCCCGCGGCGTTTTGCGATCGGATGCGATCCGAGCGGCTTACGGATTGCGCACGTAGTCGGCGACGTGGATTTCCGACGAGGCACCGACGATCAGCCCGTAGCTGATGCGATCGAAGGTCTTGAAGACCAGCATCGTTCCGGCGCGCTCCGAGGGGAGCTGGATCTTCTTCGCGAACGGGTTCGTCATGTAGCCGCTCTTGCGCTCGCTCACGAGCTCGCCCGCCTGATCGACGGCCATCACGTTGCCCGGCACGACGCCGTGCCGCGCGCCGCGATTGATCACGACCACCTGGTACTGGCCGATGAGATACGTGCCGTCCACCACCGCGATGATGCGGCCCTCGAGATTCGGTGGCGGCGTGCTGAGCACGAAGTTCAGCGGCGTCTCGTTGTCGACCGCGATGAGCTTGTCGCCCGCGAGCGTCTCGCGCGCGGAATCCGACAGCACCGCTTTCGAGATCGTGTCGGCCTTCACCACCGCTGCGCTCGCGGTGTAGATGCCCTCGTAGCCGACGACGTCGCCGTTGTCCGGATCGATGAGCGGGTCGCCGACGTGCACGACGCTGAAGCGCGAGTTCACCGGCGCCTTCAGGTCCTTCACGTAGATCTCGTTACCCGCGCCACCCACCATGTGCTTCTCGCGAAATGCGAGCACGTGGGGCGCGTTGCGGATCTGCTCCTTCGTGAGCACCGAAGGCTTCGAGAGGAAGGCCGCGATCGAGGAATACGGAATCGTCGGGATCGCGCCCTCGAGCTCCGAGCTGCGCAGGCGCGGATTCAGCCGCGCGGCGCCGCCGCTCTGCAAGGTGATCTGCGGGCGGCCGTTCGCGCCGTACGCGAGCGCGAGCGTGTCCCCCGGATAGATAAGGTGCGGGTTCTTCACCTGCGGATTGATGATCCAGACCTCGGGCCAGAGGTAGGCGTCCTTGAGGAACATCGAGGCGACGCCCCAGAGCGTGTCGCCGGGCTTGACCGTGTAGGTCTTCGGCGCGTCCGGACGAATGATCGAGGCATCGGGACCCGGGCTCGCCTGAGCCGGCGCCGTTTCGATGGCGGCTTCGGTTGCGGTCAGGTCTTCCTCGGGAGCGGCCTGCGTCGTGTCCGAGCTGACCGGGGTCGCGCGCATCGGCGCGGGGCTTGAAGTATCGCGACCATGCCCGAACATGCCACACCCGGTGAGCACGACAGACACGGCGATGAGGCCCGCGAGGGCGCGAGCCTGGGAAAGCTGAATTGAGACCATCCCTCCACTCCTCACGGTGCGTGGGGCAAGCGACCCCGCTGTTATAATCGGCCGGCCGTGGCGGCACACGAATTAATCTCAGCAGTGTGCACTGGTTCACGGCGTCGGTCGGGCTCCACCAGCGCGACTTCAAACTGGCGAAATTCCCGACTTACTTCAGAACATTAGCAGCATTTCCGAGCGGCAGGCAGCAGCCTCCGAAGAGCGACACGACCATGGCCCTGCGAACGATCCTCGAATACCCCGACCCGCGCTTGCGCACACTCGCGGAGCCGATGACGCCGGCGGACTTCACCCCCGAGCTCCAGACGCTCATCGACGATATGTTCGAAACGATGTACGCGGCTCCCGGCATCGGCCTCGCGGCCACGCAGGTCGACTTCCACAAGCGTCTGCTCGTGATCGACGTGTCGAAGGAGCGGACCGAGCCCCTGGTCTTCATCAACCCCGAGATCCTGAGCGCGAGCGAGGATCAGGCGACGCTCGAGGAGGGGTGCCTCTCGGTGCCCGGGGTGTTCGATGAGGTCGTACGCCCCGCCAGGATTCGCGTGCGCGCCCTCGACCGGCACGGGCAGCCGTTCGAGCGGGACTGCGACGACATCCTCGCCGTGTGTGTCCAGCACGAGATGGATCACCTGCAGGGCAAGCTCTTCGTCGACTACCTCTCCGAGCTGAAGCGCGAGCGCATTCGCAAGAAGCTCGACAAGGACCGCAAGGAGCGCGCGGCCAAGCTGGCCCGCGAGGCCGGCGCCCGCCGCGCGTACTGAGATCGCTTCCCTGCGCATCGTCTTCGCGGGTACGCCGGATTTTGCCGTGCCCGCGCTGCAGGCGCTGGTCCGCTCGCGCCATGCCGTCGTCGGCGTCCTGACCCAGCCGGATCGGCCGAAAGGCCGCGGGCAGCAGCTCGCCGCGAGCCCCGTCAAGACGGCTGCCCTCGCCGCCGGCATTCCCGTTGCCCAACCCGAGACGCTGAAGACCGACGCGGGTCGCCAGGCGCTGCTCGAATGGCAGCCCGACGTCCTGGTCGTGGTGGCCTACGGACTCATCCTGCCGCCCGCGGTGCTCGCCATCCCGCGGCTCGGGTGCGTGAACATCCACGCTTCGCTGCTGCCCCGCTGGCGGGGCGCAGCTCCCATCCAGCGCGCCATCCTGGCGGGTGACGAGCAGACAGGCACGACCATCATGCTGATGGACGCCGGCCTCGACACCGGCCCGATGCTCCTCCAGCGCCCCATGCCGATCGCGCCGGACGACACCGCCGGCTCGCTGCACGACAAGCTGGCCGCGCAGGGCGCCGAGCTCATCGTCGAAGCGCTGGAGGGCCTGGAGAGCGGTCGACTGCATCCCGAACCGCAGCCGGCGGAAGGTGCCACCTACGCCGCGAAGATCGAAAAGGCCGAAGCGCGCATCGATTGGACCGCGCGTGCGACAGAAATCGAAAGAAAGGTGCGTGCATTCAATCCGTGGCCCATAGCTGAAACGATGTACGCAGGCGAGCAGCTGCGCATCCTGCGCGCGAAGGCCGAGCCGGAAGAGTCCGGGCGACTGGCCGGACAGCCGCCGGGCACGATCCTGTCCGTCTCCGAACGCGCGATCCTCGTCCAGTGCGGGCTGGGTCGGCTCGCCGTGTCCGAAGTCCAGCGCGCCGGACGTCGTCCCGTGAGTGCGCGGGACTTCATGAATGCCGGGGCCCGCGCCGGGCAGATGCTGGGTGCCGGGGCCAGTGGACCTTCGGGCGGCGCACCTGCGGGCCCGGCGGGCGCGTCGTCCAAGTCCGGCTGAAGCAGGGTTTTCGCGTGAGCAAATCGCCGCCGGTTCGTCAGCGCGGTCGCTGGGCTCCTGGCGCGGACGTGCTCGCCTGCGCCGCCCGTGCCGTCTCCCGTATCGCCGAGGGCGGTCGCTCGGCCGAGGATGCTCTGGCGCCCTTCGACACGCATGCCGAGCGCGCTGCGATCCGCGCCATCACGCTCGGCACGGTCCGCTGGTATCTGCGGCTGAAATGCGGCCTCGACGCGCTGCTCGAGCGTCCCGAAGGGCTCGCACGCGAGCTTCTCGCTCTGCTCGTCGCGGGCGCTCACCAGATCGAGTACTCGCGCAACCCACCGCACTCGACGGTCGATGCGGCCGTCGATGCCGCGCGGATCCTGAAGCAAGACCGAGCGGCCGGGCTCGTGAACGCCGTGCTCAGACGGTTCGCCCGCGAAAAGGGCGCGTTGCTGGCGAAAGCGGATAGCGACATCGCCACCCGCACCGCTCACCCGCGCTGGCTGGTCGAACGCCTCCGCGAAGCCTGGCCCGAGCACCTCACGGCGCTTCTCGACGCGAACAATGCTCATCCGCCGATGGTTCTGCGCGTCGATACGACGCGCACGAGCGTTCCCGACTACGTCGCCGAGCTTGCGGCGGCAGACATCGCCGCGCATCCGATTGCATGGGCGCCCTCCGCCGTCGAGCTCGAAAAGCCCGTGCCGGTAGGGTCATTGCCCGGATTCAACGAGGGCCGCGTCTCGGTGCAGGACGCCGGCGCGCAGCTCGCGGCGCCTCTGCTCGCCTGTGCGCCCGGCATGCGCGTACTGGATGCCTGCGCAGCGCCAGGCGGGAAGACGAGCCACTTGCTGGAGCTGACGCCGGACATCGATCTGCTCGCGGTCGATATCGACGAACGCCGCATCCGCCGCGTGCAGGAGAACCTCGATCGCGTGCGTCGGAAGGCGCGCCTTGTTGTGGCGGACGTACGGACGGCCGACGCGTTCTGGGATGGCCGACCCTTCGATCGCATTCTGGTCGACGCGCCGTGCTCGTCGACGGGCGTCATCCGGCGCCATCCCGACATCAAGTTGCTCCGCCGCCCCACCGACATCGCGGCCCTGGCGGCGGCCCAGCTCGAGATTCTGCGGGCGACCTTCGCGATGCTCGCCCCCGGCGGCCGGCTGATCTACTGCACTTGCTCGGTCGTACCGGAAGAGAACGAAGGCGTGCTGGCGGATTTCCTCCGCCGCGAGCGCAGGGCGCGCGTGGTCCCGGCCACGCTTGCGGCCGAGGTCCCGGGGGCTCTGAATCGTTCACTGGGTGTCCAATTGCTTCCCGGAACCGAGGCGGGCACCGACGGGTTCCATTATGCTTGTGTCGAAAAGGCAACTGATGGAACCTGATCCCGGACCGGACAGTCCACCATCGCCCGCATGCAGCGTATCCATGAACACCTGTCGCGACGGATCCTCGTCGCACTGATCGTCGCGACGGCGTCGCTATTCGCGCAATCCCTGCGTGCCGACGCTCTCGATGGCGTTCTCGAAGTACGCTCTGCCTACGTGAATGTCGCCGGCGGCGTGTTCATGCTGCACGCCCGGATCGAGTACCCGGACAACCCTGCCATCCGCGACGCGTTGCGTGATGGCATCACTCTCACGTTCGAGCTCGACACCCGGGTCTCGCGCGAGCGGCGGTTCTGGTTCGATGCAGAGGTCGTGGCGCTGACGCTGCGCCGCGAGCTGGCCTATCACGCCGTCAGCGAACGTTATGTGGTCAAGGACGTTCGCAGCGGCGACCAGCAGAGCTATGCGACCCTCGAGGAGGCACTCAAGCAGTTGGGCACCGTGGACGGCTGGCCCATTCTGGTCGAGCCGCAGCTCGACGGCGGCATGTATCACATCAGCGTCCGGGCCGGCGTCCGTCGCGGGAGGTTGCCAGCGTCGCTCCGTGCGCTCATGTTCTGGACCGACGATTGGCACCGTACGAGTGAGTGGTATTCATGGTCACTTCCGGTGTGAACGCGGAGGTTTCCTGGTGGCGACGCTGGAGCGGCGTGGTCCACGTGCTGGCGTGGGGCGCGCTCGGTCTCGCTGCGTTGTTGCTTCTCGCCAAGAGCGCCCAGAACTCCGGCGAGTTCAGCCGCCTGCAACCATGGATTCTGCTGCTGAACCTCATCGGGGTGATCGCGCTCAGCATTCTGCTGGCGCGCA
Source organism: Steroidobacteraceae bacterium (assembly GCA_035760965.1). Taxonomy (GTDB): domain Bacteria; phylum Pseudomonadota; class Gammaproteobacteria; order Steroidobacterales; family Steroidobacteraceae; genus JADGHX01. The sequence continues at coordinate 149,702 of DASTRY010000032.1, read as the reverse complement.
AGCTCTTGCAGCTCGTTCGCGACTATCGCGACCACGTCCCCGGCTCGCGCCTCACGGCGCGCACGGTGGCCATTTTCGGCGCGCTCGTCGTCGCGCCGCTCGTCATCGTCTACCTGTTCTCGCTCGAGTTCCTGAATCGCGGCATCGATAGCTGGTTCCGCGTCGAGGTGAAGCAGGGGCTGAACGACGCGCTCGTGCTGTCGCGCTCGGCGCTCGACATGCGCATGCGCGAGTACTCCGATAGCACCGAGCAGCTCGCGCGGTCGCTGCGCGACGCCTCCGCCGAGGAGATGGCGCGGCGCGTGGACGATGAGCGTCGGCAGAGCGGTGCCATCGAGATCGCGGTGTTCGGCGGTCACGAGCGCATCTTCGCGTCGAGCTTCGACAATCCGATGGAGACGCTGCCGTCGCGGCCGCCGCCCGATCTCGTGCGACAGGTGAGCGAGAAGCGCAAGTACGTGGCGCTCGAGCCCGAAGAGAACGGCCAGTACCTGATCCGCACGGCCGCGCCGTTCACCGAGAACAAAGCGAGCCTCGACGACCGCTACGTCGTCGCGCTCTATCGAGTGCCGCCGCAGCTCGCCGCGCTGTCCGAGGCCGTACAGCACGCGTACTCCCAGTACGGCGATCTGGCCGCGCTGCGCGAACCTTTGAAGAACAGCTTCCGTCTGACCCTCACGCTCGTGCTGTTGCTGGCGATGCTCGCGGCGATTTACGGCGCGATCTTCTCGGCGCAGCGACTGACCCGCCCCGTGCAAGACCTCATCGCGGGCACGCGCGCGGTCGGCAAGGGGGATTTCGGCACGCGGCTGCCGCTGCCGTCGCGCGATGAGATGGGCTTCCTCGTGCATTCCTTCAACGACATGACGAAGCGACTGCGCCGTGCACGCGAGGAGGCGACGCGCGCTACGCAGGCCGTGGAAAACGAACGCGCACGTCTCGCGATCATCCTCGGTCGGCTGTCGACCGGAGTTCTCGCTGTCGATCGCATGCTGACGGTGCGGCTCGCGAACACTGCCGCCGGGGCCATCCTCGGCACCGATCTGTCCGCCGCCACCGGCCGCACCCTGCCTGAGCTTGCCGCGGACAACGAGCGCCTCGGGCAGTTCGTCGCGGCGCTCGCCGTGCGTTTCGCGGCGGGCCGCGAGGAATGGCGCGAGCAGCTCGATCTCGACGGGGCCGCGAGCCGACGCACGCTCATGTGCGCGTGCACGCCGCTGCCCGTCGGCTCCGAGGGGAGCGAGATCGGTTACATCATCGTCTTCGACGACATCACCGCGCTCCTGCAAGCGCAGAAGGATGCAGCCTGGGGTGAGGTGGCCCGGCGCCTCGCGCACGAGATCAAGAATCCGCTCACGCCGATTCAGCTCTCCGCCGAGCGCATGCGGCGCAAGTTCCTCGCGACCATGAGCCCGCAGGACGCGGAGCTGCTCGAGCGCTCGACGCGCACCATCGTGCAGCAGGTCGAGTCGATGCAGCAGATGGTGAACGCGTTCAGCGAGTACGCGCGCGCGCCCGACATGAACGTCACCAAGTTCAACCTGAACCAGCTCGTGAGCGAAGTGGCGGACCTCTACCGCTCGCACCAGACCCGCGCCGAGGTGAAGCTCGATCTCGACGAGCGGATCGCGCTGCTCGAAGCCGATCGCGGCCGGGTGCGCCAGATTCTGAACAACCTGATGACGAACGCGCTCGAGGCGCTCGAAGGAGTGGCCTCGCCGCGGCTCGAAATCGTGACGCGGCTCGAGCCGGATGCCGACGCCGCGCACGCGGTCATCACGGTGAGCGACAACGGTCCCGGGTTCCAGCGCGAGCTGCTGAACCGCGTGTTCGACCCGTACGTGACGAGCAAACCGAAGGGCACCGGCCTCGGGCTCGCCATCGTCAAGAAGATCGTCGAGGAGCACGGCGGCCGGATCGACGCCGACAATCGGCCCGAGGGGGGAGCGCGCGTGCGCGTCGTCCTGCCCATCAAAGACAGCACACGGACGGCTTCGACTTCACGTGAGAGACGCGGCGAGTTGCGGAGGGAGCGAGCATGAGTAATGCACACATCCTTGTAGTCGATGACGAGGCGGACATCCGCACCCTGCTGAAAGAGATTCTCTCTGAGGAAGGGTACGAGGTGGACGTCGCGGCGAATGCCGTGCAGGCGCGGGCCTCGCGCGCCCGCCAGACGCCCGACCTCGTTCTGCTGGACATCTGGATGCCGGACGTCGACGGCATCACGCTGCTGCGCGAGTGGTCCGCGAGCACGACGAACGGCTGTCCGGTCGTCATGATGTCCGGTCACGGCACGGTCGAGACGGCCGTCGAAGCGACGCGGCTCGGCGCGTTCGATTTCGTGGAAAAGCCGCTGTCCCTCGCCAAGCTGCTGCGCACCGTCGAGCGCGCGCTCGATGCGGGCCGGCGTCGGCGCCAATCCGGCAAGCTGATGGTGCCGCCGCTCATGGTGCCGGTCGGCAAGAGCAAGCTCATGCAGCAGCTGCGGGCCGAGCTGCAGCAGATCGCGGCGAATCCCTCGTCGGTCCTGCTAGTCGGAGAGCCGGGCAGCGGCCGCGAGGCGTTCGCGCGCTACCTGCACGAGCAGAGCCCGCGCGCGAGCCAGCCGTTCGTTGCCGTGGTCGCGAGCGCGCTGCGCGATGTCGATGCGGACGCGCAGCTTTTCGGCTCGGAGCGCGACGGCTCACGCCAGGTCGGACTGCTGGAGGAGGCGGGCGGCGGCACGCTCTTCATCAACCAGATCGAGGACCTGCCGCCCGGGGTGCAGCGGGCGCTGGTCGGTGTACTGGAATCGGGGCGGTTCACCCGCGTTGGCGGCAGCGAGCCGGTCTCCTTCTCGGCACGGGTCGTGTCCTCCGCGGCGCCCGGCATCGAAACGCGCGTCGCCCAGGAGGCCTTCAGGCGCGACCTGCTGGCCCATCTCAACACGCTGGTGGTCCGGGTGCCGCCGCTGCGGGAGTACGCGGAAGACGTGCCGGAGCTGCTGCGCCACTACGTCGACCGTGCCGTGGATACCGAAGGGTTGCCGTTCCGCCGCTTCAGCGTCGCGGCCCAGAACCGGCTCCGCAACTATCCCTGGCCCGACAACGTGCGGGAGCTGAAGACCCTCGTGCATCGCCTGCTCATTCAGGGTGGCCCCGAGGAGATCCGGCTCGAGGAGATCGAGCGCGAGCTGGCCGTCCAGGCACCGCAGGGTGAACCGCTCGTCAAACAGGACCTTTTGGCGCTGCCGCTGCGCGAGGCGCGCGAGCAATTCGAGCGCGCGTACCTGCAACAGCAGCTGCTTTTGTGCAATGGCAAGGTGGGTCAGCTCGCGAAGCGCGTCGGCATGGAGCGCACCCATCTCTACAGAAAGCTGCGCTCGCTCGGGGTCGACTTCCGCAACGTCAGCGAGGACTGATGTCCGGACCCGGACATAAGGGTCGCCACGAGCCCGGGACGGAGCGCGATGTCAGTCACGATTCCGCCGATTTTAGTCGGGGGCGTGTGAAATATTTCCGCCTCTCCGCGCAGTAAGGGATCGAATATGCGTCGAGCGAGAGGACACGGGCGCTGCGCGGCGGTTTCGCGCGCCCCGGCATTATGCAAGGAACAAGAAACCGAGCATCGTCCGACGAAAGAGATCCGCCACGGAGGCCAGCGGGCCAATGGCACGAGCCGGGGGCAGGAAGCCTGTTGACGTGAGTGACCACGGAGTCCCGGGTGCCACTGGACCTGCGTGTACTGATCGTCGAGGACATCGCCGCTGAGGCCGAGCTGGCCGTTCGCCAGCTCGAGCGCAGTGGCATCGGGTGCGTCCATCACCGCGTGGACAGCGAGCCGTCGTTCCGCAAAGCGCTGAGCGAATTCCGTCCGCACCTCATCCTCTCCGATTTCACGCTGCCCGCGTTCGATGGGCTCACGGCTCTCGACATCGCCTTGCAGTCCGCGCCCGACGTGCCCTTCATCTTCCTCTCAGGGACCATCGGCGAGGAGCGCGCCATCGAGGCGCTGCGCCGTGGGGCGGTGGACTACGTGCTCAAGACCAACCCTGCGCGGCTCGCACCGGCGGTGCGGCGCGCCTTGCGCGAAGTCGCCGAGCGCCGCCGGCGGCGCTTCGCGGAGCTCCGTATCCGCGAGAGCGAGCAGCGCCTGCGGGATATCATCGACACGTCCCAGGACTGGATCTGGGAGCTCGGCCCCGGCGGCCGCTACGTGTTCTGCAGCGAATCGGTGCGCGGCATCCTGGGGCTGGCCCCCGACGACCTGAGCAGCACCCACTTCAGCGACTATATCCACGAGGAAGACAGCCCCGCGTTCTCCGACACGCTCGCGCGGCTGGATACGCACCGGCGCACAGCCACGGGCGTGGTCGCGCGCTGGCGGCACAAGAACGGCGAGTACCGCTGGCTCGAGGGAAACCTGCTCGCCCTGATCGGGCGCGACGGCACGATCACGGGCTTCCGCGGCACCCATCGCGACATCACCGAACGCATGCAGCAGCAGGAGCGCATCGCGCGCCTCACTCGCTTCCTGCAGATGCAGAGCGGGATCAACGCCGCGGTGGTGCGCATCCGCGACCGCGACGCCCTCCTGCGCGAGACTTGCCGGCTCGCGATGCAAGTCGGCGGCTACGATCACACGGTCGTATCGATGGTCACGCCGGACGGGCGGCACGCCGTGCCCTGGTACTGGGCGGGCGGCGACATGAATCGGCTGACGCCCGTCGAGTTCCCCATCGGCAACGGCGCCGAGGAAGACACGAGCCTGCTCGCCCGGGCACTGCGCACCGGCGAGATCACGGTGGCCAACGATCTCACGCAGTCCGAGCCGCCGGTGGCGAACCGGGCAGAGTTGCTCAAGCAAGGATATCGCTCGATGGTGGCGCTGCCGTTCATCGTGGACGGCGCGCGCGTCGGCGTGCTCACGCTCTGCTCGCGCGAGAGCGAGCAGATCCACGAGGAGGAGCTGCGGCTGCTCCAGGAGATCAGCGCGAACATCTCCTTCGCGTTGCAGTTCCGCCAGAAGGAGGACGCGTTCCAGCAGCTGGCGTATTTCGACCCGCTGACCGGTCTCGCGAAGCGCGCCATGTTCTGCGAGCGGCTCGACGAGCTGATCCACCACGGTGTGAGCCCGACGGTGCGCCCGGTGGTCGTGGCCTTCGACGTCGACCGGCTGAGCCATGTGAACGACAGTTTCGGTCGGCATGTCGGCGACCTGCTGCTGCAGAAGGTCTCCGAGCGGGTGAAGCATCACCTCGACGATGACGAGCGCGTCGGCTATCTCGGCGGCGGAACGTTCGCCCTGGCCCTGTTGTTGCCGGAGTCCTCCGAGGAGAACGCCACGGCGCTGCTCGAGACCACGGTCTTCCGCGATGCCTTCGAGATCGAAGGCCACACGCTGCGCGTGTCGTTCAAGTCGGGCATCGCACGCCACGCCGGCACGGGCGAAGACGGCAACACGCTCGTGCAGCGCGCCGAAGCCGCGCTCAAACAGGCGAAGACCTCCGGCGAGCAGTACCTGCACTATCAGATGCAGATGCACAGCGAGCTCGCCGAGCGGTTGTCTCTCGAGCATCGGCTGCGAGCCGCGCTCGACGAAGAACAGTTCGTTCTCTACTACCAGCCGCAGGTGAACGTCGCGACCGGTCTCATCGACGGGGTCGAGGCGCTGCTGCGGTGGAACGACCCGCAGGAGGGGCTCGTGCCGCCCGCGCGGTTCCTGCCGGTGCTCGAATCGTCCGGGATGATCGTGTCCGTCGGCGACTGGGTGCTGCGCAAGGCTGTCGAGGATTGCCGGCGCTGGCAGCGGCTCGGTCTCGGGCCGGTGCGGGTCGCGGTGAACGTCTCCGCGCTGCAGGTTCGTCGCCGTACTTTTGTCGAGACGGTGCTGAAAGCGGCGACGGGCTGGCCCGCCGACGGCTACGGCGTCGACATCGAGATCACCGAGACAGGACTGCTGCAGGACCTCGAGGGCACGAGCCGCAAGCTGCGCGAGCTGCGCTCCGCCGGCCTGCGCATCGCCATCGACGATTTCGGGACGGGCTATTCCTCGCTCGGGCTGCTCTCGAAGCTGCCGGTCGACTTGCTCAAGATCGATCGCGCGTTCATCAGCGGGCTGCCGAACGATCGGGCGAGCGTCACGCTGGTCTCGAGCATCATCGGGCTCGCGTCGGCATTCAATCTCACCTCCATCGCCGAGGGCGTCGAGACGCCCGAGCAGCTCGAGCTGCTGAAGACGCTGAACTGCCACCAGTCGCAAGGCTATCTGCACTCACGGCCGGTCCCGGTGCAGCAGATCGAGGCGCTGCTCGCGCGGCAACGCGGGATCGCACTGCAGGCCGCCGCGCTCTGAGCGGTGCTTCTCCTTCGTCGAGCGCTGAATCCACGTCTGTTGCGCGGGCGCGCTAACCGCGTGCGGTGATTGGTTCGGCGAGCGCCGCTGGGCGGGAGCATGCAGCGCGCGATCACAGCGGTCGCAGGCTGCGTCTGGCGCGCATTGCAGGTCGCAGAGGCGCGCGCGAACGATTCGTGTCAGTGCACAGCGATCACGCGGCCGTCGTCTTCGATCGTGAGCTGGCCAGCAGGAAAGGCGGCCGCGGTCAGCTCTCGTAGCAGCGCCACGGCGCGCCGCTCGGGGTCCAGCGTCGGGCCGGCAGGGCGAAGTTGTATGGTCGAATCGAGGCGCGCATCGAGGAAGCGGCCGTCGTCGTCGAGCCGCGTCGTCAGGATGCCGGCGATGCCGCGGATGCCGCTCACACTGATGCCGTAGTACGTCGCGAAGTTGCCGAGGCTGTAGGCGATGAGCCGATCGCGGTACAGCTCCATCGCACGTAGCACGTGCGGGCCGCTGCCGAGCACGAGGTCGGCGCCGGCATCGACGACGGCGTGCGCGAACTCGACCACGTCGCCGCGGTCCTCGCCCTGATAGATCTCGTGCGCGAACGGCAGCGTCGCTGCGCCTTCGCCCTCGCTGCCGCCGTGGAAGGAGACGACGACGATGTCGTGATCCGTCGCGAGGCGCGCAACGATCTCGCGCGCGCGCTCGAGGTCGTTGAGCTGATGCGAGCCGATGTTCGGCGCGAACGCGACGAGCGCGAAGCGGCGGCCGTTGCTGATCCATTCGGCGATGTCGCCGTCACGGCCGGAATGGCGGATGCCCACGTCATCGAGCGCGCGCATGGTCGAGTCGCGCCCCGCGTCGCCGAAATCCTGTGCGTGATTGTTCGCGAGGCTCATGACGTCGAAGCCGGCGTCGCGCAGATAGGTGGCGTAGCGTGTAGGCGAGCGAAAGACGTAGCAGCTGCCCGCCGTGGGAGGCGGCTGTACCGAATTCGATTGCGAGGACGCTCCCGGCGGCGCACCGCCTTGCGGAGCTGAGGCGACAAGCGGCGAGGGAGGCGACTGGGGCGGTTCGGCCGGCTGTGAGGCCGACGCGGCTTGCGTCGACGAGCCTGCCTGCTGCGGTGAGGCTGCTTGCTGCGATGAGCCTGCCTGCTGAGGTGAGCCTGCCTGCTGCGGTGGGCCTGCCTGCTGCGGCGAGTCCGGTTGCGGCGCTGTCGCACCCGGCGCCGATGCATCGGCAGGTCCGGGCTCGGCGGCCGAAGTCTGTTCGTCAGTCCGGTGTTGATCGCCCGCGGCATCCTCCGCAGGCAATCGCTGCCCACCCCGCTCCGTCGCCGCGGCATTTCGGTCGGCGCCCACGCCTTGCGCTTGCGCCGATTCGTCCGTCGCGGGGGCCGCCTCACGTGGCGGGCCGGCGCTCGAGCTGCTCGGGGCGCTGGACGGCGCAACTTTGCTCCGTCTCGGCGGCTTGCATCGCTTCACCGCCTCCCCGCCGTCCATCAACACGCCTTCGAGATTCCCGAACGCCACATCCGCGGCCGACAACACCGGCGCGACGTTCGCCAGGAATCCGACGCCGTCGTCATCGGGCAGGATGTTGCTCGGGTAATCCGTCCCCAGCATCACATCGCCCACTGCGGCGAACGTGATCCCCTTCGGGGGCGGCGGCACGACCGGCGCCGGCTTCGGTTCTTCTTTACGAGGCGCCGAGCACGACGCCACGAACGCTACGCAAACCAGCACCGCCGTTCGCGCGCGAATCACGTCAGTCCCCGACGCGGATCACCAGTGCGTCCACGTCTGCCGCCTGAAGCTGCTTGCGCACGCGGTTCAGCTCGCCGAGATCGTTGATCGGCCCGATGCGCACGCGATGCCACACGTCGTTGTCCACGGCCACCCGCTGCACTTTCGCGCTGATGCCCTGAAGCGCGAGCTGTGCGCGCACGCGCTCGGCGTCGGCCTGATTTCGATACGAGCCCGCCTGCAGCACATAGACTCCGGGCCGCTCGATCTTCGCCGCCGGCAGGTCGCGCTTCACGTCGCGATCCTTCTCCGGCACCACCACCTCGAAGTTCGGCAGCATCTCGTAGAAATCGTAGCGATCGGCGCCTTCCGCGACGGCATCCGCGACGTCCGATTGCGCCGCGCGCTGCGGCTCCGGCCGAGGCACCTCGGGCAACGGCGCCTTCTTCGCGTCACTCTTATAGATGAACACCGCGCTCGCGAGCACGAGCCCGACCAGCGTGCCGGCACCGAATTCCCGCAACCGGCTGAAATCCCACGCGCGTCGCGCCGGCCGTTTGAAATCGCGAGTCGTCAGCCGGTTCACCGCCATTACATGCTCTCCGGCGCCGAGACGCCGAGCAGCGCGAGCCCGTTGCGGATCACCTGCGCCACCGCGAGGCCGAGCGCGGCGCGCGCGTTGCGCAGGTCCGCATCATCGACGATGACCTTCTCAGCGTTGTAGTAGGTGTGGAATGCGTTCGCCAATTCCCGCAGATAGTAAACGATCGAATGGGGTGCGCGATTGATCGCCGCCTGCTCGACCGCTTCCGGATAGCGCAGCAGCACCGTGATCAGCGCCTGCGCGTGCTCGCTATCGAGCCGCGAGAGGTTGGCGAGCCCCGCCTGCAGATCGAACGCATAACCGCGCGCCGCCAGCTCCTTCATCAGGCTCTTCACGCGCGCATGGGCGTACTGCACGTAGTACACCGGATTCTCGTTGGTGCGTGAGGTGGCGAGCTCGAGGTCGAAGTCGAGGTTCTGCTCGTGGCTGCGCATCAGGTAGAAGAAGCGGCACGCGTCGTTGCCGACCTCGCCGCGCAGTTGGCGCAGGGTCACGAAGGTGCCCGCCCGCTTGCTCATCTTCACCGGCTCGTTGCCGCGATAGAGCGTCACGATCTGGATCATCGGCACTTCGAGCGAATCCGGCGGCTCGCCGAGCGCGGCAAGGCCCGCGCGCACGCGCGCGATGTAGCCGTGATGGCCGGAACCGAGCACGTCGATGAGCTTCTCGAAGCCGCGCTCGCGCTTGTCGAGGTGATACGCGATGTCGGACGCGAAGTAGGTCTTCTGCCCGTTCTCGCGCACGACGACACGGTCCTTCTCGTCGCCGAACGCCGTGGCCCGGAACCAGATGGCGCCGTCCTGCTTGTAGAGGTGGCCCAGCGACTCCAGCTTGGCGAGCGCGCGGTCGATCGCGCCGCTCGTGTCGAGCGAGCGCTCGGAGTACCAGCGGTCGAAGACGACGCCGAACTCCTCGAGATCGTTGCGGATGTCGCTCAGCAGATATTCCAGCGCGAGGTTCAGCACGCCCGCGAATTCGTCCTTGCCGATGAGCGTACGGGCCCGCTCGATCACCGCATCGACGTACACCTCTTTGTCGCCACCGGAGGGCTCATCGGGCGGCAGACCGGTGTAGACGTCCGCCGCCGGCCTGCGCAGCCGCTCGCCGACAACCTCGCGCACCTTCGCGGCCACGGGCTTCAGGTACTCGCCCGGATAACCGTTCGCCGGAATCGTGATCTGCTCGCCGAACGTCTCGAGATATCGCAGCCACACGCTCGAGGCGAGGATGTCCATTTGGCGGCCGGCGTCGTTGATGTAGTACTCGCGATGCACGTTGAAGCCGGCGGCCGCGAGCACGTTCGACAGCGAGGCGCCGTACGCCGCGTGCCGTCCGTGCGCGACGTGCAGCGGACCCGTCGGGTTCGCCGACACGAATTCCACGATGATCCGCTGGCCCCGGCCGAGCGTGCTGCGCCCGTAGCTGTCGCCGAGCTCGTGAATGCGGGAGACCTCCCGCGCGAGCACGTCCTTGACGAGGAAGAAGTTGATGAACCCCGCGCCGGCGACTTCCGTCTTCGCGATGATGTCGTTGGCCGGCAGCGCGGCGACGATGGCGGCCGCGAGCTCGCGTGGATTGCGGCGCGCGGCCTTGGCAAGTCGCATGGCCACGTTGGTCGCAAAGTCCCCATGCTGCGCGTCGCGCGTACGCTCCACCGTGACCGTCAACGGGTCGGGCGCTTCGGTCAGGAGCGAACCCACGAGCTGGCTGAGGGCGGTGGAGACGAGCTGTTCGAGCTGCTGCTTCAAGGGCTTGGGACCTCGGACGGAAAGGCGCGCAAGTCTACAGGCCGCGTGTGCCGCCTGCACCCGCCCGGCCGGGCGCGCGCGTCGCGCCGGCGCCGCACCAAAAGTAACAAAAAGCCCTTGCGAAACAGTACTTTTCGTAACAGCTCACGAGTCAACACGCCGGTATGGTTCGCGTTCAGGCCAGCTCGACAGAGATCCCTATCCGGAGACTGATGACATGAAGAGGAACACCCTACTGCTGACGGCGATGCTCACGCTCGCTCCCGTCGCGCTGCTTGCGGCGACCAACGCGACGACGAACACCGCGGCACCCGCGAGGGGCGAGCGCGGCTGGTTCAAGAAACTCGACGCGAACAACGATGGCGCCATCACCAAGGACGAAGCCACGGCGGCGGCCAATGCGCGCATCGAGAAGGAGTTCGCGACCTACGACACCAACAAGGACGGCCAGATCACCCGGGACGAGATCGATCAGGTGCATGCCGCGCGGCGTGCCGAAATGGAAGCGAAGTTCGAGGCGCGCTTCAAACAAGCGGACACCAATGGCGACAGCCTGCTCTCGAAGGACGAGGTGCAGGCGGGAATGCCCTTTCTCGCCCGCGGGTTCGACCGTCTCGACACCAACAAGGACGGTCAGCTGAGTCTCGACGAGATCAAGGCTGGCCGTGGCGCGATGGCGCACCGCTTCCGCCAGGGACCGCGTCGCTGGGGCCCGCCGCCGGCGGACGGCTCGCAGCCCGACGCCCCGCCGCCGCCTGCTTTGCGCTGAACGCAGCGTTTCGCGCTGAGCTCGAGGGCCGGTGCACGCGAGTGCGCCGGCCTTCTCTTATCGACGGGATCCCCCAGCCGATCGGGGGCGATTCGCGTCGGGCCGGCGTCAGTCCTTGACGCGGACCAGTCGGTAATCTTTGCGTCCGCCGCGAACGACGAGCATCGTCGGCGTGGCGAGGTGCGCGGTCGTCACCTTGTGCTCGAGGTCGCCGATCCGGACATTGTTCACGTACGCGCCGCCCTGCTGCACGAGACGGCGCGCGGCGCTCTTCGACTCCGCGACCGTGCGGCTCAGCAAGTCGACGATGCCGATCCCCGCCGCCAGCTCGCCACGCGAGACTTCGACGACGGGCACCACCGACGCGAGCAGCTCCAGCGTCGCTGCCTGAACGCCTTCGAGACTGCCGCCGAACATCACGCGGCTTGCTTCCTCGACGCGCGCAAGCTCGGCCTCCCCATGCACCCAGCTCGTCAGCGCGCGGGCCAGCTCGCGTTGGGCGACGCGCTGACTGCGATCGGCATCGTGCGTGCGCAGGATTTCCTCGATCTCCTCGAGCGATCGCAAAGAGAAGAGCCGCAAGAGGCGCGGCACGTCCGCGTCCGTGACATTCAGCCAGTACTGATAGAAGGCGTACGGCGAAGTGCGGCTCGGATCGAGCCACACGCGCTCGCCCGTCGAGGTCTTGCCCATCTTCTGCCCGGTGGAGTCGAGCAGCAGCGGCGCGGTGAGACCGTAGAGCTGCGGCCCACCCATCTTGCGCGACAGCTCGCATCCGGCCGTGATGTTGCCGTACTGGTCGGATCCGCCCGCCTGCAAGCGGCAGCCGTACGTCTTCGACAGATGCACGAAATCGAACGCCTGCAGCAGCATGTACGAGAACTCGGTGTAGCTGATGCCCGTCTCGCTTTCGAGGCGGGCACGCACCGACTCCTTCGCCACCATGTAGTTGACGGTGAGGTACTTGCCGACGTCGCGCAGGAATTCGAGAAAGCCGAGCGGCCGTGTCCAGTCCGCGTTGTTCACGAGGATCGCGCCGGTCGGGCCGGGCGAGAAGTCGAGGAAGCGCTCGAGCTGCGCGCGGATGCCCGCGAGATTGTGAGCCAGCTCCTCGTCCGACATGAGATTGCGCTCGGTGCTCTTGCCGGAGGGGTCGCCGATCATCCCGGTGGCGCCGCCGACGAGCACGATGGGCTTGTGCCCGGCGCGCTGCAGTCGCACCTGAAGCATCACCGGCACGAGATTGCCGACGTGCAGGCTCGACGACGTGGGGTCGTAGCCGACATAAAACGTGACGGGTCCCTTGGCGAGCAGCTCGCCGAGACCGGCGCGATCGGTGACGTCCGCGAGCAGACCGCGGGCTTCGAGCTCATCGAGAATAGGCATGGCGGAGGTGGGCATGGCCGGCGAAGACTACGCGTTCCGCTCAGGCCCGCAAAGGGATGGCGGAACGCGCGCCGCTTTGCTATTCGGCGCGCGCCTCGCCATGCATCGACACCGAGGAGGACGCGACGCGGGCGCTACTTCAGCAGCGCGTTCACGTTCTCCGGCGGCCGCCCGATCACCGCGCGCTCGCCGCTCACGACGATCGGCCGCTCGATCAGGATGGGGTGCTTCGCCAGCGCCTCGAGCCACTGCGCGTCGGTGAGCGTCTTGCCGGCGTAGTGCGCCTTGTACTCGTCCTCGCCCTTGCGCATGAGCTGCTCGGGCTTGATGCCGAGCTTTGCGACGATCGCCTTCAGCTCGGCTACGGTGGGCGGCGTTTTCAGGTATTCGACGATCCGGGGCTCGATGCCGTGCTCCTGCAGCAGCGCGAGTGTCGCCCGGCTCTTCGAGCATTTCGGGTTGTGATAGATCGTGAACGTTTTCATGAGACGACCTGCTCAGTCGAAGTCCGTCGGCAGCTCCGGATGTTCCCAGTGCTCGAACATGCGCTCCACCTGCTTTGGCAGCGTGCGCCCTAGTGACATCGGCGGCAACGCGTCGCGCGCGAAGAACGCGACCTCGCTCGTCTCGTTGCTCGGCGTCGCCACCCCGCCGGTGATCTCGCAGATGAAATAGAACTTGTAGATGTAGTGAAGCGCGCGCGGCGGATGGCCCCCGCGCCGATAGTCGTGCACGGCGGCGAGCTTGACCGCGCGCGCAGTGAATCCGGACTCTTCCCAGATCTCGCGCACGACGCACTCGGCCGCGGATTGATTCACGTCCGCCCAGCCGCCCGGCAGCGTCCAGAGGCCATCGCTCATCTCGCGCACCATGAGGACGCGACCGTCGACGAACGCCGCGCCCCGCACATCCACCTTGGGGGTGGCGTAGCCGCTTTCGCCGCGCAGCAGGTCGAGCACTTTTTGCGTGTCGCTGCTCGAGCCGTGCGCGATCAGCTCCGCGGCGAGCTCGCGCAGCCGCTCGTAGCGCAAGCGATCGAAGCGATCCTGCGTGAACGTGAGTCCGGTCTGCGCAATGCCCTGCAGCTCGCGCGCGATCGTCAGCCAGGGGGGTTCGTGCATGCGGCGATCATAGCAATGTTGTGATCGCGCGCAGCTCGGTCTCCGTGAGCGTGAACTCGAAAATGGCCAAGTCTTCGCGCATGTGCGCTTCGGACTTCGTGCCGGTCAAGGGTGTGACGCCGACCTGAGTGAGATAGCGGAACAGAACTTGCGCGGGCGTGCGCCCATACTTCAGCGAGAGGAGGCGCACCGTCTCGTCCGCGAGCAGGTGCGGATTGGCCGTCAGGGTCCAGAAGCTCTGATACGAGATGCCGTGCGCGAGACAGAACGCCCGGATGTCCACGTCGTAGTGGGTCTCGGCGTAGAAACGGTTCTGCACGATCGCCGGCTTGATGCGGCTCGCGCGATGCAGGCGCTCGAGCGCTTTCAGGTCGTAGCAGTTGCTGATCCCGATGCGCTGGACTTTACCGGCATCGACCAGTGCCTCCATCGCCTGCCACGCCGCCATCGTCAGATCTTCTTGCGGATACGGCGAATGCAGGATCAGCGCATCGAGATACGTGGTGCGCAGATTGCGCAGCGACACGGCGAACGACTGCGCGACCTGCTCGGGCACGCTCGCATTCGCGTCATACGGCACGCGCGCCGGGTCGTGCCCCGAAAGCGGCGTGAACTTCGTCTGCAGATACAGCGATTCGCGCTCGAAGGCCGCGAGCGCCGCGCCGACTCCGGCCTCGTGATAGTGCTTCGGCTGGCACGCGGTATCGATGCCGCGGAAGCCCGCGCGAATTGCGCGGGCGACGAGCGCCTCGGTCTGGTCTTTCTTCCACGCCGTCCCGTAAATGATCGGTGGCGCGTCCATGGCTCAGTTGCCGCGCCGCGCGCGCGCGAAGGCCTCGGCCATGGCGTTGTTGCCGAGCGGTTCCGGCTGGCGCGACCGCGAGCCGCCTCCGGAAAGATCGCGGCCGCCGCGGCCTGCGTTGCCACCCGAGAAGTCGCGAGCGCCGCGGCCCGCGTTGCTGCCATCGCGGCTGCCGCTGCGACCGGTGCTGTCACCGGGCCGAGCCGCACCAGGCCGATTGTCGCGACTGCCGCCGTCGCGCGCGCCGCCCGTTCGCCCGTCGCGATAACCGCCGCGCGCGCCGTCGCCGGACTGCGTGCGCGACGCAGTCGGCCGGTCCTCCAGACGCCGCGTGAGCGCGATGCGCTTGCGCTGCAAATCCACCTCGAGCACCCGCACCTTCACGATGTCGCCGGCCTTCACGACATCGCGCGGATCCTTCACGAAGGTGTCTGCGAGCGCCGAGATGTGCACGAGCCCATCCTGATGCACGCCGATATCGACGAACGCGCCGAACGCCGCAACGTTCGTCACCACGCCTTCGAGGATCATGCCGGGCTTCAGATCCTTCATGTCCTCGACGCCTTCGGCGAACTGCGCGGCGCGGAACTCCGGACGCGGATCGCGACCCGGCTTTTCCAGCTCCTTGAGAATGTCGCGCACCGTGGGCACGCCGAACTTCTCGTCGGTGAACGCCTCCGGCTTCAGCGTCCGCAAAAAGGGGCCGTCACCGATCAGCTGCTTCACCTCGCGCCCGCAACTCTTCACGATGCGCTGAACGACGGGGTACGCCTCGGGGTGCACGGCGGAGCCATCGAGCGGCTCATCGCCATCGTCGATGCGCAGAAATCCCGCGCATTGCTCGAACACTTTCGGCCCGAGGCGCGGTACTTCGAGCAGCTCCTTGCGGCTGCGGAACGCGCCCTTCTCGTCACGGTACCGGATGATGTTCTCGGCGACCGTGCTCGAGAGCCCCGACACGCGCGCGAGCAGTGCCGCCGAGGCGGTGTTCACGTGCACGCCGACGGCGTTCACGCAGTCCTCGACCTGGGCATCGAGCGCTTTCGCGAGCCGCACGGGATTCACATCGTGCTGGTACTGCCCGACGCCGATCGCCTTCGGCTCGATCTTCACGAGCTCGGCGAGCGGGTCCTGCAGGCGCCGGGCAATGGAGACGGCACCGCGCAAGCTGACATCCAGGTCCGGAAACTCCTTGGCCGCCAGCTCGGATGCGGAGTACACCGAGGCGCCGGCTTCGCTCACGACGATCTTCTGCATCTTCAGCTGCGGCAGCTTCTTCAGCAGCTCACCGGCGAGCTTGTCGGTCTCGCGCGAGGCGGTGCCGTTGCCGATGGCGATGAGCTCGACGGAGTGCTTCACGCACAGCACGCCGAGTGTCGCGAGCGCCGCGTCCCACTGTTTCTTCGGCTCGTGCGGATAGATGGTATCGGCCGCGACGAGCTTGCCCGTACGATCCACCACCGCGACCTTCACGCCCGTGCGCAGGCCCGGGTCGAGCCCCAGCACGACACGCGGTCCGGCGGGAGCGGCGAGCAGCAGATCCTTCAGGTTCTCGCCGAACACCTTGATCGCATGCTCCTCCGCCCGCTCGCGCGCCTTGCCGAACAGGTCGAGCTGCAGATGCACGTGCAGCTTCGCGCGCCAGGTGAGGCGGCACGCGTCGAGCAGCCACTTGTCCGCTGGCCGCCCGCGGTCGGCCACGCCTGCGTGCCGCGCGACGCGCGCCTCGGCCTGCGCGTGTCCGGCTTCGACGTCCGGGCCCGGCTCGAAGTCCAGCGTCAGGAACTGTTCCTTCTGCCCGCGGAACAATGCGAGCAGGCGGTGCGAGGGGATCTTCGCGAGCAGCTCGGAATGATCGAAGTAGTCGCGATATTTCGCGCCTTCGTTCTCTTTGCCTTCGGCCACCTTCGCGTGGATGAGGCCGACTTCGTCGAGCCAGTTGCGCAGCTCGCCGATGAGCGCCGCGTTCTCGCCCCAGCGCTCCATCAGGATCGCGCGCGCGCCGTCGAGCGCGGCTTTCGCATCCGCAACGCCTTTCTCCGCGTTGACGAACTGCGCCGCGACGACCTCCGGCATCTGCGTCGGATCGGCGAGCAGCGTATCCGCCAGGGGTTCGAGGCCCGCCTCGCGCGCGATCTGCGCGCGCGTGCGACGCTTCGGCTTGTACGGCAGGTAGAGATCTTCGAGGCGCGCTTTGCTGTCCGCCGCCTCGATGTCCTTGCGCAGCTCCTCCGTGAGCTTGCCTTGCTCCTGAATGCTCGCGATGACCGCCGCGCGGCGCTCTTCGAGCTCACGCAGATAGGTGAGGCGCGTTTCGAGCGTGCGCAGCTGCGCATCGTCCAGACCGCCGGTCGCTTCTTTGCGATAGCGCGCGATGAACGGCACGGTCGCGCCTTCGTCGAGCAGAGCGATTGCGGCTGCAGCCTGTGCGGGCTGCGCGCCGATCTCGTTGGCGATGGTGCGTGCGATCTGTTGAGCGAGGCGCGGGTCGATGTCGGGCATGAGATGGGCGATCTATACGAAACGTGACGAAGAGGGGCCGTGATGGCCGGCGGCATTGTGGACCTGACACCGCGGACATGAAACCCGTTGACAGCATCTGTCACGGATGGCAGACAGCGTCGCCATGACCGAAGCCAAAGTTGTGCGGCGTGCCGTCGTTCGTCACGAGGACGGGCGACTGCGGTGTGCGTGGTGCGGCACCGATCCGCTCTACGTGAAGTATCACGACACGGAATGGGGCGTGTCGTCGCACGACGACGCGCACCTCTTCGAGATGTTGTGTCTCGAAGGCGCGCAGGCCGGCTTGAGCTGGATCACCATCCTGCGCAAGCGCGAGAGCTACCGCCGCGCATTCGATAATTTCGATGCGCAGAAGATGGCGCGGTACACGCCGGCCAAGATGCAGAAGCTGCTCGCCGATCCGGGCATCGTGCGCAATCGGCAGAAGATCGAAGCATTCGTGCTGAACGCGCGTGCCTATCTCGCAACGCGCGAGGAGTTCGGCACGTTCGATCGGTACATTTGGCAATTCGCGCCCACCGGCAAGCGCCGCCGGCCGCGCTACCTGAGCGACTTCGTCGCCTCGTCGCCCGAGAGCGATGCGATGAGCAAGGATCTGAAGAAGCGCGGGTTCAAGTTCGTGGGCACGACGATCTGCTATGCCTTCATGCAGGCCGTGGGGATTGTCGACGATCACCAGCAGGGGTGCTGGCGGGCGTGACTTCGCCGGCTGTGATTGCGGTGTCCCGCTCGACCTGAATCTTAGACTGCCCGCGGTTCCGCCCGGATTTCAGTGATCCTTTCGACCTGAATCTCAGCGCTCGAGGCCGCGACCTCTCCGGTCGCGATGTTCAGTGCCTCGAGGCCGCGACTCTCCGGTCGCGATGTTCAGTGCCTCGGGGTCGCGACTCTCCGGCCGCGATGTTCAGTGCCTCGAGACCGCCACCTTTCCAGTCACGATTTTCAGGGCCTCCTCGACCTCGAATTTCCAGCAATGGCGCGCGGTTGCGTGCGGTGCACCCCCGCCCCTCCGCGCCGCCCATTAAGTCAACTGCCCGCTTTTCGCTTGACTCTCGTTTATCTTTCTCTAAAATTTCAGAAAAGACAGAAATAACGGAACACACCGATGCGCCTCACTCCCGTCATGCATCGCTACATCGTCCACTGGGGCGAGATGGGCAGCCGCTGGGGCATCAACCGCTCGGTGGCGCAGATCCACGCCTTGCTCTATCTCGCGCCGAACCCGCTGCACGCCGACGAGATCGCCGAGACGCTCGGCATCGCGCGCTCCAACGTGAGCGTCGGCATCAAGGAGCTGCTCGCGTGGGATCTCGTACAGGTGACGCACACCCTCGGCGATCGCCGCGACTTCTTCGTCGCCCAGCGCGACCCGTGGGAGGTCATCCGCGTGATCGTCGAGGGCCGCAAGCGCCGTGAGATCGACCCGACGCTCGCGTTCCTGCGCACCTGCGTCACCGAGCTCGAAACCGATTCGGAGACACCGGCCGAAGTGCGCGAGCGCATCGCGGGCCAGCTCGAGTTCCTCGAGACGCTGACCCGCTGGTACGACTCCATCAAGAGCCTGCCGCGCAAGACGCTGCTCAAGATGATGCGGCTCGGCCAGAAGATCGCGAAGGTCATCGGTGAATGAGCGTGCACGACGCTGTGGGAGAGACGGATGTTCAGCGCGGAGAGGGCCGCCGGTCCCCCTGTTGCGGCCGGCGCGCCGTGGCGGACGGCGCATCACGGATTGCGAGGCGTGCTGGGAGATTCTGCGTGGCGGCGCCTGCCGCCGGCCGTACGCGCGCGCTTTGGCGAGCCTGTCGTCGCCGTCGACTACGTCGGCGAGTTTGAGATCGTTCGCGCGAGCTGGATCGGACTTGCGTTCGCCACCTTCTGCCGCCTGATCGGCACGCCGGTCGTCCCGCGCACCGGGCGCAACGTTCCGGCGGTGGTCCACGTCGGGCCGACGCGGGATGGAGTGGCCTGGAATCGCGAGTATCGCTGGCCGAACAGCACTCCCTGTTTCGTGACGTCGACCAAGGTGATCGAGCCGGACATCGGCCTCGTCGAGCGCCTTCCCGCGCGGCTCTGCATGCCGCTGCGAGTGTACGAGGAGCGCGGTTCGCTGCACTTCGTGAGCCACGGCTACTACTTCGATTTCGGCACGCTGAAAAGCGGCCGCCGCTTGCGCATTCCGCTGCCTCGCTGGCTCGCGCCGGGCGAGACGCACGTCGAGCATCACGACGAGGCAGACGGCTGGTTTCGCTTCACGATGACTGTCTCGCATCCCGTCTTCGGCGAGCTGTTCTATCAGACAGGTCGCTTTCACGCAGCGAGGGCTTCCACATGAACCTGCTGTTCGCATTGATCACTGCACAGGCCGTCATGGGCGCGTTCGACAACCTCTGGCATCACGAGATCAAGGAACGACTGCCCGCAAAGCGCGCCGCCGCGCGCGAGACGGCGCTACATGCCGTGCGTGAATTCCTCTACGCGCTGATCTTCTTCGCGCTGGCGTGGTACGAGTGGCGCGGCGCGTGGGCCTTGCTGCTCGCCGCCGTGATCCTCGCGGAGATTCCGATCACGCTGGTGGACTTTGTCGTGGAAGATCGCACGCGCCGCTTGCCCGCCCTGGAGCGCGTGCTGCACACGGTGCTCGCGATCAATCTCGGCCTCATCCTCGCGGTGCTCGCGCCGATCATGTTCGAGTGGTGGAGCAGCAGCACGGCCGTCGTGCCGGCCAATCACGGCGCTTTCTCGTGGCTGTTCACGCTCTTCTCGGTCGGCGTGTTTGCCTGGTCGGTGCGCGACGCGCTCGCCGTGCTTCGGCATCGACGGCCACCTGAATGGGTGCGCGATCCCATCGTCGCCGGAGAGAAGAGCGCCGCCGCGCCCACAGTGCTCATCAGTGGCGCCACCGGTTTCATCGGCGGTCACCTGGTGCGGCGACTGGTCGCGCATGGCGATACCGTGCTCGTGTACACGCGCGACGCCGACCGCGCGCTCGATCGCTTCGGCCCGCACGTGCACATCGTGACCCGGCTCGACGCGATCGAGCCGACGGCGCGCATCGATGCGATCGTGAATCTCGCCGGCGAGCGCATTCTGGGATTGCCCTGGACCCGCCGTCGCCGGGAAGCTCTGATCGCCAGCCGCGTGAAGACGACCCGCGCGCTTGTCGAGCTGGCTGCGCGCCTCGAGCGCGCACCTCGCGTGTTCGTCAGCGCGAGTGCCATTGGCTTCTACGGCATCCGAGGCGAGCAGCGCCTGGACGAGCAGTCGCCGCCTCAGCCGATATTCCAGTCCGTTCTGTGCCAGCAGTGGGAGGAAACCGCGCTGGCCGCAGAAGCGATCGGCACACGCGTCGTGCGACTGCGGATCGGCCTCGTGCTCGGCCGCGACGGCGGCGCCTTACCGAGTCTCGCGCTGCCCGTGCGCTTCGGGCTCGGCGCCGTGCTCGGGAGCGGCAAGCAGTGGGTCTCGTGGATTCACATCGACGATCTCACTCGCCTCATCGAATTCACACTCGACAGGCCGGCGGTGCGCGGAGCGGTGAACGCCGTGGCGCCGAGCCCCGCGACGCATCGGCAGGTCCAGCACACGATCGCGCGAACCCTGCGGCGACCGATGTGGCTGCGCGTGCCCGCGTTCCTCGTGCGCTTGGCGATGGGCGAGATGGCGCAGCTCCTCGTGGACGGTCAGCGCGTCGTACCGCGGCGCGCGCTCGCGCTGGGTTTCGTGTTCCGTCATCCCGATCTGCGCGCCGCGCTCGATCATCTCATCGGCGCACGCGCGAGCGCAGCGGATGCCGAGTTGACCGAGATGTACTACAACGGCGAGTGCCCGGTGTGTAACGCGGAGATGACGCACTACGCGCGGCTCTGCGCCGACTCGCAGAAGTCGTTGCGGTTCATCGATTCGATGCAGCGTCCGGACGCCCTCGCGGCGTGCGGGCTGCGCACGGACCATCTCGAACGCCGTGTCTATCTGAAGGATTCGAAGGGACGCATCGTCAGCGGCCTGCCGGCGATGATCGAGCTCTGGTCGCGCATGCCGCGCTATCGCTGGCTTGCGAAGCTGACGAGCCTACCCGTGCTGCATCGCCTATCAGTGGCGATCTACGATCACGTGATCGCGCCAAGTCTCGCCACGTGGTCGCGCATGCGACTCGCGCGCCAGCAGCGCGCGGCGATCAATCCGTCGTGAACTCGAAGTCGATGCCGATGCCGAGCTCGGCAATGACGCGTGCGACCTGGGGCGTGAGCGTGAAGCTGAGCGCGGAGCTCGCCGGCAGCTCGACAATGATCCCCGCATCGCCGCCTTCGTTCTGCAAGCGGCGAAAGAAGTCGGCGTGCGTGCGCAGAAATTGCGTAGCGGTGACCGTCAATGCCATCCCGATCGAATCCATCATCGCATCGCGCAAGCGTTCCTTCGCTGCGACCGAGCGCGCTTGGGTCGGCATCGCGAACGCCGCCAGGTGCTCCGACCATGCATCCGGGTCGAGCGTGCCCACCCAGCAACTTTCCGCGTGCACGGCAGCGGCTGCGATGCCGCTGCTCGAGGAGCGCGGCTCGCCTGCCTTGAAGCAATGCTCGGGTTCGAGCCGCAGCTCGCGGGAGATTGCAGCGGGGTCCATCGATGGGTGCCGGATGCGCAGCGCCAATTCGAACGGACGGGAACGCTCGCGCAACAGGTCTCGGGCTTCCATCGATACCTTCCTGTGGTCGTGCCTGGGTGAGAACGGGCGTCGATCAGAGCACGACTCGAGGAGGTGCGGCAAGCGTCGTCACGAAATCAAAACAGCTCGATGGGGTCGACATCGAGCGCCCAGCGTACGCGCCGCGCACTCTTCAGCTGCTCGACTTCGGGCAGCCACACCGACAGGAAGCGATGGAGTGCAGTGCGATCGGCGCTCTCGAGTAGCAGCTGCGCGTGGTACCGCCCCGCACGCTTGGCCATCGCGGCGGGCACCGGCCCGCGCATCTGAATGGACCGCGGCGGGACCCTGAGTCGCCGCGCGTCTGTCAGAAATTCCAGTGCCGCGTCCGATGTCGGGGCGGAATCCCGGAGCGCGGCGAGCCGGCTGAACGGCGGCCACGCCGCCTGGGCGCGCTCCTCGAGCGCCACGCGCGCGAACCCGTCATAGCCTTCGTTCAGCAGGTTCAGAAGCAGCGGGTGCTCGGGAAACTCGGTCTGGATCAGCACTTCACCGGGTTTCGTGCCGCGGCCCGCGCGCCCCGCAACCTGGACGATCGTCTGAGCGAGCCGCTCGGGTGCGCGAAAATCAGTGCTGAAGAGCCCTTGGTCCGCATTGAGCACGATCACGAGCGTGACGTTCGGGAAGTCGTGTCCCTTGGTCACCATCTGTGTGCCGACCAGGATGCGCGCCTCGCCGGAGTGCATGCGGCGCATCGCCGCTTCCATGTCGCCGCGCTTGCGCACGACGTCGCGATCGAGGCGCACGAGCGGCACGGTCGGAAACAATTGGGCGAGCGTTTCCTCGATGCGCTCGGTGCCTTGACCCACCGGCTTCACGAGGAAGCCGCATTGGGGACAGCGCGTCGGCAGCGGAGCGTCGGCTCCGCAGTGATGGCACCGCAAGCGCTCGCTCGCGCGATGCACCGTGAGCCGAGCGTCGCAGTCGCGGCAAGGCGCCACCCACCCGCACGCCGTGCAGAGCAACGTGGGCGCATAGCCGCGTCGATTGAGGAACACGAGCACCTGGCCGTCATCGGCGAGGTGCCGCTCGATCGCCTGCACGGCGGGCGTCGAGATGCCGCCTTGAACCGCGCTCGTGCGCAGATCGACGAGAGCGACTCGCGGTGGCACGGCTTGCGCGGCTCGCCGCGATAGTGACAGCCGCTCGTATCGGCCGGTGCTCACGTTGTGCAGCGTCTCCAGCGCGGGCGTCGCGGAGCCGAGCACGATCGGCACGCCGGCCCGCTGCGCGCGCACGACGGCGAGATCGCGAGCGGAATAGCGAAAGCCCCCTTCGTGCTGCTTGAAGGAGGCATCGTGCTCCTCGTCGACGACGATCACGCCAAGCTCCGGCACAGGCGCGAACACGGCGGAGCGCGTGCCGAGGATGACACGGGCGTGGCCTGTGTAGGCGGAGCGCCAGGCCTGCAGGCGCTCGCTGTCCGTGAGCCCCGAGTGCAGCACCGCCAGCGGCGACTGGAAGCGCTCGCGAAACCGAGAGACCAGTTGCGGAGTGAGGCCGATCTCCGGGACGAGCACGAGAGCGCGCTGCCCGCGAGCGAGCACGCGCTCGACCACTTGCAGGTACACCTCGGTTTTGCCGCTGCCGGTGATGCCGTAAAGGATGAAGGGGGCGAAATGGCCGAGCGAATCGCTCACCCGGGCAACGGCCGCGGCTTGCTCGGGAGCGAGCACTGGCGCCTTTTTGCGTGCGTCCAGCCCTGCGTCTTGCGCCGGTCCGGCGACCCCATCGGTGCTGATGTTCACCGCGGAAAGCGCTGATGCGGTTTCCGCGTCGCGCGTGTCCGCCGGCAGCAAGGGCTGCTCGGTCGAGGCGACCCAGCCACGCTTGGCGAGGGCGCGCGCGGCGTCCTGCCAGCCTTCCATGAGACCGCCGCTCAGCTCGCTGGCGGAGGCACCGCGCCGCGCGAGCAGGAGCTGCAACAGCTCGCGCTGCTTCGGCGCCCGACGCGGCTCGCCCTTGGCGGCGGCCTCCGCTCCCTCGGCCGTCGCCGTCCAGCGCTCCTCCATCGCAATGAGGGGCGCGCCTTCCCGCAGCGCCTTCGGGATGGCCGCCGCGATGACTTCGCCGATCGGGTGGTGGTAGTAGTCCGCAGCCCACCGCAGCAGCTCGACCGCGGAGCGATCCAGCACCGGGCTGGCATCCAGCACCTCCAGCACGGCCTTGAGCCGCGCGGCTGGCAGGTCCGAGGAATCGGCGTGGTCCATCACCAATCCGACCAGCCGTTGCCGCCCGAACGGCACGCGCACCCGCTGGCCGACCGCGTCCGACAGCGGCATCTGCGGTGGGGGCAGGTAGTCGAACAGCCGTCGCAACGGCATATCGAGGGCGATCCGGAGGACGGCGGCGCTCATGCGGGCACGGACTCGAATGCCGAGGCGGCAATGTGTCTCAAATCAGTCGCTCAGGAGTGACAGGCTGGTCAACCAGCCGAGCGGCGAGCGCGTTGTGACGCGCCATGTCTGCCTTTGCTACGCTCGCGCCGGTTTATAGCATGCCAGCGGTCACCCCCGGCGACGTGGATCTGCCCCAATCGACCCCTCATGACCGCGCGCGGGCGCTCAACCGGTTCCTGGCCAGCGTCGAGCTGAAGGCGTTCCGGATCGCAAAGATCGCGCTCCGGCAGGACGACGACGCGCTCGATGTCGTGCAGGACGCGATGCTGCAGCTGGCTCGCGCTTATGGCGAGCGGCCCGAGGCGGAGTGGAAGCCGCTCTTCTACCGGATTCTGGAAAATCGCATCCGCGACCTGCAGCGCCGGCGCCAGGTGCGCAATCGCGTCATGGCCTGGCTGCCGTTGCGCCGAAACGCAGAAGGCGAGGAGCCGCCGGACCCGGTCGAGCAGGCCGCCAGCGCCGATCCGCAGCCGAGCACGCGGCTCGAGCTGGAAGAGGCGATGAGCGTGCTCGAAAAAGCGATCGGCGAGCTGCCCCAGCGGCAACGGCAGGCGTTCCTACTACGGACACTCGAGGGGCTCGACGTTGCGGAAACTGCCGCTGCCATGGGTTGCTCCGAAGGCAGCGTCAAGACACATTACTTCAGGGCGCTGCAGACACTGCGCGCCCAGCTCGGTGACTTATGGGAATGAACGCGAACGACACACAGGCGAGCGACTTCGAGCAGCGCGCGAGCGCGCTGCTCGGTGAGAGCGTCACGCGTGTGAATGGGCGCGTGCGCTCGCGGCTCAATCAGGCACGTCAGGCTGCAGTTGCAGAGATTGCCGCGGGTCGCCAGCGGACCTGGCGCGGCCCGCTGCTGTTGCAGGCGAGCGGCCTCGTCGCGGCGGCAGTGCTCGTTGCGCTGCTGGTCAGTGCGCATTACCGCGCCGAGCGCGCGTTTCCGAGTGCGCCGCTCGATGACATCGAGATGCTCGCCGACACCGAAGGACTCGATCTCTTGGAGAACGACGGCAGCTTCTATGAGTGGGCCGCGGGTCAGGCCGAAGCGCTCAACACCGACGGGACCAGCGGTTGAGCGTCGGGCGCTGCGCATGGGTGCTGCTGCTCGCGCTGGGACTCCTGGCCGTCGCGAATGCGGAGGATCCGACCGCGCCGCAGCCGAAGCCGGCGACCGCCGGGAAGTCGCCGCCGCGCGCGCCGGTGCAGAGCGCGCCCGCGGCGTCGAAGCCCGCAGCGCCGAGCTCGACCCCAAAAGCGCCTGCCGCGGCGCCGCCGGCGCCGGATCCGGACGACGAGCTGCTCGAGTTTCTCGGCAGCGTGGATGGTCTCGAGGAACTCGAAAAATGATCAGCTTGCGTTCGATCCTGCTGGGTGCGCTGCTGCTCGCAGCGGGGCCTGCATTCGCGCAACAACTCGTGCCGCCCCAGACGTCGCCGCCCGCGCGGCCTTCCCAGAGCGCAACGCAGGTGGAAGGACGTGATTGGTCGAGCCTGTCACCCGAGCAGCAGCGGCTGCTCGCCAAGTATCGCGATAGCTGGAACACCCTGCCGCCGGAGCGACAGCAGAATCTCGCGCGGGGCAGCGAGCGCTGGTTGAAGATGACGCCGCAAGAGCGCGCTGGCGCACGCGAGCGCTTCCAGCGCTGGCGCGCGTTGCCGCCCGAGCGGAAGCAGCAGTTGCGTCAACGCTGGCAGAGATTTCAGCAGTTGACGCCCGAGCAGCGCGAGAGCGTGCGCGACAACTTCCACAAATTCAGGAGTCTGCCGCCCGAGCAGCGCAGGCGGCTGCGCGAGCGCTGGGACAATGCGACGCCCGAGCAGCGCGAGCGCATGCTCGAACGCTCGCGCGAGCGCCGGCAGCAGCAGGGCCTGCCGCCACGGGGTCGCAATCGGTGAGGGCGCCGCGGTCAGGGCGGCGGCGTTCGCACCATCACCGGCACGTTGCACACGTCGACGTGGCCCGCCTTGTATTTGAACCACTCATCGCTGCGGTTGCGCCGGGCTTCGATTAGCGCGGCGAACGTTGGCGTGTCGGTGCGCAGCACTTCGAGCGGCGTGCGCTCGGACGCCGGCACATCTGCGGCGAGACGTATCGTCCGGATCGGCGTGCGTTCCTCCGCCTTCTCGTAAAAGCCCAGCGCACCAGTGCCGCGTCTGAGCGTCGAGAGTATTTCCATTCCCTTCACCACGCGTCCGACGAGCGTGACGTTGCGATCGAGGTGCCGCGGGGAGTGACCGATCACGACGTAGAGCTCGGTGCCGCCGCCACTGTCCGCATCGTTGTCGCGCCCCACACCGACTGCGCCGTAGCAGTGTGTGAGCCATGCGGTGTTCGTTGCCGGATCGCGGGCCGCCGCGAAGCCGTTCGAGAAGCCGACTTCCGGTGCGTACGTGTCCGGGTCCTGCAAGCGCGTGAATGCGAGGTTCGTCGCCGGGCGCGCAAACTCCGCCGCGAGCGTCTTCTTCGCCGCATGGACCTCGCGCTTGCCGTCGGCGTCGCCCCACTGCACGACGTAGTTGTCCTGCGCGCGCATGAAGGCCAGTCCGTCGAAGTAGCGCTCGCGGACCAGTGCGATGATGTTCGCGACGTGACGCGGGGCGAAGTCGGGCGCCAGCTCGATGATCACGCGCCCGGCATCGAGGTCCATGTACAGCGTTCGCTGCGGATCGAGCGGCCGCCAGTCGCTCGCATTCGATGCCGCGATCACCTCGCTCACCGTGAGCGGCTTCGATC
This sequence comes from Steroidobacteraceae bacterium, assembly GCA_035760965.1. Lineage (GTDB taxonomy): Bacteria > Pseudomonadota > Gammaproteobacteria > Steroidobacterales > Steroidobacteraceae > JADGHX01. The sequence goes on along the minus strand of DASTRY010000032.1, from coordinate 122,846 downwards.
CCTCGGCCACCGCGGACCGCGTCCCGCTGCAAACGAGACCCATGAGCGCGCCGGACAGCGCGACGGTAACGAAACGTCTTCCTCTCATCGCGGACTCCCCGATATGTGCCGGTCGCGCCGCCAGTTTAGACTTCGCGCTTCCGGCATCGCCATGCGCTGCCGGTGCAGGGTCTCGAGCTTCCCGCGGGCGCTTTGTGCTGAGCTAGGCGAAAGGTCCACCCGTGCGATTCGGCAAGTTGCGGCTCCGAGCGATTCTCGCGCTCCTCGTGCTGACCATTACCTTGCCGCTGGGGCTCTTCGCCGGCCTGCTGATCGCACGCTCCTCGCACGAGCAGCGTAGCCTCATCGAGCGGCGCAACGTCGAGACGGCCCGCGCCGTGTCCGTGGCCATCGATCAACACGTCGAGAGCGTGCGTTCGGCTCTGCAGGCGCTGGCCGCAACGGAAGTGCTGGACGAGCCGGATCGCGCCACCTTCAACGCCGTCGCCTTGCGGCTGGTCCCGACACAGCCCGGCTGGTACGCAATCCTGCTCGTGCATCCTTCCGGTGCGGTCATCGCCGACACCGCGCTCGGACCCGAGGACACGCCTTCGTTCACCACCGCGGATTGGGTGCGCCGCGTGCTCGCGACGCACCGGCCCACTGTTTCGAATCTTTTCCAGGACGAAGCGAGCGGCGGCTACTTCTTCGTGGTCGCCGTGCCCGTCGTCCGTTCGGGCGAGGTGCGCTCGGTGCTCGCGGCGCAGATTCGCTCGACGAGCTTGAGTGACATCCTGCGGCGGCAGAACCCGCCGCCGAACGGCGTCATCGCCGTCGTCGATGGGGCCTCGCAGATCATGGCGCGCACCCGCCGGGAAGCCGAATTGGTCGGCAAGCCGCCGAGCCCCGACTTCAGCGCCATGCTCACGCGGACGAGCGAGGGCAGCTGGCGCTCGACGCTGCTCGAGGGGATCCCGGCGTATGCGTCGATGAGCCGCTCGCCGGTTACCGGCTGGACCGTCGGAATCGGCTTGCCTGTGTCCGAGCTCGAACGGCCGATTCGCGGCTCGATGTGGCAACTCGGTCTCGTCGGCGTCGCGACGCTCGCGATCGGTGTGCTCTGCGCACTCGTATTGAGCGGATTCATCGTGCGGGCACTGACGGGGGCGGCGACGGCGGCGCGCGCGCTCGCGCGCGGCGAACCCGTGATCCCGCGGCGGTCGCGCATTGCCGAGGTCGACGAGATGTCGACCGGATTGCTAGAGGCCGCCACGATACTCGACGCCCGCATCCGCGAGCGCGATCAGGCGCTCCTCGCGGAGCGCGTGGCGCGCTCGGCCAGCGAGAAGGACGAGGCGCGTCTGAACGTCACGCTGCGAAGCATCGGCGATGCCGTGATCACCACCGATCCGGCAGGCACCGTCACCATGCTGAACCCCGTGGCTCAGGCGCTCACGGGTTGGACCGAAGCCGCCGCCGTCGGACAGCCGATCGAGACGGTGTTCAGCATCGTTGAGGAGGAGACCGGTCGGCCCGTCGAGAATCCGGTGAGCAAAGTGTTTCGCGAGGGCCGCATCGTCGCCCTCGCCAATCACACGGTGCTGATGGCTCGAGATGGTCGCCAGACATCGATCGAGGACAGCGCCGCGCCCATCCGCGCCGCCGACGGCACGCTCATCGGCATCGTGCTGGTGTTCCGCGACGCGTCGGATCGGCGCGAGGCCGAGCGGCACCGCCAGGCCCTGCTGCAACGTGAACAGGATGCGCGGCGCGAGGCCGAAGCGCTGAGTCGCAGCAAAGACGAGTTCGTCGCGACCGTGTCGCACGAGCTGCGCACGCCGCTCAACGCGATCTTCGGATGGGTGCGGCTCCTGCGCAGCGGCAACCTGAACGATGCGCAGCGCGCGCACGCGCTCGAAGTGGTGGAGCGGAACACGCGTGCGCAAGCACAGCTCATCGAGGACCTGCTCGACATGTCCCGCATCATCACCGGCAACCTCCGGCTCGAGATGCGGCGCGTGGATCTCGCGAACGTCGTGCGGTCCGCCGTGGACTCGGTGAAGCCTGCCGCTGAAGCGAAGGAGCTCGGCCTCTCGCTCGAGCTCGATCCGCGCGTCGGCCCGATCTCCGGCGATGCGGATCGTCTGCAGCAAGTCGTGTGGAATCTGCTGACGAATTGCGTGAAGTTCACGCCGCGAGGCGGGCGTATCGCGGTGTCTCTCCACGCGGAAGGAACGGATGCCGTGCTGCGCGTGAGCGACTCGGGTATCGGCATTGCGCCGGACTTGTTGCCGCACGTGTTCGAACGGTTCCGTCAGGGCACGTCCTCCGCCTCGCGTGCGCACGGCGGTCTCGGGATCGGGCTCGCGCTGGTGCGTCATCTGACCGAGTTGCATGGCGGCACGGCGACCGCGGAGAGCGCGGGTGAAGGGCGCGGCTCGACGTTCACCGTGCGTATTCCCATGCTGGGTGCGCGCGCAGTCGCCGAGCAGCCGACGGCGCTAGCCCCGGAATCGCTGGCGGATCCTCGCTCGGCGACGCTGCAAGGGCTCGGTATCTTGGTCGTCGATGACGATGCGGACGCGCGCGACCTCATCAGCACGGCCCTGCGATATGCGGGCGGTGAGGTGCTGCCCGCAGCTTCGGCACGCGATGCGCTCGAGCTGATGCGCACGCGTACACCCGACGTCATCGTCAGTGATATCGCGATGGCCGACGGCACGGGCCATGACCTCGTGCGCCACATCCGCGCGAACACGCAGCTTGCGCACATCCCAGCCATCGCGCTGACGGCCTATGGTCGAGTGGAGGATCGCGAACGGGCGCTGAACGCGGGCTTCAACTTCTACATCGTGAAGCCGGTCGAACCGCTGCACCTCGTGCACGCGGTGGCAACGGCGGTGGGCCGCGCGTAGCCGTTCAGCGGCCGCTCACTCGCTGCTTCTCGATGACCTTGCCGTCTTTGAAGCTGACGACCCAAACACCGGGCACCACCGGGACGGCGTAGCGATATTCCGTGTCGCCGTGCAGGTAAAGACCGGTCGTGGCCTCTTCGGTCGGCGGGCCCATCGTCTCCTTCACCGCCGCCACGTCGTCGCCGACCTGCACTTTTTCGAAGCGCTGACCGAGGGTGAGAAAGCGCGCAGTGATGAACATCAGCGGGCCGATGAGCAGGATCGCGAAGATCAGCGCGAAGGTCTTGCCGGTCGACATCTCAGTGGCCATAGGTTCCTCGCCGCACGAGCAGCTCGTGAACATAGGACCCGAATATCGTCATCGGCAGGACGAGGAGCAACGCCCAGATCGAATACCAGGCGGGCGTCGTCGCCCACGTCACGATCGTGACCGGCAGAGTCGCCGCGATCGTCAGCGCGCCGAGCACGATGGCATGCAACGTGGGCCTGCGGATCGCGAGGCGCGCGGTGATGTAGCCACCGAGCGCTTCCAGCGCGGCGGTATACGCGAGCCGGATCAGCAGGCCGCGTGCGTCGTGTGGCGCCGCGAACGCGGCATCGGCGCCCCAACCGAGCATCTGAATCGCAAAGAAGCCGGCGCCGACGGCGACGAAGCTGCGGACGGCCTGTGGACCTTCGGGCACGCTCAGCCGGACGCCTTGACGGCTTGGATGAGCTCGGTCGCGGCCTTCTGCGCATCCCCGTAGAGCATGCGCGTGTTGTCGAGATAGAAGAGCGCGTTCTCGATGCCCGAGAACCCCGCGCCCTTGCCGCGCTTGATCACGATGACGTTCTTCGCCTTGTCCGCGTTCAGGATCGGCATGCCGTAGATCGGGCTCGACTTGTCGGTGCGCGCCACGGGATTCACGACGTCGTTCGCGCCGATGATGAGCGCCACGTCGGCGGTCTCGAATTCCGCGTTGATCTCGTCGAGGTCCGCGATCAGATCGTACGGCACGCCCGCTTCGGCGAGCAGCACATTCATGTGGCCGGGCATGCGGCCCGCGACCGGATGGATCGCGAATTTCACCGTGACGCCGCGATCGATCAGCAGCTGGCACAGCTCCCAGATCTTGTGCTGGGCTTGCGCCACCGCCATGCCGTAGCCGGGCACGACGATCACCTTCTGCGCGAACGCCATCATGACGCCGACATCCGTCGCTTCGATAGGCTTCAGCGAGCCGGTGACGGTGCCGGTGGTCGCGCCGCCCGTATCGCCGAACCCGGAGAAGAGCACGTTGCCAAGCGAGCGATTCATCGCCTTCGCCATCAGCTGCGTGAGCAGCGTGCCGGCCGAGCCGACGACCGTGCCGGCGATGATCATCGCCGCGTTGTTCAACACGAAGCCCTCGAAACCGACGGCGAGACCGGTCAGCGCGTTGTAGAGCGAGATCACGACCGGCATGTCCGCGCCGCCGATCGGCAGCGTCATCGTCACTCCGAGCACCAGCGCCAGCGCGAAGAAGGTGGTGACGATCCACGGCGCCGCGTTGAATTGCACGGCGACGAGCCCGCCGAGCACGAGCGCGCCGATCAGGATGAGCACGTTCAGGATCTGCTGCCCGGAGAAGCGGATCGACTTCGTGATCAGCCCTTGCAGCTTGCCGAAGGCGATCGCGCTACCGCTGAACGACACGGCGCCGATGATGCCGCCGACGACGGCGAGCGTCGAAGTGGCGATGCCGACATGCGCCGTCGCGCCGGCCATGCCTTCCATGGAGAGCTTGTAGAGCTCAACGGCCGCAATCGCCGCGGCCGCGCCGCCGCCCATGCCGTTGTAGAGTGCGATCATCTGCGGCATGTTGGTCATGGCGACGCGCTTGCCGCTCCACCACGCGAGCGCGCCGCCGACGACGATGGCCGCCCCGATCAGCTCGTAGTTCGTCATCCCCGGATAGAGGAAGGTCACGACGGTCGCGACGAGCATGCCGGCGCCGGCCCACAGGATGCCGCTGCGCGCGGTCACCGGTGAGCTCATGCGCTTCAAGCCCAGGATGAAGAGCGCGGCGGTGACGAAATAGCTCGCCTGGATGATCCACTCGCGCGTAGCGGCGTCGCCCATCAGTGCGCTCCCTGCTGTGGGTTCTGGCCGGGCTTCTTCGCGCCGCTCGACTTGAACATCTCGAGCATGCGTTCGGTGACGACATAGCCGCCCACCGCGTTGCCGGCGGCGAGCAGCACGCCGATGAACCCGATCGTCTTCTCGAGCGGCGTGTGCGCCGCGCCGAGCGCCACCATCGCGCCGACGAGCACGATGCCGTGGACGAAGTTCGAGCCGGACATGAGCGGCGTGTGCAGGATCACCGGCACGCGCGAGATCACCTCGTAGCCGGTGAAGGCGGCGAGCATGAAGATGTACAGAGCGACGATACCGGTCATCCGGAACCCCCTCGGGAGTGAGTGCGGAACACTAAGTGGTTTCGAGCGACTTGCGCGTGGGCTCGTGTTTGACTTCGCCGGCGTGCGTCAAGCACGACTGCGCGAACACCTCGTCGCTCCAGTCGATCTTCAGCTCGCCTTTGTCGATCGCGGGCTTCAGGAAATTGAGCAGGTTGCGCGCGTACATCTCGCTCGCGTTGTAGGCGAGCGAGGCGGGCAGGTTCACCGGCCCGATGATGTTGACGCCGTTGTGGTTCACCGTCTCGCCGGCGCGCGTCAGCTCGCAGTTGCCGCCTTGCTCGGCGGCGATGTCGACGATGACCGAACCGGGGCGCATGCGCTCGACCGCGGCGCGCGAGATGATCTTGGGCGCGGGCCGGCCGGGCACCGACGCCGTCGTGACCACTGCATCCGCGGCGGCAATACGCGCGTCCAGGACTTCCTGCTGTTTGGCCTTCTCTTCGGCGGTGAGCTCGCGCGCGTAGCCGCCGGTGCCTTCCGCGCTGACGCCGGTGTCGACGAACTTCGCGCCGAGCGATTTCACCTGCTCCTTCGTCGCGCTGCGCACGTCGTACGCCTCGACCACTGCACCGAGCCGGCGGGCCGTCGCAATCGCCTGTAATCCGGCCACCCCTGCGCCGATCACGAGAACCTGCGAGGGCCTGATGGTGCCGGCCGCCGTGGTGAGCATCGGGAAGAACTTCGGCAGATTGCTCGCGGCAATCAGCACCGCCTTGTAGCCGGCGATCGCGGCCTGCGAGGACAGGGCGTCCATCGACTGTGCGCGCGAGATGCGCGGGATCAGCTCGACGGCAAAGCTCGTGATCTGCCGGTCGCGCAGCGCCTTCACTTCGGCCTTGCGCGCGTGCGGCTGCATGAAGCCGACGACCACCGCGCCCGGCTTCAGCTGTCCGATCTGCTCCACCGTGAGCGGTTGAACGGCGAGCACGACGTCCGCATTACTGAGCACGGCCGCGGCGGACGGCGCCCACTCCACCTTCTTGAACAGCGAATCCGGAAAATTGGCGCGGACCCCCGCGCCGGGCTCGAGCAGCACTCGCGCACCGCTCTGGGCGAATTTTTCGGCCACTTCCGGTGTCAGGCTGACACGTGTTTCGTGTGGGGCGCTCTCGCGGAGTGCGCCGATTGTGACGGGCATGCGCTCTCTCGTATTGGGGCATTACGTGGTCGGACGACCACGGGGCTTGGAAAACCTCAACTAAATTAAGACGTTGCCGCGTTGAATTCTTGCATAAAACTGCCGTATCTTACAGCGCCCATGTTAGGCATCGATTTGGACAAGGCGGACTCGGGTTTGCACGATGATTTACGCATCGTCGCGAGTCCCCACGCGCGCGGCCTTTCGCAGCACGTCCTGCGGACCGACGTCGCGGGCATGCCGCTCGAGTGGATCGACTACAAGGAAGCCGCCCGGCTGTACCACCAGGATCAGGTGGCCTATACCTGCGGATCGCCGCTATACCGGCTGTACGGGGGCACCAACGCCCTGACGGGCCGCCGCACCTGCCTGGAAGTGAATTCGATCGTGGCCACCCTCGGCCACACGGGTAATCCGGGCAACACGCGCCACGACTACGTGCCGCCGCTGAACAACCAGACGCTGTTTCGGCGCGACGCCTACCTCTGCATGTACTGCGGGCTGCGGTTCCCGACGCGGGAGCTCTCGCGCGACCACATCCGCCCCTTCAGCCAGGGTGGTCTCGATATCTGGACGAACGTCGTCACGGCCTGCCGCCGCTGCAACAACCAGAAGGCCTCGCGGACGCCCGAGCAGGCAAAGATGCAGCTCATCGCCGTCCCGTTCACGCCGACCTACGCCGAGTACATCTTCCTGAAGGGCCGCCGCGTGCTGGCGGACCAGATGGAATACCTCCTGGCGCACTTCCCGCGCTCGAGCCCGCTGCACGATCGCATCCAGCGCTGGTTGAGTTGATATCCTTGCGCCCGCAACGGCGCAGGACGTCAGCTTGATCTATCTCATCGACGCATCGGTGTACGTGTTCCGCGCGTACCACTCGCTTCCGCCCGACATGGCCGATCGCGATGGCAACCCGGCGCATGCCGTGTTCGGCTTCGCGCGCATGCTCGGCGACCTGATCGAGCGCGCCCGGCCGAAGTACATGGCGGTCGCCTTCGACCAGCGCACCGTGGCCAAGTGTTTCCGCAACCGGCTCTATCCGCCCTACAAGGCCCACCGGGACCCGGCGCCGGCCGGTCTGCAATACCAGCTCGGGCGGTGCATTGAGCTCTGCCGCTGCCTGGGAATCACCGCGCTGTCGAGCGACGAGTACGAGGCGGACGACATCATCGGCACACTGGTGAGCACTTTTCGGCGCGACGGTGTGCGCGCGATGGTGATCTCGCGGGACAAGGATCTCGCGCAGCTCATCCGCGAGGGTGATGCGTTCTGGGATTTCGGCACGCGCAATCCCTATAGCTATCACGACATCCATCGGCATTACGGCGTGGCGCCGGAGCGTTTCGCGGATTACCTGGCGCTGACCGGCGACTCGGTCGACAACATCCCCGGCGTGCCGGGCGTGGGGCCGAAGACCGCGAAGATGTTGATGCAGGAATTTGCGTCGCTCGACGAGCTATATGCGGATCTCGAACGCGTCGCGGCGATCAAGATGCGAGGCGCGGACGCGCTGGGCGAGCGGCTGCGCGCACATCGCGAATCGGTGTATCTCGCGCGCCAGCTCACGACCATCGCGTGCGATGCGCCGTTGAATGTCGGCCCGGACGGTCTGCGCCGCCGCCCGCCGAACATGGATGCGCTGGCGCGCTTCTACGACGCGCAGCAATTCGGGCCATTCTTGCGCAAGCAGGCGGAGCGCCTTGCGCGGCTGCCTGTCGAGCTCGGGTCGCTCGCGGGCGAAACGGTCGCCGTGAAAGCCGCAGTCGGCGGCCCGCACCTACAGCGAAGTCTGTTCTGATTGGGGATGCGGGGCGCCTGCCCCGCACCGCACTGGAGTGTCCGCTAGCCCGGCGGCGGGGCCACCGCGGCATTCACGCAACCCAGCGACTCTTCATCGCCGCTCGGCCCGCGACTGACGAGCCGCGCCGGTTGCTGCTGCAGCCAATCCGCATCGAAGCGCAGCACCCAGCTGCCGTCCCGCTGCTCGCGCCCCGAGTAATGTGCACCTGAGAGCTCGCGACCGGACGCGTCCGTGGCGATCACGCGGTTGTCGGACGCTACACCGGGCACGCGTACGACTACCGCGCGCGCGTTCGCCGCGAGCGCCACAGTCGTGCAATCGTCTGCACCCCGTGTCACGGCCGGCAGGTTGAAAATCGCGGTCTCGCTCGAATCGAGGCTGGGTCGCTGCAACGCGCTCGCGAGATAGCCGCCCGCGCCGGCCACGACCATCGCGCCGACGAACGACGCCGCCATGCCCCAGCCGCCCCACCACAGCTTCTTGAAGGGCTTGCGCGCCTCGATGACCTCGGGCGCCGGCATGTGCTGCTTGATCACGCGCCACGCTTCCACGTCGTTCACGCACTCGGAGCAGCCCATCATGTGCAGCTCGAATTGCTCTTGCTGCTGCTCGGTGAGCTCGTGCGCCACGTACGCCGCGGCCGTCTGATTCGATTTGAACTGAATGTGGTCCATTGTTCTTCTACCCATCCATTGAGTGCGCCGCCGCGTCACTCCCTGTGAAGCCCTGTTTACGCAAGATCTCCGCGAACCGCTGCCGGGCTCGCCACAACACCTGATTGAACTGCAGCTCGGTCAGATTCATGGATTCACGAATCGCGCTGCGCGCTTCCTCTTTCAAGTAAAACCGCTCGAGCACTTCCCGATCGCGCGCCATCGGCAGCTTCGCCATCAGCTCCCGCACGCACTTCGCCCGCAGGTCGTGGTCGAGCGCCTCCTCCAGCGACAACGCGGTGTCGTGCAGGCTCGAGAGCAGCTCGCCATCATGGTCGATGCGTCGTGCCAGCTCGCCGCGCCAGTACGCGGTCGCGAGCTTGCAGGCCGTCCGATACAGATAGCCGCCGAGGTTGCCCGGATCATCGAGCCCCTCGGTGCGAATCTTCTTGATCGCCTGCAGGAACGTACGTTGGAGCAGGTCCTGCGCGGCATCACGATCGATGCGCCGTTGCAGGAATACCTGCATCAACGGGCGCCGATATCTCACATAAATTTCATCTTGGAGCTCACCGCGGGCGGCGACGGCCGCGGCGAGCAGCGCATCGCTCACCTCCGGGTTCGCGGTCACGGCTTCGGTGAGGGATTCTGAATAGGTCATTTCGACGGTCCCCGTGGCTGTCCTGGCTCGAGGCACACTCGTGCGGTTCTTCCCTTCGTCGCCAGTGTACACGCGTCGGCGAGCGGGACTCCCGTCGGGTAGCGCCCCAGCAGGTCCGGCTGCGAGCGGCGTGGCGTCCTTAACATCCTGTCGCGCACCACTTGGTTCAGGAATTCGTCCGTGCCGAATCTAGCATAGCGGGGGCTCGACCAGATGCCGGCCAGGAGCCCGGCCAGGATGGCCGTCGAATTGGAGCTGCCCCGCTCGATGCGGTAGCCGGCCGAGCCGGCGCTGGCCCCGAGGACGCAGGCGCTCGGCGCGCCGAGGTTCACCCCGGGGGGCGCGGCGCTCGTGCCGGGCGAGATTATGTCCTGGTCGCCGATCGGCACAGCCCGCACGATCCGGCGGAACGGATACGCGGCTGGATAGCCAGCCAGCCTCTCGCCTTTGTTGGGGACACTGGCGATCACGAGGGCCGCCTCCGGCGAGGATTCACTATCGGCAATGTGGGCAAAGGCGGCGTCGAGCTCGGGTGTGGTCTCGTACCAGTGTGCACTGAAGCTCAGGATCCGGGCGCCCATGCGTGTCGCATATTCGAGAGCGCGCCGGATGCGCACCGGGTCCGCCCGGTCCTTGGATTTGCCGCCGCACCCCACGATGCGCAGGACCATCACCCGCGCGCCGTCCGCGCCGGCCGCCGCGATCCCCACCTCGTTGTTGCGCTCGGCCGCGATCAGGCTCGCCATCAGTGTGCCGTGGCTCACACGCCCGATGCATTCGCCCTGGGGCGCGACGTTGGGATCCTCGTCGACGAAGTCCCAGCCGTGGACGTCGTCGACATAACCGTTACCGTCGTCGTCGACGCCCGGTTTGCCGGCGGCTTCGCGCGGATTGGTCCAGAGCTGGTTGCGCAGGTCGGGGTGGGTGGTGTCGACGCCGTCGTCGAAGAGGGCGACGGTCACCGGCTCGCGCGTTGCGCTGCGACCCCATGCGAGCGACCCGGCGACATAATCGAGCCACCACTGGTTGCCGTTGCGATAGCCGCAGTCGTTCGTCGCCGGATCATCGACCGAAGGCGCCGGAATTAACGTGGAGCAATGGAGCGCGCGGCACGCATAGCTCTGCGGATCGGCGCTCGCGCCGGCGGCGACTGCGCACGCCGCCGACGCGAGCGACACGAGAAGAGATCGCGCAAAGGTCGTGACCATCGCGCGATTCTAGAAGAGCCGGCGCGCGCCGGCGCATCGCTCCGATCCCGCTTTCAGTTCTCCGAGATGATCGTGCCGTCGGTATCGAGCTGCAGGTTGCCGCCTGCGTCCGCATCGATCAGCAGGATCACCGCGCTGTCCGCGCCCTTCACGTTGCGCGGAAAGATCAGGAGATGATGCTTCTGCCCGTGGATCGTGACGGTGCTGTACCAGTGCTCCTGCGGATAGTACGGCTCGCCGCTCACGGCGAAGCCCGACTGCGCGAGGAAGGGCTGGCTCGCCTCTTCACCCGGCACGCACTCGAAATCCGCGGGAATCGACTTGAGCGGCGTACCCGCGCGGTATTCGAGCTTCAAGTTCCTCCAGCCCTTGCTCCATTCGCGGCCGGGCCTGTCGAGTGTCTGCAGCGTGTAGCTCACGCCATCGGCGGACGGCGAGCGCACGACGCGGAACTGCGAGCCTGGAATCGTGTGCCCGCCGGTGCCGGCATGCACTTCCGTGCAATCGCGGTTGACGGTCCAGGTGCTGAAAAAATAGTCCGGAACGCCCGAGGGCGTTTGCGCCTCGGTCTTCGTCGTGTAGGCGCTGGCCATCAGCGACAGCGCAGTGGAGAAGAGCAGAACGGGAGCGACACGGGCCATGATGATCTCCTCGGCAGTTAGAGAAAGGGATCGAAACGATCGCCCGACAACACTGCATCGAGGGCCCCGCTTATCTCAGTGGCTTTCCGTAGCCGCGCGGGGACATGGCTACAGCAAGGTGTCCGGCCAGCCGAACAAGGTGAAGGCCGCCCATTCGTGCGAGCGGCCGGCCCGCGCATATTCGAGTTGGGTTTGACGCAGCGCTGCCGCCGCAGTCATACGCTCGACCAGCAGGTAGCGATAGAACGTGTGCATGAAGGGCGCCGTCGCATCGTCGGCGATGCGCCAGGAGCTCGCGAGCACCGAGGCCGCGCCGGCTTGCAGGAACGCCTGCGCCGGGCCGAGCACCCCTTCGCCGGGGAGGAGTCGTCCACGGGAGGTGTCGCACGCGCTCAGCACGACGAGCCGCGACTCGATCTTCATCTGCAGGATGTCCAGCAGGCCGAACGTCCCGGTGATGCCCTTCGAATCCTCGTCGGGGGTGAGCGCCAGTGCGGAGAGGCGCGGGCGATAGGCATCGACATAACCGTGCGTCGCAATGTGCAGCAACGTAGGTCCGGTCGCGGCGGCCGCACGCAGCGCGCGCGGCGTTGCGGCGCAGCCGAGGTGCTCCTCGACGTGGCTTCCCGGCGAATAGCGGTGCGCGAGCTCCGCGATGGCCGCGACTTCCTTGCGGCTGCCGGGCAGCCGCGGCAGCGAGCCGTGCATTGAGCGCATGACTACGCGCTCGGCTTCCACTTCGCCGAAGGCGCCGATCCCGCGCGAGTCACGACACTCGCGCCGCCAGTCCGCCGCGCGGAACACCGGGTCGCCGATGAGCTCGAGACGCGGCGCACCGGCGAACTTCGCGTGATTGGCGCCGGCACGCGTGATGAATAGCGTGGACGGCATGATGGACGATTCGACCCGTTCCACGACGAGCGGCGCCGCCGCGCCTGCGCTCCACGGCAGCACCGCGAACGGCACCATGTGCAGCGCATCGTCCGGCACGAAGATGACGCGGCGCTCGTTCACGAGCTGCGCGACGGGCCACAAGGCGAGCTCGGCCACGCGTCGCGCGGCATCGCGCACGTCACTGCTCGCCGATTCGGGATTGCGTACACGTTCGTAGAGCGCGTTCGCGGCCGAGCCGATCTCCCGACGCGAACCGAGCGGCACGAGATGGATGTGCTGACCGTCGATGACGAAGGCGAACATGGTGTCTTCGCCGGCGGCGTACTCGACAACCGTGGCGTCGAGTGCGGCGAGGCGCTTTTGCAGCGCGTCGTCGACGCGGTCGGGCGGGAGCGCCTGCTGTTCGATCACCTCCGCGACGCTCTCCACCGACAACGGCGGTGCATCGGCGCTCGGTTGACTCGCATGCGCTCGTTCCGAGATGCGTCGCATGAGCTCGCGATAGCGCGCGCTCGCCGGTTCACTCGAGCTGGTCGCCCGTGTGTCCGTGGCCTGGCTCATCGCGTATCGCAGGCTGCGTGCGCGACCGCGCTCGGAAACCTCGAACGTATGCCACACGCGCGCCTCGTCCGTGCCGGCCTGATTCGCGAGGAGGGTCGTGAGCTCCGCGAAGACGCCGTGCTGCGTGGCCAGCCACGTCGCTCGTTGTTCGGCATCGAGCTCGTCGATCGGCACCTGCTCGATGAGGTCCACCGCGACATTGAGGATGGACGCCGCGCGCTCGGTCGCGCCTTCGGCCTCGAAGCTGCGCGCCATCAATTGCAGGGCGTCCGCAAGCTGTCTGACGTCGCCGCGCGAGGCACCGAGCGTGAGGGCACGAGAGGCGAAATCTCTGGCGCGCGCTGGGTTGCGTTCCATCAGGCTCGCGCGCGCGAGACCGAGATACGCGAGCGAGCGGTTCTCGTGCGCCGGCGAGAGTTGCGCGCGGTCCGCCGTGGCGAGTCCCTGCTGGAACGCCATATCGGCTCGCGCCGGATCGCCGCGTTCGATGAGACTCGCGCCTTGTGCATTGGCCAAGCGCAGCTGCGTGCGCGCGGTGCCGGCGTAACGCCACGCGCTGGCGAGGCAGCGCTCCGACTCGATGCTGTCGTTCTCGAGTCGCAATGCGTCGTGCAGGCCGAGCAGCGCATTGAACAGGGCGATCTTGCCGGCGTCCGTCAACTCGGCGGGATCGCGCAGCTTGTCGCAGACGGGCCGGCTACGGTGACCAATTGCGATTTCTTCGGGACCGATCGCGTCGGGGTTCGACGCGCGTTTCGCAGCCGCGATGAGTGCCGCGCATTCCAGCGACGCCGCTCGGCCGAGATAGCTGCGACCTTCACCGACGCTGCCCACCTGTACGAACAGGGTGCCGAGTCGGGCGAGTGCCATGCGTGTGCCATCGCAATCCGCGAGCTCGGCGTGCAGGCGCATCGATGTCCGGTGCGATTGCTCGGCCTGCCGGAACAAGCCGGCCATCGACTGCACGCGGCCATAGTTGCCCCAGATGTCCGCCAGCAGCGTGGGATTGAGCTCCGGCGGCAGGACATTCAGCGCGTCCTGATACGCCTGCAGAACGGCGGGATAGTCGCGCGCGTCTTCGGCGATGACGGCGACGTTTTGTCGCGCACGCGCGTAGCACTCCCAGTCGCGCAGGGCATTGCACTGCTCGGCGGCGCGCATAAAGCGCTGGCTCGCCTCGGCCGCATGCCCGGTACGGAATTCCATGAAGCCGCGCAGGATGTCGAAACGCGGTAACTCGCGCGCACCGAACTTCGACGCACGTGCATAGGCTTCCGATCGGCGCAACAGCTCGTCGACGCGCGCGCGTCGCACTTCGGTATCGAACCGCTGCGACTCGAGCATCGCCCGCGCCTGCAACGTGACCAGCGTGCTGCGCAGGCCGGCGTTCGCGTTCGGGCCGAAGTCCGCTAGCGCCCAGGCGGCGAGAACGTACGCGCCGTCGTCGTCGCGCAGATTCGCGTACGCGATCTCGGCCATGGCGTGACGGGCCTGCGCGAGACGCTGCTCGTCGATGCCGCGCACTTCGCGCGCGGCCGTGAGATACAGATCGAACGCGCGCGACCAGCTCTTGGCCTCCACGGCCTGACCGGCACCCGCGAATGCGCGTTCGGCACGCAGAAGACGCTTGTTTCCGGGCGGCAGACGGTCCACCGCCACGCACACCTCACCGGTGATCTCGGGCGAATCGTGCGAGCGAACGGCGATGAGCACGGGCTCGCCGGCATGTACATCCGGCACGAACGTCATCACACCGTAGCGCTCGATGGGCGAGCTCGCGGAGAGCGTCCAGCGAGGCCGGCCCTCGGCCGCATTGCGGACCGTGCCGACGACGGACACGCCGCGCTGCTCGACAACGATTCGCACCGGCCCCGCGAGCGGCGCGGTGACGCGCAGATCGAGCGGTCTTGCGCCGTTGATCGACGTGCAGCGAGGCGCGAGCAGCGCCTGCGGCGCTTCGCGCGCGCCGCAACCGCTCAGCACCATGCCGACAGATGCCGTTGCCAACGCCGCCGCCGCGCGCGTGGTCCAGACACGCGCGGGCGAGACGCGGCGGTGGATGAACAGCCGGGACATGCGTGTGTTCTACGCCACGCGCGCCGAGGCGCCAAGGTCTCGATCACCGGGTGTTCAGGGGGACGCCGTGAGCATGGCGGCTACGGTATGCTGCGCGGCCACCGCGAACGACCCGGAGCGTTGTCCATGGCCCAGCCGAGCATTCAGTCCGTTCTGCTCGAAGAACGTACGTTCGAGCCCCCGCCGGAATTCGTGGCGCGATCGCAGCTGCAGCCCGCGGCAGTGGCGGAGTTGTATGCGCGCGCGAAAGCCGATCCGACCGGCTTCTGGGCGGACCTCGCGCGCAACGAGCTGCACTGGCACCGGCCGTTCACGCAGACCCTCGACGACTCGCAGGCGCCGAACTACCGGTGGTTCGCGGACGGGCAGCTGAACGTCTCCTGGAACTGTCTCGACGTGCATCTCGAGGAGCGCGGCCACAAGACGGCGATCCTCTTCGAGGGGGAGCCGGGCGAGACGCGCAAGCTGAGCTATCGCGAGCTGCACGCCGAGGTGTGCCGCTTCGCGAACGTGCTGAAGTCGCGCGGCGTCGAGACGGGCGATCGCGTCGTCATCTACATGCCGCTCGTCCCGGAAATCGTCATTGCGATGCTCGCGTGCGCGCGCATCGGTGCCATCCACTCCGTGGTGTTCGGCGGGTTCTCGGCGCCCTCGCTGAAGGACCGCATCGAGGATGCCGGCGCGAAGCTGCTCATCACGGCGGACGGCGGCAAGCGCGGCGGCCACACCGTCGAGCTGAAAGCCGCGGCGGACAAGGCGCTCGCGGCCGGCTGTCCGACGATTCGCGAGGTCATCGTGTTCCAACGCACGGGCGAGCCCGTACACATGGAGCCCGGGCGCGACCTGTGGTGGCACGAGGTGATCGAAGGGCAATCGCCGGTGTGCGATCCGGTGTGGGTGGACGCGGAGCATCCGCTCTTTCTGCTCTACACGTCGGGCTCGACCGGCAAGCCGAAGGGCATCCAGCATTCGAGCGCGGGCTATCTGCTCGGCGTGAAGACCACCACGAGATGGGTCTTCGATCTGCGGGACGACGACGTCTTCTGGTGTACGGCCGATGTGGGCTGGGTCACCGGGCACAGCTATGTCGCGTACGGGCCGATGGCGAACGGCGCGACCGTCGTGCTGTACGAAGGCGCCCCGACGTATCCGGACGGCGGCCGCTTCTGGAAGATCTGCCAGACACACGGCGTGACGATCTTCTACACGGCGCCGACGGCGATCCGGGCGCTGATGAAGCTCGGGGATGCGATTCCCGCGCAGTACGACCTCTCGCGGCTGCGGCTGCTCGGCAGCGTCGGCGAGCCGATCAATCCCGAAGCGTGGATGTGGTACCAGAAGGTGATCGGCGGCGGCCGCTGCCCGATCGTCGACACGTGGTGGCAGACGGAAACGGGCGCCATCATGATCGCGCCGATTCCGAGCGTCACCGCGACGAAGCCGGGCTCGTGCACGAAGCCGCTGCCGGGCATCGAGGCGGACATCGTCGACGACAACGGCAACAGCGTGACGCGTCCCGACACGGGCGGCTATCTCGTCATTCGCCGACCGTGGCCGGCGATGCTGCGCACCATCTGGGGCGACAACGCGCGCTACCTCAGCACGTACTGGGAGAAGTTCCAGAACCGGTTCTACGTCGCCGGCGACAGCGCGCATCGCGACAAGGACGGCTACTTCTGGATCATGGGCCGCATCGATGACGTGCTGAACGTCGCGGGGCACCGACTCGGCACGATGGAGATCGAATCGGCGCTCGTGTCGCATCCGCGCGTGGCGGAGTCGGCGGTCGTCGGGCGGCCGCACGAGATCAAGGGTGAGGCCGTGTTCGCGTACGTCGTGTGCCGCGGGCAGCGGCCGACGGCCGACGAAGCGGCGGCGCTGACGAAGGAGCTGCGCGACTGGGTCGCGCAGGAGCTGGGCCCCATCGCGCGGCCCGACGACATCCGGTTTGCGGACAATCTGCCGAAGACCCGCTCCGGCAAGATCATGCGGCGGCTGCTGCGATCGATTGCGCGGGGTGAGGAGATCACGCAGGACGTGTCGACGCTCGAGAACCCCGCCATTCTCGACCAACTGCGCGGGGTGGATGTGGCGGGTTCCGCGAGCGCGGGTGCGCCGGGGCGGTCGAGCGCGCAGTCGCGCTCGGCGAAAGCGAACTCCGCCGCGGCCGCGGCGGAGAAGAAGGGATCGAGTGCGCGCACGCCGGGTGACGGCGAACGTGCAGCGAAGAAGGCCTCCTCCGCGCGGCAAACGAGCGCGGCGAAGCCGGCTGCCGCCGCGAAGAAGGCGGCACGGAAAGCACCGGCACGAGCGAGCGCGTCGAATGCTGCGAAGCGCGCGTCGGCGAAGACAGCCAGTTCGTCAGCTCGCTCGAAACGCGCGACGGCGACGCGCAAGGCCTCGACCGCGAGCTCGAAGCGAGCGTCGGCGAAGCGCAGCCCTTCGGCCACGCGCTCGAAGCAGACAGCGGCGAAGCGCACGGGATCGGCAGCGCGCTCGAAGCGAGCCGCCGCGAAGGCTTCCGCACGCAAACGGGCTTCGCGCAGACCCGCGCCGCGCAAAGCCGCCGCGCAGTCCAAGCGTCGTAGCCGCTAGCGGCGAAGACGTCGAGCGCAACGGAGGGTCCCTCGGATGGGAACCTCCCGCCGTTCCGCGGTAGCAGCGAGCTGCGCTGACGGCGAGCTGCGCTGGCGGTGAGTTGCGCGCGTAGCCGAGGTGCTCACGCGCCGCGGCGCGCCGCTCAGCGTGGCGGGCTCGACGCATCCGGTGCGGCCGCGCTATCCACCGCGTGCGCCACGATCCGGAATCGCACTTTGATCTCGTCCTGCACGCGCAACGCGCCGCCAAACAGGCTGTAGGGCGTCAATCCAAGGTCCGTCTGCTTGAGCGCGATCGCACCCTGGACATCGAGCTCGTCGCCGCGTAGGTCGTACTTCAAGGGGACGATCACCGACGCGGCGCGGTCGCGCACGACGACGCGCACCTGCGCCTCCAACCCGCCGTCCGGGCCGCGTTGCATCGCCTCCGATTGCAGCACGATCTCCGGATAGCGCTCGGCATCGAGCAGCGCTTCGCTCAGCATGTTGCGCTTGGTGCCGAGCCGCGCCTCTTCGGGAACGCCCGGCGGAAAGTCGGGCCCTGCTTCCTGGCGCAGGTCTTCCTCGTCGACGACGAGCTCGTCGACCTTCATATGCACGTCGAAGCCTGCGCGCAGCGGATCGTCGGGCACATAGGCCACGCCCCGCAGCGTGTGCGAGGCGATCACATGGTTGTGCCCGGCTCGTGACAACGCGCCGCCCTTGTACACCTGAATGGTCAGCAACGAGCTCGGGCCATCCACCCGGAACTCGCGCCCTTCGGGCTTGCCCGTCGGCGCGGGTGCCGGCGCGGGCACGGGTGCGGGCGGCGGCGGCGGGCGCACGGGCCGGCTCGCGCAACTGGCGAGCAGCCCGACAAGAAGCACGACCCCGAGCTGCGGGATTTTGTAAGCTGCGCCCATTCTCAGAAGCTTAAACGCATGCCGATCCGAAACACCAACGCCCGTTGGGGCGCGGTCGCGCAGACCTTTCACTGGGTGATCGTCGCGCTCGTGATCACACAGTTCGTGCTGGCCAACGAGTACAACCATCTGCCCCTCGGGTTGGCGAAGCTCGCGGTCATCGCGAAGCACAAGTCCGTCGGTCTCACGATCTTCGCCCTCACGGTGCTGCGGCTCATCTGGCGCCTCATGAACCCGACCCCGCTGCTGCCGGACACACTCAAGCCGTACGAGCGAGTGCTCGCCCGCGTGACGCACTTCGGGCTGTACGCGCTCCTCCTCGTGATGCCGATCACCGGATGGATCATGTCGTCGGCGCGCAGCTTCCCCGTGAGCTGGTTCGGTCTGCTGCAGCTCCCGGACCTGGTGAAGCCCAATCGCGCTCTGTACGACGCCATGCACACGACGCACGACGTGTTGGCTGGAACGCTTGCCGCGTTCGCCGCGCTGCACGTGTTCGCGGCCCTGAAGCACCACTTCTATCTGAAAGACGACACGCTGCGACGAATGCTGCCCTTCACGAGAACACGCTAGGAGCTCACCGAGATGGCCGAGAACTCACGCACCGCGCTGCGCGCGGCCTCGTTTGCGATGCTGATGTCCGCCGCGTTCGCGGTGTTCGCTGCGGCGACTCCGCCAGTGCACTACACACTCGATCCGACGCGCAGCCTCCTGCGCTTCACGTTCATGCAGGCCGGCGCGAGCAACACCGGCCGCTTCAACAAGTTCACGGCGGATGTCCTCTTCTCGAACGACAACCTCGCCGCGAGCAAGATCGACGTCACGGTCGACATCAACTCGCTCGACACCGGCGACATGGAGCGCGACGACACGCTGCGCTCGCCGGACCTGTTCGACGTCAAGAAATACCCGCAGGCGAGATTCGTCGCGACCCGGTTCACGTCCACCGGCGCCGGCCGCTACGACGCGCTCGGCAAGCTCACGATCCGCAACGTGACGAAGGACCTGAAGCTTCCCATCACGTTCCAGACGAAGACCGAGCAGGGTCAGAACATCGGCTACCTGACCGGGCGCGTGACCATCCGGCGCCTCGACTTCGGCGTGGGACAGGGCGAGTGGAAGGCCACCGATCAGGTGCCCGACGACGTACAGGTCAGCTTCTCACTGCGCCTCGCGCCGAAGACGTGAACGCGCGGTTGCCGGGATGCGCGGAGCGCGCTAGCTCTGCGCGTCCCTGAGCTTCGACGTACAGAGGTCGTAGATCGAGCTCATCAGCACCTGCACCGAGTGCGTCATGGCGACCTCGATGCCCTTCAGGGCGGCCTGACGGATGGACTCCGTGAGGATCGCGAGCTGCTCCTCGCTGAGATTCTCGGGTAGCCGCGTCGTGATCTGCACGGTCGGGATCCCTTCGACGATCTCGCGCAGGATCTGATAGACGCAATCGGCTTTGGCGCGCATCAGATCCTCGTCGTCACCGAACAGCGTGCCGATGGTCAGCAAGCCGTCCACCGTCTTGTCGCGCGTCTGCTTCCACTCGCGCTCGGTGCCGAAAGTCGCGTGTATCACCTCGCCCATGACCGTCTCTGTTCGCCCCTCCTAAAAAGGCATGCCGCAAGTTCCGTGCCGGTGTGCGTGGCGCACGCGGTGCCGTTCGCGATTCCGAAGGAAAATCGTGCGCGCAGGGCGCTGAAACCACGGTGCTGTCGGCCTGAATCGGCCTACATCGCCGGTGGACGCGCTCCTACACCGCTTGGGGGCGAGTGGCACCGCGCGATGCCGGAACTGACAAGAGAACGGCCGCGTTGAGCCAAGCAAGGAGGAGGCTCGACATGAAAACCGTTTACGAAAGAGTGACCGAGCGATTCGGTCCGACCCTGCCATGGCTCATTGCCGTGCTCGCCGCCAGCGGCTTCGCCTTCGCTTCGGCCGCGCACGCCGACGACCGTTCGGGTGACAAGACCGTGTCCTGTTCGTCCGATGATGGCCGGCGGAAGGAATGCGATGCAGACCTTCGCGGCTACAGCCTGCGCGATGTCGACCAGGCGAGTCGCACCGATTGCGTCGTGGGCCGCAACTGGGGCTACGACGAGCGCGGCGTCTGGGTGACCGAAGGGTGTCGCGCGACGTTTCACTTCGACCGCACGCGCGATGGCGATCGCCGGCATCCGTACGCCTGGCGCGATCGCGACGACGACCATGACTACGACACCGCCGACGAGCGGCGCATCCGCTGCGAATCGAAAGACAGCCGCCGCACGACCTGCGACGCCGACCTGCGCGGGTATCGACTCGCGGACCTGAAGGAGATCAGTCACGCGGACTGCGACATCGGGCGCAACTTCGGGTACGACGATCGCGGCGTGTGGGTCGAGCAGGGTTGCCGCGGCGACTTCATCTTCACTCGCGATCGCGGCCGCTACTCCGATCGCGATCGCGACTTCGACCGCCGCTGAAGCGGAGCGCGTTGAAGCGCGGCATCTGCGCAAGCCGGAGCGGCCGCAACGGGCCGCTCCGTGCGAGCGCGATCACGTCCTGCCGTTGCTCAGCTCGGCAAACAGCTCCCTGGCGTCGTACACCTTCGTCAGCGCCTCGCGAATGATCGCCGTGTGTACGGCGACCGCGCGATTCAGCCGCTCGTCGAACCAGTACGAGCCGGAAATCGAGTGGATGTTGCCGTCGAACACGAGCCCGACGATCTCGCCTTTCGCGTTCACCAGCGGGCTCCCGGAGTTGCCGCCGACGATGTCGTTGTTGGTGGAGAGATTGAACTTCGTGTTCAGGTCGAGCCGGTCCTTCGCCTTCAGCCAGCTCGCCGGCACGGCAAACGGCTCGGCGCCGGTTGCGCGCTCGTACAGGCGGGCGAGCTTCGTGAACGGCTCGATTCGGGTGCCGTTCTCGATCCAGCCCTGCACCGAGCCGTAACTCAGGCGCAACGTGAACGTCGCGTCCGGATAGACGCTCGTGCCGAGCACCGCGAAGCGGGCCTTCGCGATGTTCTCGGAGGCCGTGCGCACCACCGCCTCGATCTCGTCCTCGTAGGTTTTGCGCACCGAGCGGGCGCGCTCGTCGACCGACTTCGCGAGCGCGATCATCGGATCGTCGCTCGCGTTCACGGCCTGCGCGCCGCCCTTCCACAGCGCCATGCGAACCTTGGGATCGGCGAGCTTCGAGCCGCCGACGAGCCGCTTCGCGAGCTCATCCGGCGACTCCTTGCCGAGCAGCTGCCGTACCGTCGGATCGTCCGGTCCGAGCCATTCGCGCATGCGCTCGAGCGAGTACGACAGAGTGAGCTGCTCGAGCTCGGGGTACACGGGCACGTTCGCGTTCAACTGCTGCTCGAGGCGGGGCAGAGCCGTATCGCGGTACTCGCGCAAGCGATCGTCGCTTGGCTTCGGCCGCTCGGCAGCGCCGCGCACCAAGACACGCGCGTAGCGGAACAAGCGGCTGTTGAAGCCGACGGCGTTCTCGAGGAACGAGTACGGCAGATCGATCGCGTTCTCGCGCTCCTCGGCCTTGGCGATCTCGCTCCAGGGATCGCCCGCCGTACGTGCGAGCTCCGGGCGCTTCGCAAGCTGCATCTGCAGCTCCTTTTCCTCCTGAGTCTTGCGCGCCATCAGCTCATCCGAGAGCAGCGCATCGAGCTGCTTGCGCTGCACCTTCAGGCTGTTCTCGAGGCCGTTCAGCGGCACATCGACGATGCGCCGGGCCTGCTCGTCGGTCTTGCCGAACTGGATGTAACGCCCGCGCAGCTCCGAGCGCAGGAGCAGGGTCTGCGGCAGATCGCGGTTGCGCAGTGTCTTCAGCTGCGCGACGGTCAGGAGCCGGTCCGTCGAGCCGGGATGGCCCGAGACGAACACCGGCTCGTTCTCCTTCGGGCCGTCGAAATCGATCTTCAGGAAGTTCGGCGTCACCGCCGGCTTGCCCTGCGCGTCGTACGCGCGCAGCACCGACATGTCGAGGCACCAGCGCGGAAACTGGAAGTTGTCCGGGTCGCCGCCGAACTGCGCGATGCCGTTCTCCGGCGCGAACACGAGCCGCACGTCGCTGTAGCGCTTGTACTTGTAGAGCCAGTACTGGCCGCCTTCGTACAGGTTCACCGACTCGCACTTCAGCGGCCCGGTCTTCTTGTCCTGCGCGCTCGCCTTCTCGCACGCCTGCTCGAGCTGCGTCAGGGTTTTCTTGCGCGCATCGTTCGCGGCCTTGTCGTCGAGTCCCTGGGTGGCGGCGGCGACCTTCGCGGTCACATCCTCGTACGCCATCAGGACATCTGCGACCTGCTGCTCGCAACGCAGCTCCTTCTCGCGCGAGGGCGCGAGGAAGCCCTCGTCGAGCAGGCTCTTGTCCTTGGTGGAGTGATCCTCGAGGCACGTCCACGAGCAGTGGAAATTCGTGAGGATCAGCCCGTTCGGCGACACGAACGAGGCCGTGCAGTTCGAGAGGCGCACCGTCGAGAGGCGCAGGTGCTCGAGCCATTGCGGCGTGAGCGCGACGCCATAGCGCTGTTTCACGAGCGCGGTCGGGGGGTTGTGGAACGGCCACATGCCCTCGTCGGCCTGGGCCGCGAGGCCCGCGCACACGGTGGTCAGGGCGAAGAGAGTCAGGGTCGGAAGCTTCAACTGCCGCATGTCCGCCTCGATTGAGTGTTGTTCGCGGCGCGCCCGGGGCCGGACGCGCGAGGGCGCGCATTATGCGGGATATGGGCGGGCGCGGGCCGCTTTTGCGCGGTGAAAAGCGGGGCGGCGCGACGAACCGATCGGGATGCGCGATTTCGGCGATGCGGGCGTGGCGAGTCGTCAGCGCGCGGCGCGGTCGCCAGCGTGCGGCGGCGTCGTTACCGCGCCCGGGCGGCGCTCAACTCTCGCCTTCCAGGAGCAGCAGCATCGTGCCTTCGGGCGCCTGGATCAGCGCGTTCGCCGCCTCGGGCAGTCCGCGCGGCAATTCTCCGGACTCCTTGACGCCGAGCATGCGGATGCGCGCGAGCCGCTCGCGCATGCCGGAGTCGCGAAACACGAGCATCGGTTGATCGAGCGTCCGCGGCTGGTGAAAGGCCAGATCGAGGTGATCGCTCGTCAGCGGCAGATGGGCGTACGGCGCATCCGGCTCCTCGGTTGCGACGAATCCAAGCGGCTCCCAGAACGCCTTTTCCTCCTCGAAGCTCGTCGTCGGCAGGCTGTATTCCGTGAAATAGCCGCAGAGGGAGGTCTCCTCGGGCCGCCGCACGACCGGCGAGAACGTGCGCGCCTCGATGACGCGCACCGCCTGCCCGCTCGGGTCGCGAAAGCCGATCTCGTTGAAGACTTCGTTGCCGACGCGGCGCGAGTCGAGCTCGATGCCGCGCGCCTCGAGCTCATCGGCGAAGGCGATGATGCCCGCGTGCACGAACGTCAACGCCGGCGACGCGAAGCGCCGCTCGTGCAGGCCGAGGAAGATGCGTCCGTCGGTGAGCACGCCGTAGGGGTGCGAGTACGTGTCGCTGGTCTGCGCCTGGATGAAGCCGAGGCGCTCGTAGAACTCCACGGAAGCGCGGATATCGGCGGTCGCGAGACTGACCTCGTGGAAACGTCCGAGCACGTCCGGGATCTTTCTAGCGGTACACCGCTAAGCGGAGGTGCCCCGCGCGGCGCCGGCCGCGACGAGCACGCGCGCGCCGTCCGTCCAGCCCGCGCAGTGTTGGGTGATGAGGTCGGCGAGGAAGCGGCTGTGCTCGGGCCGGGCATTCAGCGCCGGCACGTACACGAAGCGGCGGCCGCCCGCGCCGAGGAAGGTGGCGCGATTCTCCATGTCGATTTCCTCGACGGTCTCCAGACAGTCGACGGCGAACCCCGGGCACACCACCGTGACCTCGTCGATGCCGCGCGCCGGCAGTCCGGCCATGACGTCGATCGTGTAAGGGCGCAGCCATGCGCCCGGACCGAACTTCGAATGGAAGCTCACGCTCCACTCGTCGTCGCGCAGCCCGAGCTCGTCCGCGAGCAGCCGCGCGGTCTGCCGGCATTTATAAAAATACGGGTCGCCGCTGTGAAAGAAATTCTCGGGGATGCCGTGGAAGGAGATCACGAGGTGCTTGGTGCGCCCTTCGAGCTCCCATTGCTGCGTGATGCTGGCGCGCAACGCTTCGATGTAGCTCGGATGATCGTGGTACTCGGCCACAAAGCGCAGCTCGGGCAGCCAGCGCCAGCGGCGCAGCTCCGCGTTCACCTGGTCGTACACGGCACCGGTCGTGGCGCCGCAGTACTGGGGAAACTGCGGCAGGACGAGCATGCGCTGGCAGCCTGCGTCGCGCAGCTTCACCAGGGCTTCGGCAACCGTGGGCTTCGCATACAGGTAAGCGACTTCGACCGAGAGCGGCGCGAGCATCCGCTGCGCCAGCGCCGTCGCCAGCTCGGCGCGCAGCTTGTTCGAATGCATGACGAGCGGCGAGCCTTGTGACGTCCAGATCTTGCGGTACTTGCGCGCGACGCGTGCCGGACGGAACGGCAGGATGAGCCCGTAGAGAATCGGGTACCACAGCGCGCGCGGCAGCTCGACCACGCGCGGATCGCTCAGCAGACCCTTGAGAAAACGGCGCACGGCGCGCGGTTCCGGTGAGGCGGGCGTGCCCGAGTTCACGAGCAGCACGCCGAGGCGCTCGGTGCCGTCGTGACGAAAACCCGGTGAGCTGATGTATCGCATGTCGTGGAGACCGTTCCCGATCGTTATACGCTGGCGCAGACGTATTTGATCTCGGTGTAGTCGAGGATGCCGTATTTCGACCCCTCACGTCCAAAACCGGATTCCTTGACGCCGCCGAACGGCGCCACTTCCGTGGAAATGATGCCGGTGTTCAGGCCGACGATGCCGTACTCCAGGGCTTCGGAAACGCGCCACGAGCGGCCGAGGTCCCGCGTGTACACGTACGCTGCGAGACCGAACTCGGTGTCGTTCGCCATGCGGATCGCCTCCGCCTCGGAATCGAAACGGAAGAGGGGCGCCACCGGGCCGAACGTTTCCTCGCGCGCCACGGCCATCTGCGGCGTGACGTCCGTGAGCACCGTGGGTGTGTAGAACGTGCCGCCGAGCGGGTGCCGCTTGCCGCCGAGCGCGATCTGCGCGCCCTTGCTCACGGCGTCCGCGACGTGCTCTTCGACTTTCGCGAGCGCGTTCTCGTCGATGAGCGGCCCCTGATCGGTGGCGCCCTTCAGGCCGTCACCGACGCGCAGCTGCGATACCGCTTCGACCAGCTTGCGCGTGAACGCGTCGTACACCCCGTTCTGCACGAGCAGACGATTCGCGCACACGCAGGTCTTGCCGGTGTTGCGGTACTTGCTCGCGAGCGCGCCCTGCACGGCGGCGTCGAGGTCCGCGTCGTCGAACACGATGAACGGCGCGTTGCCGCCGAGCTCCAGCGAGAGTTTCTTGAGCGTGCCCGCCGACTGCGCCATGAGCTTCTTGCCGACTTCCGTCGAGCCCGTGAACGTGACTTTGCGGACGATGGGGTTTGAGGTCATCTCACCGCCGATCTCCGTGGCGCTGCCCGTGAGGATGTTGAGCACGCCAGCCGGGACACCCGCGCGCGCGGCGAGCTCCGCCATGGCCAGCGCGGAGTACGGCGTTTGCACGGCGGGTTTGCAGACGAACGTGCAGCCGGCCGCGAGCGCCGGCCCCGCCTTGCGCGTGATCATGGCCGCGGGGAAATTCCAGGGCGTGATCGCGGCGACGACGCCGATCGGCTGGCGCAGGACGAGAATGCGCTTGTCGGGCTGGTGTCCCGGAATGATGTCGCCGTAGAGCCGCTTGCCTTCCTCTGCGAACCACTCGATGAAGCTCGCGGCGTACGCGATCTCGCCTTTCGATTCGGCGAGCGGCTTGCCCTGCTCGGCCGTCATGATGACGGCGAGATCGTCGGTGTTCGCGAGCATGAGCTCGTACCACTTGCGAAGCACCGCGGCGCGCTCCTTCGCCGTCCGGCGTGCCCACGCCGGCATGGCCGCGCGCGCAGCTTCGATCGCGCGGCGCGTTTCGGCCGCGCCCATTTTCGGGACGGTGCCGATCTTGTCGCCCGTGGCCGGGTTGCGCACGTCGATGGTCGCGCCGCTGTCCGCGTTCTGCCATTCGCCTGCGATGTAGCTCTGCTGCTTCAGCAGGCTCGGGTCTTTGAGCTGGATTCCCACGATGATTGCGCTCCGCTACAGATTGCCGCGCGGCTAGTCCGCCGCCTTGGGTTTTTCGCCCGCGACGTGCTCCGCCAGGAATCCCAGGGTTCGCTGGCGCGCGAGTGCCGCGCTCGCGGCGTCGTAAGTCGCGCCGACGTCACGGTTGAAGCCGTGATCGGCGGGATAGATGTAGAAGATGCCCGCCGGATGCGCCGCGCGGATTTTCGCGACGTCCTCCTGCGTGATGTGCTGATCGCGTTCGCCGAAGTGATACATCACGGGGCATCTCGGGGTCTTGTCGAGCAGCTGCGTGATGCCGCCGCCGTAGTACACGACGGCACAGGCGAGCGGCAGCTCGCAAGCGCTTTGGTACGTGATGCGGCCGCCCCAGCAGAATCCAACCATGCCGACGCGGCCGTTGTGCTTCACGACGGCGAGCGCGGCGGCCACATCCTTCAGCGTCTGCTCGGGCTGCAGCTGCTTGACGTAACCGACGCCTTCTTCGCGCTCCTTCGGCGTATAGCCGAGCTCGATGCCCATGCGCACCCGGTCGAACAAGCTCGGCGCGATGGCGACGTAGCCCTCGGCCGCGTAGCTGTCGGTCACGGCGCGCATGTGCGCGTTGACGCCGAAGATTTCCTGGATCACGACGACCGCGCCGCGCGGCGTGCCCGGCGGCGCGGCGAGGTAGGCACGGAACTCATGGCCGTCGCGGGCCATGATGGCAGTGAATTCACCCACGGGGAGGTCCTTTGCGGATGGGGTCGAAAGAATAGCCTCCGCGGCGCGCAGGAGGAAATGCGCCGCGCCGCGCGCGGCGGGCCGTGCCGTTCCGCATCAGCCGACGACGCAGCAGTTGCGCCCGGCTTGCTTGGCTCGATACAGGGCGCGGTCGGCGCGATCGAAGACGATGTCCGGCGTATCGCTGCTACAGAACTCCGTGATGCCGCACGACGCGGTGACCGCAACCGGGGAGTCGTGGAAATGGAAGCCGAGCGCCGCCAGCTCGACGCGGATCTTGTCGGCCACGATGCGCGCTTCTTCGACGCCGGTCCCCACCAAGAGCATCACGAATTCCTCACCGCCGTAGCGCGCGACGAAGTCGGTATCGCGCACGTAGCGGGCGAGATGCTGGCCGACGACGCGCAGCACCTTGTCGCCGGCCTTGTGCCCGTACGCGTCGTTGATCGCCTTGAAGCGGTCGATGTCCCACGCGAGGATGCTCACCGGGCGCGTGAAGCGCTTCCAGCGCTTGAATTCCTGCTCGATGCGATCGTCGTACGCGGCGCGGTTCGGGATGCCCGTGAGCGCGTCGATCATCGCGAGGCGCTGCTCCTCGCGCAGGCTCTCGTGCAAGCTGCGGCTCTCGCGCTCCAGCACGGAAATGCGCGCACGCATGTGCTGGACGCGCTCGCGGTACGAGCGGATGCGCGTCTCTTCGCGAGTGCGGAACTCCGCGAAGTGCTTGCCGATTGCATCGAGGCGCGCGGTGAGCTGGGAGCGCAGCGTCTGCAGGTCCGGTGCGCCTTCCGCGCTCAACCGCAACTGCGCGACTTCATCCGTCACGTTCTTGTTGAGCAGCTCGGCGTCGTGCTGGCCGGCGTTGCGCTCATCGAGCTCGCTCGCGAGGTGCGAGGTGATCTCTTCGAGGCGCGAGGCGGTTTGCTGCACGAGATTCTCGAGCTCGAGCTTCTCCCGCTGGACTTGCGTGCGCTGCTCGGTGGCGTAGCGCGTTACTCGTTCGAGGAGCTCCGCCATCTCGTGAATGTTGAGCGTGTCCCGTTTGCGCGAGCGCAGATCGTTGACGACAGGCTTCAGCTCGGGCAGCAGCGCGAGGCGATCCAGCACCGCGGTGGCGCCGAGCGCGTCGTGCATCTCCGCATCGCTCGCTGCGGCGGCCGCGACGTCGCCTGGAGCGGCCGCGTCGCCCGAGCCGTCGAGCGTGGCGATGGCGGCCGACAGCGGCGCGAGCAGCGCTTCCAGCGCGTCGGCGTCGAGCTTCTGGCGCGCGACATCGGCGATCCGGGCGATCTCCTGGTCCAGCCGCTCATTGCGCCCGCGGGCGGCGAGGCACAGCCGTCCGATGAGGAGCTTCAGCACGTTCTGCACTCGTGCCCAGCGCGCGTCCTCCTCGGCGAGGCGGCTCAGGGCTTCACGGTACTTGTCGCGCCAGTCCGGTTCGACCATCAAGCTCTCCTCGACGCTCGTTTCCAGAGCGTGGCATCACTCGGCAGGTCCTCCAGCCTGCGCATCGTGTACTCGTAGCCGAGCGCGATCGCCCGGTCGAATTCCTGCCAGTTCAACATGTCCACCTGGGCGAGCGGCGGCTGCAGCAGCAGATCGGTCTTCTCGCGATGGGCGGCCGTGGTCGCGCTGCTGTTCACCATGCCGGCCCGCCACAGAATGCGGAAGATGTTCGGCCGGCGCGGCTTGTTGCGCATCCAGCCGACGAGGTCCCACGGGGAGGGCACGTCGATTTCGTCCGCTTCTGCCGTGAAGGCGCGATCCGCGCCGACATCGCAGCCGATCACCGGCCCGCGACCGAGCTCGCGCATGGCATCCACGGGCAGGTTGTTCATCGTGCCGCCGTCCACCAGGACTTCGCCGTTGCTCATGACTGGCGGCAGGACGCCCGGAATCGCAACCGAGGCCCGCAGCCACCGCCACAGCGTGCCGCGCTTGTGAACGTCCGAGTGCCCGGTCGTGAGATTGGAGGACACACAGAAAAACGGCAGTGGCAGGTCTTCGATGGTGACGTCGCCGAACTCGCGACGCAAAAGTGTACTGACTTTGCGACCGGTGACCAGCGAGAAGAGCGGGAAGGTGTAATCGCGCAGCGGATTGGTCGCGACGAACGAGCGCCGAAAACGCTCGGTCATCTCGGCGACGCTCCAACGCTCGGCGACACCGGCGCCCATGATCGCGCCCATGCTCGTGCCACCGACGAGATCCGTCGGGATGCCGGCTTCGTGGAGCGCTTTGACGATGCCGATGTGCGCGAATCCGCGCGCGCCGCCGCCGGAGAACACGATGCCGACGCCACGACCGGTGAGCAGGCGCGCGATGCGGGCGACATCGTCGGGCGCCGTGACATGGTGATGGGGAATGCCGGGATGCGCCGCGAGCCAGCGGGCCGCGGCGCCTTGCGTGATCGTGCCTTCGTGCAGCAGCACGAGCTCGGAGCGCTGCGTCGTCGTTGCCGGATCGCGCTGGCCGGAAAGCCCGCGCCACTCGGCTGGCGCACTGTCCGCGCGCGCAAGCAGGATCAACGCGTCGGCCTGCCGGACGCACAAGCGCGTCCACGCGCTCGGCCCTGGCTCGGCGACATAGACGACGAAGTCGTTGGCCGCTTCGATGACGTGGAACCAGTGGCTCGTGTGGGTCGCGCCGCGCACGCTCCAGACGAGCTCCGTGCGTCCGTGCTCCTGCAGGGCCTTCACGAGCTCGCTCGCGAATCCGGCGGCGTCGACCTCGATGTTCTGCGGCAGGACCGTGAAGGTGCGTGCGCCCTGCGGCCCGCCGCGGGCGCGCGTCTGCGAGCTCTCGAGCCGATCGACGGTGAGCTGCGCGATGCGCAGCATCGCTTCGGGATGCTGCCGGAACACGCGATCGAACGCCTCGCGCGAGAGCCGCGCGAGCTCCGTGTCGCGCAGCGCGGTCACGCTGGCGGTGCGCGGGCGCCCGGAGATGAGGCCCATCTCCCCGGCGGTGTCGCCCGCGACGATGCGGCCGAGAAAGCGCCGCCGATCGGTGGCCGTGGCGGCGGCGAAGACCCCGAGGCAGCCGCTCAGCACGACGTACATCGAGTCCGAGGGCTCGCCGGCGGCGAACAGCATCGACCCGCCGGGCAGCGAGAGCCACTCCACCTCGGCGGCGATGGCCTGGAGGATCTCGCGATCGAGACCCTTGAAGAGGGGCAGGGCGTCGAGGACGGTCCGCAGGTCCGACCGCAGGGTGACGGTCTCTTCTGGGACGTCCCCTTCCATGAGGGCTCAGCGCTCCAGGATGGCGGTGACTCCCATTCCGCCGGCCGTGCACACCGAGATCAAGCCGCGCTTCGCGTTGCTGTCGTTCGCGATGAGCTTCGCGAGACTCGCAACGATGCGCGTGCCGGTGGCCGCGAACGGATGGCCGATCGCGACGCTGCCTCCTTTCACGTTGAGCTTCGTGCGATCGATGCTGCCGAGCGGTCCAGGTAGCCCGAGGCGCTCCTTGCAGTACTCCGGGCTCTCCCACGCTTTCAGCGTGCACAGCACCTGCCCGGCGAACGCCTCGTGAATCTCGTAGTAGTCGAAGTCCTGCAGCGTGATGCCGGCGTCCTTCAACATGGCGGCCACGGCGTACGCCGGCGCCATGAGCAGGCCTTCCTTGCCGCTCACGTAGTCCACCGCCCACACCTTACCGAACGTGAGGTGCGCGAGCACCGGCAGGTTTCGCTGCTTCGCCCACTCGTCCGTCGCGAGCAGCACCGCGGAGGCGCCGTCGGTCAGCGGCGTGCTGTTGCCCGCCGTGAGGGTTCCGGCGCCGGTGAAATCGAAGGTCGGCTTGAGTCTCGCGAGCTTCTCCGGCGTCGTGTCCGGGCGGATGTTGTTGTCCTGTTTGAGACCGAGATACTCGACCACGAGATCGCTGTAGAAGCCTTCCTTCCACGCCGCCGCCGCCTTGATGTGGCTCTCGTATGCGAGCTGATCCTGCGCTTCACGCGGGATCTGCCAAGTCTTCACCATCTGCTCGCAGTGCTGCCCCATCGAGAGCCCAGTGCGCGGCTCGACCACGGCCGGCATCACCGGCTTGAAGTGCTTCGGGCGCAAGCCGAAGAACGGCCCGATGCGCTCGCCGAACGTGCGCGCGCGATAGCTCTTCAGCAGCAGCTGCTGGTACGACTTTGGATACACGATGGGCGGATCGCTGATCGTGTCGACGCCGCCCGCGAGCCCGACCTCGATCTGGCCGAGCGCGATCT
This sequence comes from Steroidobacteraceae bacterium, assembly GCA_035760965.1. Classification (GTDB taxonomy): domain Bacteria; phylum Pseudomonadota; class Gammaproteobacteria; order Steroidobacterales; family Steroidobacteraceae; genus JADGHX01. Next base: position 91,283 of record DASTRY010000032.1, on the reverse strand, counting down.
TGTTGGCGATGTCGAGCGCCGCTTCGAGGCTCGTGCCGCAGGCGCGCTGCAGGTCTGCGCCCGGCGTCTGCGGGTCGAGGCCCGAGCCGAGCACGCACTCGCGCACGAGGTTGTAGTCCTTCGAATGCTTGATGACGGCGCCGGCGAGCACATCGCCCAGGCGCTCGCCCTGCAGCTTGTAGCGCTCGACGAGGCCGCGAAATGCGGCCGTGAGCATCTCTTGATTGCCGACCGCGGCGTACGCGCCGTGGGCGCGCGCGAAAGGAATGCGGATGCCACCGACGATGGCGACCCGCCGCACGGCAGAACCGACCAGCATAGAAACCCTCCCGGCGAAGCCCGCCTAGGGTATATCAGGTGGAATAGGGAATGCGGACGACTCGCCTGATGCGGGTGCGATGGGCCTTTTTCAACGACGCAGGCGTTTCTATTGAGAGTCGTCCGCACGCTCCTTGCGCGAATCCGGCGGGGGGGAATTCTCGTAGTAGCCGTAGCCGAGCGTGTCGATGTCGACGAGCACGCCATCCTCGAACCGCAGCTTGCGCATGAGCTTGCTCGGGCCGAGGTTGTAGATCCAGACCTCGACGGGAATCTCGATCAGCGCATCGCTCGTGAAATACGGGCGGCCGCGGATCCAGACCGTCGGGCGGCGCAGGATGGCGCTGCGCCGGTCGATCTCGGTGGGGTCGCCGCACTTGGCTGCAACTTCCGAGCGCGTCGCCCCCTCGGAGATGACGTACGAGCCGCAGCGGAACGCGTACGCCGGCGCAGCGGCGGCGAATGTGAGACCGAGCGCGAGAAGCCATTTGCTCATGACGAGACAACCTACGCCTGAGGGACCGCCGAGGCAAACGATGAACCCGGTGCGCCAGGGCCGGCACTCATGGACATCTCGCTTCGGAACCGGAATGCCAACGCATGTTCGTGTCGCAATCGTGCTACTCGCCCAGGCGTTGTTCCCATCGTCGTTATACGGCGAAAACGCGGATTGGACGCTCACCCCGGCCGAGCTCGCACGGCTCGGCGACGGTGGCGTGCTGGTCGACGGCGAGGTCGGCAGTGACCACCAGAGCGGCGACGTCCGCGCGGCCGTGCAGATCCACGCCTCGCCCGAGCAAGTCTTCCGAACCCTGATCGACTGCCACGAGGCGCTCCGCTTCGTTCCCCACCTGCGACACTGCGCCGTCCTGGATGCGGCACCGGACAACTCCTGGCAGATCGTCGAGCAGCAGATCGACTACGGCTGGTTCGCGCCCCGCGCGTACTACGTGTTCCGGGCGGACTACGAGCCGTTCGTGCGCATCCGCTTCAGCAACGTCCGCGGCGATTTCCGCGAGAATCGCGGCATGTGGGAGTTCCATCCGACGGCGGACGGCAAGAGCACCATCGTCACCTACCGCCTGCGGCTCGTGCCCCGCTTCTATGTGCCGCGTTGGGTGATGCGCATGACCCTGAAACGCGACCTGCCCGAGCTCATGAAAGGGCTGCGGACCGCAGCCGAAGTCGCACCCGGCGGCAGTACCGGACCGTCAGCCGGGCAGCAAGCGCCCTAGTGCCGGTACGCGCCTCCCCGCGAGGGACCCCGTCGTAGGGTTCGAGCCTTCTATCTCTTTGGGAATTGCACGCCTCGAGGGCGGGCGGCAAGATGCGGCCAAAGAGGCCAGCCGGCCCGCCAGAGGCATTTCCACGGGTGATCAGGGATGAGCGCGCGAGAATTTGCGAGCTTCGATGACTTCTATCCCTATTACCTGCGCGAGCATTCGAGCCGCGCATCGCGCCGCCTGCACGTCATCGGGACGACGCTTGCGGTCGCGCTGGCACTGGTGGCGCTCGTGACGCGCGAATGGGCGCTGTTCTGGGGGGTGCCGATCGCCGGCTACGCGTTCGCGTGGACCGGACATTTCTTCTTCGAGAAGAACTCGCCGGCGACGTTCCGGCATCCGCTCTACAGCCTGCGCGGCGATTTCAAGATGCTGCGTGAGGTGCTGACCGGCCGTCTGCGCTGGTAGCCTGAACCATGCCAGCTCCCGCGATCGATCGCGTCTTCGAACGGCGCGTCTCCGCCCTCGTCAACGCCGGCGAGCCCCAGGTCTTGCAAGGCGGGCGCAAGGGCGTCGAGAAGGAATCGCTGCGCGTCACGCCGGACGGCCAGCTCGCGCGCACGCCGCATCCGCGCGCGCTCGGCTCGGCGCTCACGAACGAGCACATCACGACGGATTTTTCCGAAGCGCTCATCGAGCTCGTCACGCCGGCCTTCACGCAGAGCTGGGAGCTGCTGCAGTACCTGCTCGATTTGCATCAGTTCGTCTATCGGCATCTCGGCGATGAGCTGCTGTGGGCGACGAGCATGCCGTGCCCGATCGATGGCGATGACGCCGTGCCGCTCGCGCAGTACGGCACCTCGAACGTCGGCCGGATGAAGACCATCTATCGCAACGGTCTCGGCCTGCGCTACGGACGCATGATGCAGGCCATCTCCGGCGTGCACTTCAACTACTCGTTCCCCGCGAAATTCTGGGAAGCGTTCGCGGCCGTGCGCGAGTCGCGCGACGCGGGGCAGAGCTTCATCTCGTCGAGCTACTTCGATCTGTTGCGCAACTATCGGCGCTACGGGTGGATCGTGCTCTATCTGTTCGGCGTTTCGCCGGTCGTCTGCAAGTCGTTCCTGCGCGGCAAGGACATGGGGCTGCGCGAGCTGACCCCAGGGACGCTGTACGCGCCTTACGCCACCAGCCTGCGCATGAGCGACATCGGCTATCGCAATCGCAATCAGGCCGGCTTGTCCGTCTCCGTGAACAGCCTGGAGGAGTACGTGCGCGATCTGACGCGCGCGATCACGACGCCGCACCCGCCGTACGAGGCGCTCGGCGTACAGGTCGAGGGACCCGACGGACGCAAGGAGTACCGGCAGCTCAACGCGAACATCCTCCAGATCGAGAACGAGTACTACAGCTTCATCAGGCCGAAGCGCGTCGCGCGCTCCGGAGAGCGGCCCACCAAGGCCCTGCAGCGGGCCGGCGTCGAATACGTGGAGGTCCGCGCCCTCGATGTGAGCGCGTTCGACCCGGTCGGCGTGAACCAGAACAAGCTCCGCTTCCTCGAAGCGTTCCTCGCGCTATGTGTGCTGAAGGACAGCCCGCTCATCGCGAGCGCGGACGAGGCCAAGCTCGATCAAAACCATGTGACCGTCGCGCGCCGCGGCCGGGAACCGGGACTGACGCTCTGGCGCGACGATCGCGAGGTATCGATGCGCGATTGGGCGCGCGAGCTGCTCGATTCGATGACGGGCCTGTGCGAAATGCTCGACGCGGGCGATCCGCTTCGTCCCTATACCAATGCGCTTGGTGTACAAGCGGCGAAACTCGAGGACGTCTCACTCACCCCATCGGCGCGACTGCTGAACGAGCTGACGACGACCGGCGAGTCGTTCTTCGCCCAAGCGCTGCGCATGTCGACGCTCCACAAGGAATATTTTCTCGATTTGTACCCGCCGAACGAGGCCCGGCTAGCCGAATTTGCGGCCGAAGCGGAAGAATCTCTGGAGAGACAACGCCGTCTCGAGACAGATAATCAAGAGACGTTCGAGGAGTATCTGGCGAGGTATTTTGCGAAATGAGTCACAGATTCTCATGTGACATATTTCCAGAACATAATTTTCACTCGCTTTCGATACACCTACGTTTAGAATTCCGCGCTCGCTGGATACGGACCCGGCGCAAACAACAACTAACGACCCGCAAGGCTTCCGAACATGAAAACTCGAGTCGACGCATTGATCACCTTCCCGCGTCCGGCGAAGGCGGCGAACGAAGAGTTCGTGCCGGTGGTCGCGGAGAAAGCCGCCTCTGGGTGGGACGCGTACGAGGTCTGGCGTACTCGCATCAAAGCACTGCAGGACCCGAGCCGCGCGAACAACGCCCCCAGGAACGGCTGAGGCGCTTGCGAGAGGGGCATCTCGTCCATGCCTGAGCACGTCGTCGAGAACGGCGTGCCGCCGGAGGCGCACGTCCCGCAGAGTGGATTGCTGCGCTTACGCTTCCCGAAAGAGCTCGAAGCCGAATATCGATTTTCGCGACGGGACACGGATCGGCGCTGGGCGCGCATGAGCCTGCTGGTGGCGCTGTCCACCGTGCTCGGATTCGCCGTGATCGATCACTGGGTTTTGCCCGGCCCGCGCATCGCGCATTCCGACCTCGTGCGCTTCGCCCTGCACCTGCCGATGGTGCTCGCGATGCTCGTGCTCACCAGCGAGAAATTTTTCGATCGCTGGTATCAGGTCAGCATCCAGATCGCCGCGCCGCTCTTCGGGCTCGGCACGGTGCTCATGGCGACCCAGGCCTCCCCGGAGCAGCTGCCGCTCATCTCGGCGCGCCTCGTGCTGGCCGCGTTCTTCTTCTACTTCATGCTGACGCTGACGCTCGCGGCGGCGCTGCGAACGAATGCGATCCTGATGGCGGCGTACGCCATCGTCGCGCTCGCCGGCGCAGTCGCGCCGCATGTCGCGACCTATCAGCTCTGGACGCTCTTCTGCGCGAACCTCATCGGCGCCGCCGGGTGTTATGCGCTCGAACGCGCCAATCGCATGGCGTTTCTCGACCGCCGGCGGCTCGCGCACGTCGCCATGCACGACGGGCTGACGGGTCTGCTCAATCGCGCGGCGCTGGAAGATCAGGTGCGCAGGCTCTATCAGCAGGCCGCGCGCGATCGCACGTCGGTGTCCGTCGTGCTCATCGATATCGACCACTTCAAGGCGTTCAATGATCGCTACGGACATCAGGCGGGCGATCAGTGCTTGCGCGCCGTCGCGTGCGCGGTGCGTCGTGCCGCGCTCCGGCGGCCACTCGATCTGGTGGCGCGCTACGGCGGCGAGGAGCTCATCGCGGTGCTGTTCGGCGCCGATCGGGCGCATGCCGAGAGCGTTGCGCGCGCCATCCTGGATTCCGTACGCGAGCTGCGCATTCCGCACCTCGGGTCGGCGACGCGCCCGTATGTCACGGCGAGCGTGGGCGCCGCGACGTTGCAGCCCGGTGACGACGGGTATTCGCACGATCTTGCGGTCCAGATGGCGGACCGCGCCCTCTACGCCGCCAAGGAGTACGGGCGCGACGCCTGGGCATTCTTCGACGTTCACGCCTCCCTACCGACAGAGCCCGACCAGCTGCTGCAGACTGCAAGCTGAGCACGTTCGCTTGCGCGTCCGGCACGTGCCGCTGCCGCTTGCGCGGCTTTCCGCGAGCTCGCTCTGATGCGGGCACGCGAAGCAACTTCAGCGTGAGCCGAATGGAGGGCGTGCCGCACGCGCCGGGCCCTTTCATCTCTTCCTTTGGGGGTACTGGCCGGCTGCCGCCCAAACCCGCGTGTTACGCTTTCGTCACTCCTATGAATGCACTTTCCGTACGCGGTCTCACCAAGACGTACCGCAACGGGGTCCAGGCCTTGAAGGGCATCGACCTCGACGTCGAACAAGGTGATTTCTTTGCGTTGCTCGGCCCGAACGGCGCCGGCAAGACGACGCTCATCGGCATCGCCACCTCGCTCGTGAACAAGACCTCGGGAACGCTCTCGATCTTCGGCCACGATATCGACCGTGAGCTCGAATTGGCGAAGGCCTGCGTCGGCGTGGTCCCGCAGGAGATCAACTTCAACATGTTCGAGTCGCCGCTCACGATCCTCGTCAACCAGGCGGGGTTCTACGGCATCGAGCGTCGGCTCGCGCGCGAGCGCGCCGAGAATTACCTGAAGCAGCTGCAGCTCTGGGACAAGCGCAACACCATGTCGCGTGCGCTCTCGGGCGGCATGAAGCGGCGCCTGATGATCGCGCGCGCCCTGATGAACGAGCCGCGGCTGCTGATCCTCGACGAGCCGACCGCCGGCGTCGACATCGAGATCCGCCGCTCGATGTGGGATTTCCTCCGCGGCATCAACGAGCGCGGCACCACCATCATTCTGACGACCCACTATCTCGAAGAGGCCGAGACGCTGTGCCGGAACATCGCGATCATCGACGGCGGCCGCATCGCCGAACGGGATCGCATGAGCAGCCTGCTGCTGAAGCTGCATATCGAGACGTTCGTCCTGACGTTGCGCAACCCGCTGAGCGCCGCGCCGAAGCTCGAAGGGTACACGAGCCAGCTGCTCGATCCGCACACGCTCGAGGTCGACGTGACGAAGGAGCAGAACCTCAATGACATCTTCTTGCGCCTGTCCGCGCTCGGCATCGAGGTGCTGAGCATGCGCAACAAGGTCAACCGGCTCGAAGAGATCTTCATGCGGCTCGTCGAGAAGGGTGGCGGCAACGGCGCCGCGCCGCGCCCGGCCGAGCCGCGCGCGGGAGTGCCGGTCGGAACGGTCGCGGCGGCGCACGCGCAGGGGGGTCGCTCGTGAACGCGACCGCTGCCGAGCGCGCCACACCGGCGCCGAGCCTCGACATGGGGCACGTGCGATGGGTCGGCTACAAGACCATCGTCATTCGCGAGTACGGCCGCATCATTCGCATCTGGGGGCAGACGCTCGTGCCTTCGGCCGTCACGGCGACGCTGTACTTCGTGATCTTCGGCAGCCTCATCGGCAGCCGGGTCGGTCAGATGGGCGGCGTGCCGTACATGCAGTACATCGCGCCCGGCCTCATCATGATGTCGGTGATCACCAATTCGTACGCGAACGTCGTCTCCTCGTTCTTCGGGGCGAAATTCGGCAAGCACATCGAGGAGCTGCTCGTCTCGCCCTTGCCGAACTGGGTGATCGTCGCCGGCTATGTGACCGGCGGCGTGTGCCGCGGCCTCATGGTCGGTGCCGTCGTCACGGTGGTGTCCGTGCTGTTCACGCACCTGCCGGTCCACCACCTCGCGATGATCTTCGGCGCGGTGCTGCTCACCTCGATCTGCTTCGCGCTCGGCGGCTTCATCAATGCGGTGTTCGCGAAGAACTTCGATCAGGTGAACTGGGTGCCGGCGTTCGTGCTCACGCCGCTGACCTATTTCGGCGGCGTGTTCTACTCCGTGACGGTGCTGCCGCAGTGGGCGCAGCATGTCTCGTACGCGAACCCGATCCTCTACATGGTGAACGCGTTTCGCTACGGCTTCTTCGGTCACGCGGACGTAGCGGTCGGGCTCGCGTTCTCGATCATGATCATCGCGGCGCTGACGATGTTCGCGTTCGCGCTTCACCTGCTGAACCGCGGCACCGGCATCCGCGAATGACGGCTCACAGCATCATGCCGCCCGAGGCTTCGATCCGCTGCCCGTTGATCCAGTGACTCTCGGGTGAGAGCAGCACGCTGATCGCATCGCCGATGTCTTCGGGCAAGCCGGTGCGGCCCAGCGCCGTGATCGAGGCGATCTGCTTGTTCAGCTCGGGGGTGTCGCGCACGACGCCGCCGTTGAAGTCGGTGGCGATCGCGCCGGGCGCGAGCGTGTTCGCCGTGATGCCCCGCGGCCCGAGCTCCTTCGCCAGATAGCGCGTCAGCACTTCGACGCCGCCCTTCATCATCGCGTACGCCGCGGCGCCCGGAAAGCTGAACCGCGTGAGACCGCTCGAGATGTTGAGGATGCGCCCGCCGTCCGCGATCAGCGGCAGCAAGGTCTGCGTGAGGAAGAACGGGCCTTTGAGGTGCACCCGCATCAGCTCATCGAACTTCTCTTCCGTGGTCTCCGCGATGGGCGCGTGATGGCCGAAGCCGGCGTTGTTGACGAGGAAGTCGAACTGATCGCGCTGCCAGTGCTCGGCGAGCACCGAGCGCAGCGTCTGCGCGAACGCGGGGAAGCTCGACGACACGCCGACGTCGAGCGGCAGTGCGACCGCACGACGCCCGAGCTTCGTGACGTGCGCGACGACTTCATCCGCCTCGGCGCGCTTGCTCCGATAGGTGATGATGACGTCCGTGCCGCGCGCGGCCAGCTTGAGGGCTGCATCGCGACCGAGCCCGCGGCTGCCGCCGGTGATAAGAGCGATTCGAGTCATGTGAGCCTCCAGGTCAGAAGGGGGGTGGCGTTAGACTATTGACCGCCGGAGCCTGGATAAACCGCCGTCAAATGATCGATCTGTTCGCATGAAACGAACAATAAACCGCCTCGACGCCATGGCGATCTTCGTCCGCGTGGCCGAGCTGTCGAGCTTCACGCGTGCCGCCGAGGCGCTCGGGCTACCCAAAGCGAGCATCTCCGGAGCCGTGCAGCGACTGGAAAAGCTGGTCGGCGCGCGACTTCTGCATCGCACGACGCGCCGCGTGCAGCTCACGCAGGACGGGCGCGCGTTCTACGAGCGCTGCAAGGATCTGCTCGCCGATGTCGACGAGCTGCAGAACATGTTCCAGCAGAGCCCGCAGGCGTTACGCGGCCGCTTGCGCGTCGACATGCCGAGCCGCACCGCGCGGGACTTCGTGATCCCGCGCCTCCCGGAGTTCCTGCGCGAGCATCCCTTGCTCGAATTCGAGCTCAGCAGCAGCGATCGCAAGGTGGATCTCGTCCGCGAAGGATTCGACTGTGTGCTGCGCGTCGGTGCAGTGGAGGATCCGAGCGTGGTGGCGCGACCGCTCGGACGATTTCGCATGATCAACTGTGCGAGCCCGGCCTATCTCGCGCGCTACGGCGTGCCGCGCACGCTCGCGGACCTCGCCGGGCACCAGCTCGTGCACTACGTGCCCGTGCTCGGCGGGCGCTCGACCGGCTTCGAATACTTCGATGGCACCGCGTATCGGACTCTGAGCATGCGCGGCGCCATCACGGTGAACAGCATCGATGCCTACGAGGCGGCCTGTCTCGCAGGCCTCGGGCTGATCCAGGTGCCGGCCAAGGGTGTCGCGCACCACATCGAGCAGGGCCGGCTCGTCGAAGTCTTACCCGAATACCCGTGCGAGCCGATGCCCGTCTGGCTGCTCTATGCGCACCGCCGGAATCTGTCGCCGCGGCTGAAAGCCTTCATGAGCTGGATGGAGCAGATCCTCGCGCCGTCGCTCGACCCCTGAATCACTTCTGCTTCCAGACGCCGCCCGCGCCCTGATAGTAGGTGCCGGCCGGCGCGCGATCGATCCAGCGCCGCGCGAAGGTCGTCTGGATGTCACTCTTCCACTCCGGATGCCCGTTCGCCTTCGCGATCTCCGCGTAGAGCGTGTCGGCGTCTCGATTCCAGTCCGCGACGAGGCCCTTCACCTTCGCGCGCTCGGCCAGCGGGATGGCGTTCGCGTCTCGCACGTCGACGTGTCCGTCCGACGTGAAGCCCACCGCACCCGAATCGAGGTACGGCTTCAACTGTGAGAAGCGTCCCTGCAGCGAGCTCGTGACCGCGCGAATCTCCGGCGTGTTCACGTCGAGGTTCGCCTCGCCCTGCGCGTTCGCGGTCGGCACGAGCATCTCGAGCATGTTGCCCGCGGCGGCGAGCAGGATGCGGCTCGCGCTCTGCGCGAGCGACGGCGCCGCGGGTGCGTGCGTCGAGCTCTGCGGCTTTTGCGTCTGATTCGATCCCTGCGGCTGCGCGGAGCCGGAGGTGCCCGTGACCGTGTCGATGATCTGATCCGCTGCCTTCTCGGCGGCGGCCGCGGGGAAGTAGACGTTGACCGTTACGCAGGCCGCGAGCAGCAGCACTGCGAGCAAGAGATTCAACGGCAGAACCCGACGCATCGTATGTCTCCTGGAGTAGCAACGCGCCGCGGAATTCTCGCCACGGCGCCTGAAACAAACCTGAACTCGCTCACACAACGCGAGGGAGCGGGCCCGCAGTTTAACAAAAGGAGCGCACCGGCCCGCTCAGCGCGGCCGCGAGCCCGTCACCACCACGTCGGCGCGAATGCTGTTCGCGAGCTGTCGGACGAGCTGCGGCCACGCGACGCGGCCCTGATTGCCGATGATGTCGATGCGCGGCAGACCCCGGCCCTTCACGAGGTAGTAGCCCGTGCCCGCGGGCTCGATGCCGCCCATGAGGCACACCTCGTTCTCGAGCTTGCAGGTGATGCCGATCTGCTCGTACCGGAACTGATCGAAGAAGCGCAGCAGGCCCGACTGCAACGCCGCGGTCACGCGGCCGCCGCCTCCGCCGACGTTCGAAATGCTCGTCACCGCCTTCTGGCTGATGAGCTTCTTCGAACGGTCGCCCGGCGTCGAATAGAGCCGCGCATCGAACGCGACCGGCGACCAGTTGAAGAGCTCGAGGTGCTCGATATCGGCGTCGAGGCGCCCGGTGATGCTGCCGATGGCGAACGTGCGCGTGACGAGCGACAGATCGAGGCGGCGCGCGGTCACGTCGGCGAACAATCGCGGCCAGGGTCCGAGCGGGTCCTGGAGACGAAAGTTGCGGCCGACGATGGTGCCGTCGAAGACGCTCGCGACGACGTCGCCGTCGACGCTCAGCACCCGGTTCTTGTACGTGAGCCCCGGAATCGAGCCGGAGAGCTGGCCGGACATCTCCGGCCAGCCGAACGCGCGGCACAGGAGCGGCATGCTGATCGGCTCGATCTTCGCATCGAACAGCAGCTCGGCGTCCGTCGCGCCGAGGCGTTTGGTGGCGAGCTTGTTGACGACGATTGCGCCGTCGAACAGCGGCACGCGCGTCGGCTTCACGAGCTCGAATCCGAAGGCGCGCGTGATGAAGTCGAGCCGCGCGCCCTCGCCGCTGAGGCCGTATGCGCTCGCCCGCTCCCACTGCAGATAGGAGGGCTCGACGCTGCCCTGTTCGTCCGCCACCCAGTTGAGCCCGGCATTCACGTCGGACATCGTGAACTTGCCCTGCGTGTCCACGAGGCCGACGTGGCTGAGCTGCAGCTGCGCGCGCGTCACGGCGTTGTCGGCGATATCGAGATTGCCGTGCGCAATGCCCGTCGTCGTCAGCTGCCCGAAGTCGGTGGCCGCGAGCGCGATCTGCATGAAGCTCGTGTATGCGGCCGGAAACAGCACGTTCGTCAGATCGAGATGTGCCTGCGTGACGCGCGGCGTCTTGCCGAGCTCGATGTTCGCCCGCCCATGCACTTCACTCAGGTTGTTCTGCACGAGCGCGATGTCATCGACGCGGAGCGCGTTGCCGGCCCAGCGGCCGCGAGTATCGAGCCGCAGCTGATTGGCGCCGAGGTCGAGCAGGACGGGTCCGGCGAGCGCCTGGCCGCTCGTGCCGTCGAGGCGGGCCTCGATGTCGTAGCCGCCCGGCGCGCGTTCCGCGGCGACGCGCAGGCCGGTAGCCACCTTCTGCGCGACGAGGGTGCCTTCCTCGTTGGTGAAGTCGAGATCGGCAGTGCGCACCTCGGCGTTCAGCGCGAGATTCTCGTTGCGGCTCACCGCGCCGCCTTCGAGATCGATGTGTCCGGAGAACGTGAAATCCGCGGGCACCTTGAACCAGGGGGTCGCGAGAGCGCGGATCTGTTGCAGATCGAGCGAGCTGCCCGTGCCTTCGATCGACCATCCTCCGGCATCGATTCGCGACGCGAACTGGAGCGTGCCGCCGGCCACGGCGAAGCCGGACCCTTCGACGGACGTGATGCCGTGCGCGGAGTTGTATTCGAGCGCCGCCTGCATCGCGATCGTCTTGGTCGGTCCCCCTTGCGCGGCGAGCCGCGCGTCGCGACAGGCGAAGCGCGGCTCCCGCACCACCACGGTTCCGCACGTGAGCTCGATCGACTTGAGCGTGCCGATGGGTGCGGGCAAATCCATCTGCACGGCGCGGACATGCGCCTGCGGCGCGCCGCGAGTACCGAGGTCGAGCGTCGCCGTGATGCCGCCGCCTTGCGTTCCGGGCAGCCTGATTTCGCCGATCTCGAGCACGATGCGGCTCACGGCGAACGCATTCGGCGCCGCGCCGAGGAGTGCGGCGGCACAGATCGGCAAGCCGATGCCGAGCCATCCGGACCGGCACGGCCGCCGCCGCAAAAATCCAATGAAAACAGGCATTGACCGCAGTGTAGCGTGCTCCGCGAACGTGCAGTACGTCACGCGCAAAAGAATCCGCGAGCCCGGCTGCCAGAAATCTTCATCTCCGAGTCACCGTTCCGTCGTGCGTCGCGAGACTGCTCGGCTCGACGGTACGCACATGTAAAGGCGCGCAGCACGGCGCTCGTCGTCGAGGTGATGGCGCACGCACTGCCCGTCGTTACTACTGCCGAGCTTGGCACGAGGTTCGTGCTGCGGGCGGGCATCGGCGCGCTAGTCTTGCCGAGAGCGGGACCGAGCTCGCGCCGCGGTCGCAACAAAGTGTCGCAGACACGTCGCTGCTCGATGCGCTGATGGCGCGCGCGCTCTGCGCGCACGAGCAGACGTGGTCCTCGTGCTCACTCGCACGACACCTCGCCGACTTCTATGCGCGATGGCGGCGTCGGCACTCAGCGACACGAGCGCCTGCTGTCGGCGTGAGTCGCATGCGGAAGCTGGAACGCAAGTTTTTCTGCGTTACACTCCTGCGCGTCTCGCAAGCCGGGTTTCAGGGAGCAGGCATGGGCGCGAAGCGCGCGTTGATCGTCGACGACTCGAAGTCGGCACGTGTGTTTTTGGCGCGGATTCTCGAAAAATACGAAATCGACGTGGACAACGCCGAGAACGCCGAGGCCGCCATCGAGTACCTCGGCACCCATCGGCCGGACGTGATCTTCATGGATCACATGATGCCGGGGATGGACGGCTTCCAGGCGGTGCAGGCGATCAAGAACAATCCGCGCACCGCGACCATTCCGATCCTCATGTACACCTCGCAGGAAGGCGAGCTGTATCTCGGGCAGGCGCGCGCGCTCGGCGCGGTCGGCGTGCTGCCGAAGCAGATCAAGCCGGCAGACGTCTCGAAGGTGCTCTACCAGCTGCACCTCGTCGCCGACCGGCGCACGACCGAGCAGTCGAGCTTCAAGCAGGTGAATCTCGAAGCGGTGGACAACTCGGCGCCGGGCGCGGCGCCGCCGGGGTCGAAGCCGCTCACGGACACGGCGCTGCGCGAGCAGTTCGCGGAGCTGCGCCGCGCGCTCGTTGCGAGCATCGACACACAGTCCGAGCGCATCACGTCCGACGTGCGCATGCTGCTGCAGGATGCGATGCCGAACTTCGCGCCGCCGCGCGTGCCGGAATCACGCGCGCCCTGGATGCTCGCAAGCCTTGCGCTGCTCGTCGCGCTGGCGAGCGCCGGCCTCTGGTGGCACGAGGCGCGTCTGCGACAGGATCTCGTTGCACAGCTTGCGGATCTCCAGCGCGCGACCATCGCCGCGACGCAGGCGAGCGCGGCGGCGGCCGCGAATGCGGAGCCCCGCGCGGTAGCGGCCGTGGACGACGCGACGGACCACGGCACGGCCGAACTCACGCCCGAAGGCGCGGCGCCGATGGCGGCCAATCGCGTGCTTCCCGCAGGGACCTCCGGATTCACTCGCACCAGCACCGGCCCGCTCGAAGATCACAAGACCCTCGTCCTGCCCGTGCCCTACGGTGACGACGCGCTCGCCGGCCCACGCCTCGAGACGATCCGGCAGATGATGAAGCGCCTCGCCGCCCGCGACGTGCGCGGCGTCGTCGAAGTGCGCACCTTTCCCGGGCGCTTTTGCCTCGTCGGCAACGCGACCGAGGGCTTCTCGGTGGCGCCCGACGAGCTGCCGTATAGCCGTTGCAACGCCATTGCGAATCCGCACGAGGACGCGCTGCAGCCGGCGCAGCGCGAGTCGCTCGCGTTCGCGAACCTCGCCGGCGAATTCCGCCACGAAACCCGCGGTGCGCTCGACCTGCAGCTCTCCCCGGGCGATGCCACGAACGTCGTGGCGGCGTATCCTTCGATCTCGAGCTCGCTGACCGCGGGCGAATGGAACAGGGCCGCTGCGGCCAACAATCGAATCGAAGTACGTTTGCGGTGACCGCCGACACAGGCTTCCAGCCACCGTGGTGGATGCGCAATCCCCACGTCCAATCCCTATTGATCAGCCTTCCGTTCCGGGAGCGCTTCGTCCGGCGTCGTGCCAAAGCGGTGCTCGACGCCAGCGAGGAGCACCTGCTCGATTGCGGCGACGGCGTGCGCCTGCAGTGCTTCGTTTCGCGGCCGGCGCGCGTCGGGCGGCCGGAGCTCGGCAAAGTCGCCGTGACGCTGCACGGCTGGGAAGGCAGCTCGGACGCGCTCTACATCCTGTCGCCGGCGCAGCGCTTGTTCGACGCCGGGTTCGACGTCGTGCGGCTCAATCTGCGTGATCACGGCGCGACACATCACCTCAACCGCGAGCTGTTTCATTCGTGCTTGCTGCCGGAAGTGGTGGGTGCCGTCCAGCGCATCCAGGCGATGTTTCCGGGCAAACCGCTGCATCTCGTCGGCTATTCGCTCGGCGGGAATTTCATGCTGCGCGTGGCGGCGCAGGCGGAGAGCGCCGGGCTGCAGATCGCGCGCGTCGTTGCGGTGTCGCCCGTGCTGGACCCGGGCGAAACTCTGCATGCGATCGAGAGCGGGCTCACCGCGTATCACACGTACTTCATTCGCAAGTGGGCGCGCTCGCTCCTGAAGAAGCAGGCCGCGTGGCCGTCGGTGTACGACTTCGCGGAGATGGTGCGGCTCGCGAGCTTGCGGCGCATGACGGATGAGATGGTCCGCAGGTTCACCGAGTACCCGACGCTCGAGGACTACCTCAACGGCTACTCGATCACCGGCGATCGGCTCGCGAATCTCACCGTGCCCTCGACGGTGATCACCGCCTACGACGATCCAATCATTCCCGTGCGCGGGCTGGAACGGCTGGCGAAGTCGCCGGCGCTGAACGTCACCGTGACGAAGTACGGCGGGCACTGCGGATTCTTCGACCAGCTTGCCGGCCCTGCCTGGCTCGAGGATCGGATCGTCGCCGAGTTCTCGGCATCCACTCCCGCGCGCTGAGGCGCCTTCAGATCTTCTGAGCGCGCGGCACGAGCGTCGTGCGCGCGACCGTCGTCGCATCGTCCGCGATCGTGGATTCGAGGTTGCGGGGCGGCGCCAGCGTCGCGGCGTGCGCGCGCATGGCTTCGCCGAGCGAGCGCGCGTCGGGTGTCGCGACGAAGTCCGCGCCGTGCGCGGCGAGGTCGAGCGCGATGTCGAGCGTCGGCACGTCCCGCACCACCCAGCGCCACGGCCCGCGCCACAGCTGGTAGCTCTCCGGCAAGAGACCGCGCTCGCAGAACAGGAACTCCGGCTGCAGCGCCTCGTATTTGATACGCGTGTGATTGTCGAACGACGGGATTGCCCAGCCGATTGGGAACCCGGCCGCCTGCCGCGCCCGGTGCACGGCCGGTAGATCGGCGGCGACGACGACGCACCGCGGCCGGAACGGCTTCAGCGCTTCGAGCAGCTGCGCCACCACCTGCTCGTGCCCGAAACGCACGATGCTCGCGTTGCCGATGGTGACGAAGACCGTCGTTTCCGGGCGTTTCGTCAGGAGGCTGAGCACGTCCACGAGCCGCGGAATGCAGGTGCCGCGGAAGCGCTCGCCGAAGCGCGCGGGCTCGCTCGCGTCCACCTGAGTGAGCTCGGCGGCGGTGAGATCGCCCACCATCCGCACCCCGTCCGGGGTCATGATCATGGGGTCGCGAACGGCGACCGGCACGCCGTTCGCCGCGAGCTGCACGTCGACTTCGATGAAGCGCACGCCGAGGTCGAGCGCCGATTGAAACGCCGGCAGCGTGTTCTCCGGATGCCCGGCAGCGTCACCGCGGTGGGCGACGAGGTGCAGGAAGCGCGCTGGTTTCATGCGGCAGGCGACTGTCGCCCAATGAAGACACTTTTAGTTGGCACAATCCATGTGCGTCCGAGAGACCACTCTAGTAAGAGTCCTGTAACGAGTCTACCGGCCGTTCCTCCGGCGGAGCGCTGATCATGGTCACAGGGGACCGGCCCACGCGGCAAAAGCTCGCAGGGCTGGCAGGAGGGGCTGTATCACTTACGGCGCAGGGCGATGCGCCGCGGGCGGATTACGTCATCCCGAGCGGCAGCGAACGCGCCGCCGGGTATCGATCAGCCGGCGCGGCGCATGGCGTGCCGCTTCTCTTCGAACTCGACGACGGGCTCGCCGCTCGTGATCGTGACTTGTCCTTCGATGACGGCGCCCTTGGCGACCGCGATGCTGCGCGCGACCACGTCCGCACGAATGACGGCGGTGGCGCCGATCTCGAGCTTGTCGGCGATGACGAGCTTGCCGACCACGGTGCCGGCGATGATGCCGTCGTGCGCGTGCACCTCGCCCATCCACGCGGATTGCGCGGACATGCGCAGTGCGCCGCCGATGCGGCCGTCGCCGCGCACGGCGCCGCACACGACGATGGGACCGTTCGTTTCGAGATCGCCCGTCAGCACGCAGCCGTCGGCCACGAAGGTGGGGGAGGTGCCGATCTCGTCCAGCAGCCGGCGCTTCGGAAGTTCGCTCATTGAGTCTCCCAGGATCAGGACGACCCGAGTATGGCGCGGCGGCTAGAATGTTTCGCGAAGGGGGCGTCGCACTCGTGACGTGCGCCACATTTGTCCGTGACCGGGGGAGAGACGAGATGAAACTGCGCGCGCTGACAGGAGCCGTGCTACTGGCCGTGAGCGTGACGCTCGTCGCAGGGTGCAGCCGCGAGCGCATCGACTGGAAGTCCGCGGAAGCGGCGGACACTCAGGAAGCCTACAACCATTTTCTCCACCTGCATCCGGATAGCCCATTGGCCACGCAGGCCCATGCGCGTCTCGCGCAGCTCGCGGAAGACCAGGACTGGAAGCGCGCGAGCGCGGCCGACACGGCGGACGCGTACCGGCAGTTTCTGGCGCAACACCCGAGCGGAAAGTGGGCGGAGGAAGCGCGCATTCGTGTCGAGAATTTTTCGCTAGACGCGAACCCGTCGCCGACGCCGACTGCGACGGATGCGAGCACCAATACGCAGTCGTCTCCATATAGCGCCGATCAGCAGCAAGTGACGGGTGGTTCGGCAAGTGCACATCAGAACACCGCAGCGTCTCCCAGCGCGATTGCGCAGCCAGGTGAAGCGGCGAGCGCGCCGGTCGCGCAGCAACCTGCGCCGCGCCCGATGTCTACCGGTTCCGCATCGAAACCCACGGCCGGCACGATGTCCGCATCTGCTGTATCAGCACCGAAGCAGGCTGACACCACAGCCCCGCCGAGTCATCCGACGATGACCGCATCTACCGATGCGGGTGGCTACGGAATTCAGCTCGGCGCATTCAGCACGCAAGCCGCTGCGCTCAGCGAGTGGAAGCGACTGCAGGTTGCGCACGATGCGGAGCTGCACGGTCTCTTCGCGCATGCGGTGCCCGTGACGGTCAGCTCCGGCAAGTTGTATCGACTTCAATCACCGGTGGGCGACGAAGCACGCGCCCGAGGAATCTGTGCGTCTCTCACGAAAAAACAGACGCCGTGTGTGGTCGTGCTGCCGCCTGGAAAGCACTGAACGCCGCGCCTGTCGGCCGCCGCGCACGGCGCCAAATCACGACGCTGCGCGGCAGGACAGCTTTCGGTAGCGCCCGTCCAAACGTGACAATTTTGGTCATGCGACCGCCGTCTCAGCGGCTCGCGTAAGTCATTGTTCTGAAATGCCAAAACCGCCTGGCACGGGCTTTGCTCTAGCTTCACCGTGCCGGTGAGACGCCCCAAGCGGATGGCCGGCCAGGTTTCCGGCGCAGCGTTTCCGATTCGACCGCCGCGCCGCTCTGACGAGACGAGGAGTGTCTTCGTTCTGAGCTGACGAATTGCGAACAACTTCCCCGGTGTTCGCTTCTTGAGCGCCGCGCGCGATTTCCCCCGCCCGCGGCGCTTTTTTATGCGCGTTCGCCGCGCGTTCGCCCGCGACAGCGTGGCGGTACGCCCGGGGGCGCCAATCCAATTGTCCGTGCCGAGACCCCCTGCGACGCCCGCGCCACAGGCGTCGGGCGGGCGCGACATCTTTCGCTCGCCGCGCGCGCGTGTTCCGCTGTCACGCTTCGGGCGCCGGGCCGGTACACTGCGTGCTGTCTCGACGTCGCAGGCGGCCACTTCCGCCAGTTTCGCGACCGCAACTTCAGCCGCGACTTCACCGTGCAGGCCCCCCTTGGCTGCCGTGAGGGCGCCCCCACGATTGGCAGGCCATGAAACGGATTCCCTCCAGCATCCCCGCTTCCGCAGATCTCGCCGCCGCACCGCCGGTGAGCGCTGCGTCCGCGCCGGGTCGCGATGCCATTCGCAGCACGGTGCTCGCCAACGGCATGAAGCTGATCGTCTGGCCGGTGCACAACATCCCGAACGTCGCCCTGTACAACTGGGTGCGCGCGGGCAGCCGCAACGAACGGCCGGGCATCACCGGTCTCGCGCATTTCTTCGAGCACATGATGTTCAACGGCACGGCGCGCCGCCGGCCCGGGGACTTCGACAAGCTGATGGAAGCGCAGGGCGGCGCGAACAACGCCTTCACCAGCGACGACGTGACGGTGTATCAGGATTGGTTCCCGCGCGGCGCGCTCGAGCTCATCTTCGATCTCGAGGCGGATCGCATCGCGAATCTCGCGTTCGACCCGGAAGTGATCGAGAGCGAGCGCAGCGTCGTCTACTCCGAGCGCCGCTTGTGCGTCGACGACAACAATCACGGCTATCTCGCCGAGCAGGTGCAGGCGGCCGCGTACGTCGCGCATCCGTATCGCTTTCCGACGATCGGCTGGCCGCAGGATATCCGGTCGTGGACGCTGCACGACCTGCAGACGTTCTTCAGGACCTATTACGCGCCGAACAATCAGACGCTGGTGCTGGCGGGCGACGTCGCGCCGGAGGAAGCCTTCGCGCTCGCGCGCAAGTATCTCGAGCCGATTCCGCGGCAAGCCGCGCCGGCGGCAGTGCTCGCCCGCGAACCGCCGCAGCTCGCCGAGCGCCGCGTCGTCGTGCGCCGGAGCGCGCAGACGCCGCTCATTCAGTACGCGTACAAAGCGCCGGCTGCCGCCGATGCGCGCGCACCGGCGTTGAGCCTGCTGCTCTCGATCCTGGTGGACGGCGACGCCTCTCGGCTCTATCGCCTGCTCGTCGAGGACCAGAAGCTCATCATCGACATCGGCGGTAACTGGCACGAAGGTTTCGACCCCGCGCTCGTCTGGCTCTACTTCACTCTGCCGGAAGGTGCGGAACCCGAGGCCGTGCAGCCCGCGATCGATGCGGAGCTCGCACGCATTGCCGCGCGCGGCGTGAGCGCGGAGGAACTGCGGCGCGCGAAGAATCTCGTCGCGGTCTCCTTCTGGAAGAAGCTCGCGACGATCGACGGCAAGGCGCAGCTGCTCGGCGAATACGAAGTGTTTCATGGCGACTGGCGCCGGCTCTTCGATGCGCCCGCGCAGTTCGAGCGCGTGACCGCCGCGGAGGTGCAAGCGGTTGCGCGCGAAGTGCTCGATGTGCGGCGACGCACGGTCGGCGTGCTACTCCCCGACCCGGAGCTCGAGTTGGAAGACGCATGAGTACCGCATATGCATTGACCCACCCGAGCGGCGGCGCCGTGCAAGTGCCCGCGCACGAGCGCGTCGTGCTGCCGAACGGCATCACGCTGCTCGTCGTGCCCTCGCCGGAGGTGCCGCTGATCTCGTTCCATGCGGTGTGCCGCGGCGGTCCGCTCGGCGATTCGCAGCCGGGCCTGGCGTCGCTCGTCGCCGGCCTGCTCGACAAGGGCGCCGGCGCGCGCAATGCGTTCGAGTTCGTCGATGCGGTCGAAGGGGCCGGCGGCAGTTTCACGACGGTTACCGGCACGGAGGCGCTCTCGATCACCGGCCAGTTCCTCGCGCGCGATCAGGCCTTGATGCTCGAGCTGCTGTCGGATGCGATCACGCGACCGCGGTTCGAGATCGCCGAGTTCGAAAAGCTGCGCGCGCGGCGCATCGAGCTCATCAAGGCGGCGAAGGATAGCGATCCGGCCGAGGTCATTGGCACGTATGGGCGGGCGATGCTCTTCGGCTCACATCCCTACGGCAAGCCCGCGGGCGGCAGCGAAGCCTCGCTCGCCTCGATCACGCACCGAGACGTGCTGGACTACTACCGCGCGCACATCGGCGCGGACCGCTTGATCCTGGTATTCGCAGGCGACCTCGACATCGCCGCGTTGAAGCGCGACGTCGCCGAGCGGTTCGGGAGCTGGCGCAAGGCGGGCGTCAGCGCCGCGCCCGTGCCGGAACCGGTGCGCGCGCGCGGGCGACGAGTGCTGCTCGTCGATTCCCCCGACTCGGCGCAGACGTACTTCTGGATCGGCAACGTCGGCGTGAACAAGCAGTATCCGGAGCATGCCGCGCTCGATCTCGTGAACACGCTGTACGGCGGCTGTTTCACGTCGATGCTGAATACGGAGTTGCGCATCAAATCGGGCCTGTCGTACAGCGCGCGCGCCGGCTTCACGCGGACCGCGGCCGCCGGCGAGTTCGCGATCCGCTCGTTCACGGACACGGAGAACACCGCGACCGCGCTCGATCTGTCCCTGCAGACGCTGATGCGCCTGAAGACCGAGGGCGTCACGACCGAGATGCTCGACTCGGCGCGCGCCTACGTGCTCGGCCAGTATCCGCTCAACTTCGAAACCGCGGCGGACTGGGCGGCGGCGCTCGTCGAGCTGGAGTTCTACGGGCTCGGCCCCGAGTACATCGACGAGTACGCGGCGCAGCTGCGCGGCGTCACGCTCCCCGTCGCGCGGGGCGTGATCGATCATGCGTTCCCAAACGTCGAAGATCTCGTCATCGTGCTGATCGGCGATGCCGCGAAGATTCGCCGCATCGCCCGCCGTTACGGCGAGCTCACCGAGATGGCTCTGACGCAGCCTTCCTTCTCACCCTAGCGTGCCCGAGCTGCCGGACATCACGGTCTACATCGAGGCGCTCGAGCAGCGAGTGCGGGGCGCGCGGCTCGAGTCCATTCGCATCTCGCATCCATTTCTGCTGCGCACGTTCGAGCCGCCGCTGAGCACGCTGCACGGGCGGCGCGTCGAATCCTTGCGCCGCGTCGGCAAGCGCATCGCGCTCGGCTTCGAAGGCGATTACTGGTTGATGCTGCATCTCATGATCGCGGGGCGGCTCCACTGGTTTCCCGCGGGCGCAAAGCGCAGCGCGCGAGCGGCGCTGGCGGTCTTCGCGTTCGAGACCGGTACGCTCACGTTGACCGAGGCGGGCACGAAGCGCCGCGCCTCGCTGTACGTCTTCGCCAGCAAGGAAGACATGCTGAAGCACGATCCGGGCGGGCTCGAAGTGCTCGACGCGTCATTCGAGGAATTTCGTGCGCGTCTCACCGCGGAGAATCACACGTTGAAGCGCGCGCTCACCGATCCGCGCGCGTTCAGCGGCATCGGCAATGCGTATTCGGATGAGATTCTGCATCACGCCGGCTTGTCGCCCGTCGCGTTGACACAGCGCTTGGATGAAGCGGCTATTCGCAAGCTCTACGATTCCACTCGCTTCATGCTGCACGAGTGGACGCAGCGATTGCGCGCCGGCGCGCAGGGCGAGTTTCCGGAGAAGGTGACGGCATTCCGTCCCGACATGGCCGTACACGGGCGGTTCGGGAAGCCGTGCCCGGTGTGCGGCACGCCCGTGCAACGCATTCGTTATGCCGAGAACGAAACGAACTACTGCCCGCGCTGCCAGACGGGCGGCAAGCTGCTCGCGGACCGGGCGCTCTCGCGATTGCTGAAGAGCGACTGGCCAAAAACGGTGGAGGAGCTGGAGCGCTCGTAGCGCAGGCGCGCGGGCGATAACGCCGCCACTCCGCAGATGTGCCAGTACCGGCGAACGTGCGAGGGCAGGTTGCCGCACAGGTGGCGATCTATCGCGCTGCGGGGATTCGGAGGTTGCCGGTACGCTCTCGTCGCGGGGCGGAGAGTGTCATTTCACGCGCACCCGCGGAGCGGCCTTAGCGGCGGCTCCTGCGTCCGCACCCGAAGGCGCTCGTCCGTTTGGTTCCCGCAAGTCACGGCAGGTGATGTTTCGAACCAGCAGGGAGGCGGAGCGTGTTGCCCGGTCACGCTCCGCCTCCCGTGCACGCACCGTCAGCGCGTTCAGCGTGACGGTGCAACCTCCAGTTGCGCGATCGTGCTGCGGGACTTCGACGCGACCGCGATCGCGTTCTTCGAGACGAATTCCGCATTCGGCGCGAGCACCTTGGCCCGTTCGAGGTCCGCCTTCGCGCTCGCCTCATCCTTCGCGAGCATGTGCACGACCGCGCGGTTCGAATAGGCGACCGCGACGTACGCGTTCTCTTGCGTCGCGCCGGAGGCGTAGCGGCTCGCCGTGAGCCGGTCGTACTTGGCCTGCTTCAGTGCCGCATTACATGCATCCTTGGCTGCGCTGAGTTGCTTGGTCACCGCGTACGCAACGCAAAGGTTCGTGGCTTTGGCGCTCGCGGGAAGCATCGCGTTCGGCTTGTAGTGCTGAATCTCCGCGAGCGCGTCGGTGTAGTTGCCCTTCAGCAGATTCGAGCCGCCGGCGCCGTTCGAATACGCGGTGAGCACCATCGGGGTATGTGCTCTCTCGGCCGCTTGTGCGCCCGTCGCGACGGCGGAAGTGGCGGCTATGAGGAGCGACACGGTGTAACGGTTACGTGAGAACACAGTAGTAAACTCCAGTTGCAAAGAGGTCAGTCGGATCGGTTGGTCAATCGGCTCACGTGTGTGAGCTCGATGACGACGTTAAGAGCAGCCCGATCGCGCGACAAACGAAGAGTTTTGGCGAGATGCGTGATCAGCGCTCAAGGGAGCCGAATTCTTCGAGCGCCCATTCTGTGACGGCAGTCACTTCCGGTTTCTCCCCATCCTTCGGCCGGCTGACGAGATAGTAGGTATCGCTGAGCGCGAGCTCGATCGAGAAGATGCGCACCAGTGCGCCGGTGGTGAACCATGCGCCGCAGAGCGCCGTCGGCACGAGCGCGACGCCGATGCCGCGTTCCGCAGCGCGCACGACCGCGAACATCGAATCGAGCTCGATGATGTTCTTCGGCTCGGGCGCTTCGAGCCCCACTTCCTCGGCCCAGCTCGCCCACGCGAACGGGCGCGGTCGATGCACGATGAGCGCGGTTTCACGAAACACTTCGCGGCCGAGGCGCACCACGGCCGGCGCCAGCTCTTTCGCGCAGACGGCGGCGAGCTTCAGCGAGAACAGCTTGGCTGCATTCAATCCGGGCGGTGGGGCGTCTGCGAGGATGATCGAGACGTCCGCGGTCGGCGGATGCACTGTCGGGTGCGGATCGCTCGTATCGATCTGAATGTCGATGTCGGGGTGCGCCGTGCAGAACGTCGCGAGGCGCGGCACGAAGAGCTCGCTCGCGAAGAACGGCGGCAGCGTCATCCGCAGATTCTTGCGGCGATGACGGCGTGTGAACTGCGTCAAGCTGCGCTCGAGAGCGTCGAGCAGCGGCGCCACTTCATCGTGCAGCGTGTGACCCGCGGTGGTCAGCTCGAGCGCACGCGTCTTGCGCTCGAACAAGCGCACGCCGAGCGTCTCCTCGAGCTCTTTCATCTGGTGACTGACGGCGGATGGCGTCAGGTACAGCTCGTCCGCGGCGATCTTGAAGCTGCAATGACGCGCAGCGATGCAGAACGCACGCAGATTGCGCAACGGCGGCGGACGCGACAGGCGCGTGGAATTCATCGTTGGAGTGAAAAGCATGGCCGCGTTTTGCAAGACCCATGCCGAGCGCGCCGCCGCGTAAGGACGCGGTACGGCGGGCGCCGCCAGGTGCCGCGCGCGGCGCGCACCGAGTCGGCGCGCCGCGCAGATAGGTAGCACGCTATCGGTGCTGGATTACGTCGATATGACGCGGCAGTGAGCCGCGATCACGAGGTGCGCACGCGCACGCACGAAGTGCGGCGTGCGTCACGGTTCAGCGTCGCAGCGATGCGTCGAGCCACTGTACGAGTGAGCCGTAGTCGCTCGCACCTGCGCGCCGGGCGATCTCACGCCCGTCACGATAGAGGATCAGGGTCGGAATACTGCGAATGCCGAGGCGCGCTGCGATCTCGGGGTTGCGATCGGTGTCGAGCTTGCCCACTTGCAGCTGCGTGCGTCGGTCGCTGGCGAGTCGATCGAGCACCGGCGCCATCGCGCGACACGGCCCGCACCACTCCGCCCAGAAGTCGACGAGCACCGGCAGACTGCTGCGCGTCGTATGCGTGTCGAAGGAAAGCGAGTCGAGCGTGACGGGTGCGCCGGTCACGACCGGAGACTTGCAGCGCGCGCACGTCGGATTGTCGCCGAGTCGATCTTCGGGCACGCGAACGAGCGTGTGGCACTTCGGGCAGGCGATCACGACGGCGGCCGAATTCGGGGCGGAGGCGTGCATAATGATGACCTCGATCAGGGAGGGTCGGCGTGCAGGAACTGGGGCTCCGTGCGGCGAGTTCAAGCCGGACGGCGCCGGGGCCGGATCTTGCCTCCGGTGCCGCTGTCCCCATGTTCCGGGGGAATTCCGCCTCACGGCGCTACTGCTGAGCTGCCACTGCATCTATGGAATACCGGGATTACTACGAGACGCTGAATGTGCCGCGTAACGCCTCGGCGGACGAGATCAAGAAGGCCTATCGTCGGCTCGCCCGGAAGTACCACCCCGACGTGAGCAAAGAGAAGAACGCCGAGGAGAAGTTCAAGCAGATCCAGGAAGCCTACGAGGTGCTGAAGGACCCCGAGAAGCGCGCCGCGTACGACCAGCTCGGAAGCAACTGGAAGGCCGGTCAGGAGTTCCGTCCGCCACCGGATTTCGGCGGTGGCTTCGAGTTTCGCGGCGGGCCGCGCAGCGCCGGCGGCGCGGAGTTCGGCAGCTTCAGCGACTTCTTTTCGTCGCTGTTCGGTGGCGGCTCGCCGTTCGATGACGGCGCGAGCGCTTACGCCGGCACCGCAGGCCGCGCGCGGCGTGCTCCGCGCAAGGGTCGCGATCATCACGCGCGCATCGACATCGATCTGGAAGAGGCGTTTCACGGCGGCTCGCGCACCGTGGAGCTGCAGCATCCCGAGCTCGCGGATGACGGCACGCTGCAACTTCGCAAGCGCACGGTGAAGGTGAACATTCCCGCCGGCATCACGGATGGTCAGCAGCTCCGCCTTGCGGGGCAGGGCGAGGGCTCGACCACGGGCGGTCCTGCCGGTGACCTGTTCCTCGAAGTGCACATCCGGCCGCACAAGCTGTATCAGCTCGATGGACGCAACGTCACCGTAACGTTGCCGGTGGCGCCGTGGGAAGCGGCGCTCGGTGCGACGGTGAAGGTGCCGACGTTGGGCGGCCCCGTCGAGATGCGCATCCCCCCGGGCGCGCAGTCCGGTCAGAAGCTGCGGCTGCGTGGGCGCGGGCTGCCCGGCACGCCGCCGGGTGACGAATTCGTGCAGCTGAAAGTCGTGCTGCCGCCCGCGGACACGCCGAAAGCCAAAGAGTTCTACGAGAGGATGCAGCGCGAGCTGCCGTTCGACCCGCGCGCCGATCTAACCTGAGCTTCCGCGCGCCGATCGAACGCGCGCGCAGGCTCCGCGCACGCTACCTGCCGGAGTTTTCGCCACCGGTTTTCAAGTACGCGATCTCATCCGGCGTGCTCGCCCGCCCGAGAATCCGATTTCGATGCGGGAAGCGCCCGAACTGCGCGATGACGGCGCGGTGTCGCTTCGCGTACTCGAGAGCCGACGCAAACGTCTCCTTGAGTGCATCCGGCGCTTCCATGTGCAGGCGCCGATACGCCGCGACGCTTTCATCCTGCACATCGAGCGTCTCGCTGTGCTGAAGCGGCATGTAGAAGAACATCCGCTCCACCGGATCGAGCGCTGCATCCGCTCCCGAGTTCATGCCGGAAAGCGCGAGCGCCAGCGCCTCCGCGTCGCCCGCAAACGCACGCGCGGAGCCGCGGTAGATGTTCCGCGGGAACTGGTCGAGCAGCAGGATGAGGCTCATGCGCCGGCGAGGCCCATCCGCCCATGCCGCGAGCTCGCCCGCGATCGCGCGCTTCACCAGAGGCTCGAATTGCGTGCGAATCAGGTCGTCCCAGCGTTGCCGCTGCTCGGGCGTGATCTCGTGCCCGAACCACAGGCGCATGCGCTTCTCGAGGTCTTCCGGTGCGAGCGGCAGTTTGCCGAACCAGAAGTCGCGGATCTTGCGGGCCTCGTCCATCGACCCAGCATAGCAGCCTCGGCGCGCGGGCTTGAGTTTCGCGGACGCGAGCCCCATGCCTCGCCGCCATGTTGCTCGAAGTTTCCAGCGGCGCCGCGGATGACCGCGCACTCGGCCTCGGCGCCGAATCCCCCCAAGCGACCCCTACCCAAACGGCTAGTGTCGACGAGAGTGTCGAGGCGCTGGATGCGTACTCGCGCGCAGTCGTCGGCGCTGTGGATCAAGTAGGTCCGGCGGTCGTCAGCGTCTACGTCGGCGGAGATGCCGATGATGCGCGGCGTGCGCGCGGCGGGGCCGGTTCGGGCGTCGTCGTCACGCCGGATGGGTACGTGCTCACGAACGAGCACGTCGTTCAGCAAGCGCAAAACGTGCGCGTTGCATTCGTGGATGGCCGTAGCGCGCCCGCCGTCGTCGTGGGGCGCGATCCCGCGACCGACCTTGCCGTGCTTCGCGCGCACACCACCGGTTTGCCGCATGCGTCCTTGCTCAACGCGGCACCTCGCGTGGGGCAGCTCGTCATCGCCGTCGGGAATCCGCTCGGATTCGAGTCGACGGTATCGGCGGGCGTCGTCAGCGCGCTCGGACGATCACTGCGCAGCCGTCATGGCCGCCTGATCGAAGGCATCGTGCAGCACACGGCGGCACTCAATCCCGGAAATTCCGGCGGCCCGCTCGTGGATGCGCGCGGCCGCGTCATCGGCGTGAACACCGCGATCATCGCGATGGCGCAGGGCATCGGCTTCGCCGTGCCGGCGACTACGGCGCAGTGGGTGCTCACGGAGATCCTCACGCAAGGTCGCGTGCGGCGCGCGTATCTCGGGATCTCGGGGCGCGATCGGCCGCTCGATCGGCGACTGGTGCGCGCGCTCGGCCTGCCGGCCATGCGGGCGGTCGAGGTGATGGGGCTCGATGCGGAGGGTCCGGCGTCGCGTTCGGAGCTGCGGCCGGGCGATCTGATCGTCGCGGTGAACGACGTGCCGGTCGACGGCATCGATGCGCTGTATCGCTTGGTGAGTCGCTCGCCCTTCGGAAGCCCGATCACGCTGCAGGTCGTGCGGCGGACGCAGAGTCTGCGCATGCAGCTGACGCCGGGCGAGATCGCCTGATCGGGTTCGCCGGTCGGGCGCTCGCGTCACTGCAGCGGCGGCAGTCGCTCGCCCTTCAAGCGCCGCCACAGCCAGGCAAGGGCACTGCGCCGGCCGCCGTCGGGCGGAACGGTCGTGGCGCTGCGCCGAGGCGTGATCGGCTCGAGCCGCCCGTCATGCTCGACGAACACGGCGAACGTGAATCCGTAGTAGGGCTCCATCCCGAGCCGCAGATCGCTGATCGTCACGACGCCGTCCCGCTGCTCCATCTTGAAGAAGCCGTGCGTGAACCACGCCATGCGGTCCACGTTCCAGTTGCCCCGCAGCTTCTCGTACAGCTCGATGCCGCGCGGATGCTCGCGAAACGTGATCTGCCGCGTGCCGTCGAACAGCGAGTAGAACCCTTCAACGTAGCTGGTCGGCGTCATCGCCGTTATCCGCCATAGCACCGAGTTCAGGGCGGTCGGATCGACTTCCATCCGCTCCACTTCGATTCCCTGCGCGCGCAGCGACTCCCGCGCGATGCCCGTCACGTACTGCTGAGCGGCAAAAGTCCACGCGAGATAGGCCGCGCTCACCGCCATGCCGCCGGCGTTCCAGCGGAGCGCACGCGGACTGCGCCAGCTGAGCGCGACCGCCGCGCCGATCAACACCGGCAAGGTGAATAGCGGATCGATGATGAAGATGCTGCCGACCCCGAACGGATAGTCCGTGAACGGCAGCGCGAGCTGCGTGCCGTAGATCGTCATGACGTCCAGCAGCGGATGGAAGATGAGCACGAGCCACGCCAGCAGCCACCAGCGCCTGAACATCGCCGGCTGCCGGTGAATGCGCGAAATGACCCACCCGATGAGCGGCGCGAGGAGGGTGAGGTAGAGCAGCGAGTGACTGGCCCCGCGATGAAACGTCACGTCGCGGATGGGGTCGCCGTGACGAATGAAGGTGTCGAGGTCGGGAAGCGTTGCGCAGATGCTGCCCCAGAGCGCCGCTTTCCAGCGCGGCGTGCGCGCGCCCATCACCGCCATTCCGATGGCCGAGCCGACTGCGATGTGCGTCAGTGAATCCAAGAGCGCCCGGAGCAGCCCAGAAGTAGCCGAGAGTAACGAAGACTCCGGCGATCTTAGCCGAGGCCGCCCGGGCTCGCGGCCGCGGGAACGCAGCTCGACACGTTAAGGCAGCTCGCCGCGGGAACGCAGCTTGGCGCGGAAAGAGGCGCGGAAAAGAAAAAGAGCCGCCTCCGTCGGCGCGAAGCGGCCCCTTCATCTCAAAGGCGCAACGCCCGAGTCCCCCTGCGCCTGTCAGCTTCGAATTCTTCGAATCGCTATCTCATTCGCAGAGGCTCTCCAGGTAGCCCTGCGCGACCGGTGACAACCGCTTGCGAGCCAGCGCGCGCGCCTTCGGGGCGTCGACGATGTACTCGAGCGGCCCCGAGACCAGAATCTGGCGCACGGTCGGGTCCTTCGCGGACGCCCGCGCCATCTTGTTCAGCACGGTGAAGCCGCGGTTGATCTTGTCACGGGGAGCCCGGCTCTTCTCGATGGCACGGGCGAGGTACTGGCCGAAGCGGGCGTAGAGAAAGTAATCGTCTTCCCCCACCTGGAATCGAGCTTCGGCAAAGAAGTCGGGGAAGTTCTTCTCGAGATACTGGTTGAGCTTCTGAAGAGCAGGCCCAGGTTCAGAATCAGACGAGCCGTTGCGATTCTTCATTTCGGTCTTGCCACACCTCCAAGGGTCCGGACGACCATCTCTGGACGTCACGAGCGGTACCACACCTCGCAACGCGGCGCGGATGTTGGGCCACACGCGCCGACGATGCAATACCTCGAGAGAAGATTTTGGGAGCCGACGCAAAAAAATTTTGCGTGAGCGAGACGCGATGTGAAGTCGGTGACGTTTCGGCGCGAGCGAGTGTGCGAACCGCCTTCGATTGCGAGGTGTGCCGGCGCACCGGCGAGCTGCGAGCGCAGCTCGGCGACTGCACTCCACGACTTCAGCTCCGACGGCCGGTGTCCGAGCGTGGCGCGGCGACTGCTCGCCACGACTTCAGCTCCGACGGTCCGTGTCCGAGCGCGGCGCGGCGAGCGTTCGCAGCGACGTCAGGTTCGACGGTCGGGTGTCCGCGCGCGGCGACGCGCATCCACTGCGAGCCAGGCGCGAAGATCATCGGCCGAGGCCAGCGCAATGAGCGTGCGCCACGGTTCCAGCGCAGGCGCCGGCCATTCGCGCGTCGAAATGCGGAAATCCGCTGGCGAGACGCTCTCCGGCAGCAGTGCGACGACGCTCAGCACGAGCGTTGGCGACGCCCGGTACGCGCGTGCCACCCAAGCCTGCTTCGTCGGCACTGACGCGCGCCAGGCGCCGGCAGACTCCGAGAACGTGCACTGGCGCAAGCTCGCCAACAGCGGCAACGCGAGTGCTTTGGCGAACGCTTCCTTCAGCGTCCAGAGAATGTAAAACCGCTCGACGCGCTCCGCGGGCGTTTTCAGGGCCTCGAGCTGCGCGTTCTCGCTCTCGGCGAATGCGAAGCGGGCGATACGCTTCAGATCGCGCGGTCGTTCGCACTCGAGATCGACGCCGATGGACGTCGCTGCCCGACTTGCCGCCGCGGCGGCATAGCCGCCCGAGTGGCTCAGGCTGAGTGCTGCGCCCTCCGGTGCGAGGGGCGCCGAGCTGTGCGCTCGCACTGGCGGAGCGACGCCGGCCGCCGGCGACGCGGTCTCGCAGCGTGCCGCCCGCGATGCTGTTTCGCCGCTTGCCGTGCCCAAGACTGCCTCGTCACTTGCCGCCGGCGAGACGGCGTCCGAGACGGTCTCGTCGCGTGCTGCCCTCGATGCTTTTGCGCCGCTTGCCGCCCCCGACGCTATCTCGTCGCTTGCTGCGGGCGAGACGGTTTCGTTGCGTGCCGCCCGCAACGATGTCTCGTCGCTTGCCGCGCGCTCATCACTTCTCGCGCCTCGCGTCCGGGCGGCACGCCCGCGATCGCCGAGCTCGCTTCGCACGTGCGCCAGCAGCGCGCGGCTGATCTCCCATTCCTCTCGCTTACGCGTATTCACGATGTCGCGCCATCGCGTCAGGTCGTCGGCGCTCTGCGCCTCCGGCGCGAAGAAGCGCCGGGCCGCGGGGCCGGCCAGCCAGACGGCCAGCTCGGAGCCCGGCACGACCGCACGCGGCGCCAACGTTGGATCGTCCGCGGACGCGACGCTCGGCTGCGACGGTCGGCCGGCGCGCGAAGCGCCTGTCGGCGCCGAGCGATCGCTGGCGGACACGCCCAGCGGCGGAGCGGGTGGAACGTCTCGGTCGGCAGCCATGCGAGCGATTATGCTTCGCCGGAGGTGGGGTTCTGGGACGATGCTCAAATCGATCAGCTACTGCTGGCGCCTGCTGGCCACCGCGCTGTGTTTCGCCGTGTTCGGCCTGCTCGGCCTCGTGTCCGGCCTCGTCGTGTTTCCGCTGATGCGCCTCGTGCCCGGGAACCTGGCAACGCATCGCCGCCGCGTGCGCGCCGTTTTCCGCTTCGGAATGCGTCTCTTCCTGGAGTTCATGCGCGCGGTGGGCGTCCTCACCTACGAGTTCCGCGACACGAGCCGGCTCGGCCGGCCCGGCCAGATGATCCTCGCGAACCATCCGTCGCTCATCGACGTCGTCTTTCTGCTCGCCTTCACGCCGCAGCCCCTGTGTATCGTGAAAGCGGCGATGTGGCGCAACCCGTTCACGCGCTGGCCGGTGATGGCCGCCGGTTTCGTGAGCAACGAGTCCACGTTCGACATGGTCGAGCAGACCGCGGCCGCCCTGGCCGAGGGTCAATCTGTAATAATATTTCCCGAGGGAACACGCACGACACCCGGCCAAGCGCTGCAGTTCCACCGGGGAGCCGCCAACATTGCGGTCAAGGCCGCGCGGGTCGTGACGCCGGTGTTCATCCGCTGCGACCCGACGACCCTGGCCAAGAACATGCCGTGGTATCGCATCCCGCCGCGTCGGGTGCGGTTCACGCTTCGGGTCGGTACGGACATCGAGATGGACGAGTTTCGCACCGCGCCGCCGCCCAAGGCGTCGCGCGTCCTGAACGAGCACCTGTTGCGGGTGTTCGCGGAGGAATTGCGCTCGGGAGGTCGGCCCGCGCAGGAGCACTGCTCCCGGCGGGGCCTGAGTTTTTCATAACGACGTGGGCACGCCGCACGTGCCCCAAGTGGAACGAACATGCTGAGCTCGGACCAGATTCTGCAGATGCTGCGCACGGCGTTCGCCGAGCTCTTCGAAATCGAACCGGCGCGCATCACGGCGGCCACACGCCTGAACGAGGATCTGGAGATCGACAGCATCGACGCCGTGGACCTCATCGACCGCGTCCGGCGCGTCATCGGCAAGAAGGTGACGCCGGAGGACTTCCGTACCGTGCGAACCGTCGGCGATCTCGTGCAGGCCATTGAACGCCTTGCGAAAGGCTGAGCCCGGAGAGCCCGTGTCCCTCGCGAGCTCGTCGTCTCCCGCCGCGGGAGCGCTCTTCCGTCCATGTGCGGTGATTCCCGTCTACAACCACGAGCGTGCGGTCGGTAAGGTCGTCGCGGCCGTGCGCGACGCCGGTCTGCCGTGCGTGCTCGTCGACGACGCCTCGGGCCCGGAGTGTGCCCGCGAGCTCGACCGACTGGCCGCCGCGGATCCGGACGTCTCACTCGTTCGTCTGTCGAGAAATCTCGGTAAAGGAGGAGCAGTGACGGCGGGTTTGCGAGCGGCACGCGCCAGCGGCTTCTCCCACGCGCTGCAGATCGACGCGGACGGACAGCACGCGCTCGGCGATGTGTCGCGATTCATCGACACGGCGCGCGCCCATCCCGACGCGCTCGTGTGCGGCCGGCCGATCTTCGGCGACGAGATGCCCCGCGGCCGCTTCTACAGCCGCTACCTCACGCACTGGATGGTGTGGCTGAACACGCTGTCCTTCGCTATACCGGACTCCATGTGCGGCTTCCGCGTCTACCCTCTCGCGCCCGTGCTCGAGCTGCTGAATAGCACACGGCTCGGCTCACGCATGGACTTCGACGTCGAAGTGCTCGTGCGCCTCAACTGGCGCGGCCAGCCCATGCTCTGGCTGCCGACGCGGGTGTCCTATCCGCTCGACGGTGTCTCGCATTTCCGGCTCGTCTGGGACAACGTGCTGATGGTGAGGCTGCAGCTCATGCTCTTCGCGGGCATGCTGATCCGGCTGCCGTTGTTGCTATGGAGAAAGATCCGATGAGCACGCCGGGCGCAACCGTCCGTGTGAGCTGGACGCACCGGGAGCGCGGCACGTTCTGGCTCATGCGGCTCATGCTGTTCGGCCTGCGCGTGCTCTCCCGGCCGTTGATGCTGCCGTTCGTGGAGGCGACCTCGCTCTATCTCTTTCTCTCGAGCCGCCGCACCCGCAACGCTTCGCTCGACTACCTGCGGCATCTCGCGGCGGCGATGCCGGAGCTGGGCCTGCGGCCGACCTGGCGCGACGCCTACCGGCACTTCCGCGCCTTCGGCAAAGCGATCCTCGACAAGATCGATACCTGGTCCGGCCGGCTCACCGTGCGCGACGTCACGTTCGACAATCACGCGGAGATGTCGGCCGTGGCGCAGGGGAGCCGCGGCATCGTGGTGCTCGGCTCGCACCTCGGCAATCTCGAAGTGCTGCGCGCGCTCGGTACGCTGAACAACCGCGTGAAGCTGAACGTGCTCGTGCACACGGCGCACAGCGAGCGTTTCAATCGCATCATGCGCCTCGCCGGCGCGACG
Source organism: Steroidobacteraceae bacterium (assembly GCA_035760965.1). Classification (GTDB taxonomy): domain Bacteria; phylum Pseudomonadota; class Gammaproteobacteria; order Steroidobacterales; family Steroidobacteraceae; genus JADGHX01. Next base: position 58,433 of record DASTRY010000032.1, on the reverse strand, counting down.
GACGTGGAGCTGGTGCAGGTCACGCAGCTCGATCCGGTGACGGCGCTGGAGCTGCGCCAGCGCGTCGATCGCGGCGAATGGGTCGTGATCGCGGGCGATCGCGTTCCCGTGCATGGCGGGCGTACGGTGGACATCACGTTCCTCGGTGAGCGGGCGCCGCTGCCGATCGGCCCGTATGTCCTGGCATCGGTCCTCGACTGCCCGGTGTATCTGATGTTCGTGCTGCGCCGGGACGGACGGAATTGCGCGTATTTCGAGCCGTTCGCCGAGCGCGTCGAGCTGCCGCGCGCGGACCGCGAGGCGGCGCTCCGCGCGTACGCGCAGCAGTATGCAGATCGGCTCGAGCACTATCTGCGACTCGCGCCGCTCCAGTGGTTCAACTACTACGCGTTCTGGAATCCCTGAGTGCGCAAGCAGGGCCCGATCTCGGCCAGCATCGAAGTCGTCGTGCCGTTCCACGATGTGGACCTGGCGGGCGTCGTCTGGCACGGGCATTACATGAAGTATCTGGAGAACGCGCGCTGGGCGCTGATGGAGCGCATCGGCTTCGACCTGGAGGCGATGATGGGCTCGGGCTATCTCTGGCCCATCGTCAGCGTGGAAGTGAAATACGTGCGCGCCGTTCGCTACGGCGACCGCCTGCGCGTGCGCGCGTCGCTCGTGGAGTGGGAGACCCGCCTCGGCGTCAACTACTTGATGGTCGATTGCAAAGACGAGGCGCGTGTCGGCCGCGCGCAGACCGTGCAAGTCGCGGTGGATCGCGAGACGCACGCCATGCAATGGGTGTCGCCGCCCTGCCTCACGGATCGGGTGCGCGCGGCGCTGGAGAAGTCGAGTCGATGACGGTTGAACGCAGACAGGTGGTCGTGATCGGGGCGGGACCTTCGGGGTCCATCGCCGCCGCGCTGCTGCGCCGGCGCGGGCGCGACGTGCTCGTGCTCGAGCGGCAGGCCTTTCCGCGCTTCTCGATCGGCGAGAGCCTGCTGGTTCACTGCCTCGATTTCGTCGCCGAGGCGGGCATGCTCGAAGCGGTGGACGCGGCCGGCTTCCAGTACAAGAACGGCGCGGCGTTCGCGCACTCCGCGAGCTATTCCGACTACGACTTCAGCCAGCGCTTCACGCCCGGACGGCCCTCCACGTATCAGGTGTTGCGCGCGAAGTTCGACAAGCTGCTCGCGGACGGAGCCGAGAAGCAGGGTGTCGAGATCCGCTATCGAGTCGAGATCGTGGACATCGGCACGCGGGAGGGGCGTCGCACGCTGACGGCGCGCGCGGCGAGCGGCGAAGTCACGACGATCGAAGCCGATTTCGTGCTCGACGCGAGCGGCTTCGGGCGGACCTTGCCGAGGCTGCTGGACCTCGAAGTGCCGTCGGACTTTCCGGTGCGGCAGGCGCTCGTCACGCACGTCACGGACCACATCCCGGAGGGTGCGTTCGATCGGAACAAGGTGCGCGTCGTCGTCCATCCTCGGCACCACGATGTGTGGTACTGGCTGATCCCGCTTGCGGACGGCCGCTCCTCCGTCGGCATCGTGGCGGAGCCGAAATTCATCGAGCGGTACCCCGGACCGCCCGAGCAGCAGCTGCGGACGCTGCTCGCGGAGGAGCAAGGTCTCACGTCCCTGCTCGTCGATGCAGAATGGGATACGCCCGTGCGCCAGATCGCCGGCTACTCGGCCAACGTGAAGACCATGCATGGGCCGGGCTTCGCGCTGCTCGGGAACGCCGCGGAGTTCCTCGATCCCGTGTTCTCGTCGGGCATCACCATCGCCATGCGCTCGGCGAGCACGGCGGTCGACGTGCTCGATCGACAGTTGCGCGGCGAGCGGGTGGATTGGCAGAGTGAGTTCGAGGTGCCGCTGCGACGGGGTGTCGACTGCTTCCGCGCGTACGTCGATGCATGGTACGACGGACGCTTTCAGAAGATCGTGTTCCACGAGCGGCAGCCGGAGGAGTTGAAGCGCATGATCTGCTCGGTGCTGGCCGGCTACGCGTGGGACGAGCGCAATCCGTTCGTCACCCAGGCGCGGGCGCGGCTGGATACGTTGGCGAAGCTATGCGCATGAACGGTTCGTCTTCGCCATGAAGGGCACGGTGCTCGTTACCGGCTCGAGCCGCGGCATTGGCCGCGCCATCGCGCTGCGTCTCGCGCGAGATGGCCACGACGTCGTCGTTCACTGCCGCTCGCGGCGAGAAGAGGCGGACGCCGTCGCCGCCGAGATCGTCGCGCTCGGCCGCGCCGCGCGCGTCCTGCAGTTCGATGTGACGGATCGGCAGAAGTGCGCCGACTTGCTCCTCGCGGACATCGAAGCGAACGGTGCCTACTACGGCGTCGTCTGCAACGCCGGCCTCACTCACGACACGGCATTCCCCGCGATGAGCGGCGAGGCGTGGGACACGGTGATCCGCAGCAATCTCGACGCGTTCTACAACGTCCTGCAGCCGCTGATCATGCCGATGATCCGGCGCCGCGCGCCGGGCCGCATCGTGACGCTCGCATCGGTGTCGGGGCTCATCGGCAACCGCGGCCAGGTGAACTACAGCGCCGCGAAGGCGGGCATCGTTGGCGCGACCAAGGCGCTCGCCGTCGAGCTCGCGAAGCGCCAGATCACCGTGAACTGCGTGGCGCCCGGGCTCATTGCGACGGACATGGTCGAGGCGCACGTGCCCGTCGAGGAGATCCTGAAGGCCATTCCCATGCAGCGCAGCGGCACCGTGGATGAAGTGGCCGGGGTCGTGTCTTTCCTGATGTCGCCGGACGCCTCGTACGTCACGCGCCAGATCATCGCCGTGAACGGCGGGTTGTGCTGATGAGGCGCGTCGTCGTCACGGGCATGGCGGGAGTGACCGCGCTCGGCTCCTCCTGGCCGCAGATACACGCGCGCCTGCGCGTTCGGGACAACGCGGTGACGTATCTCGAGGAGTGGGAGCGCTACACCGATCTCGGCACGAAGCTCGCCGCGCCGATTCCGGATTTCCGTCCGCCGGAGCACTGGACTCGCAAGCATCTGCGTGGGATGGGTCGCGTGTCGCAGCTCGCCGTGCGCGCAGCGGAGCTCGCCCTCACGGATGCCAAGCTGCTGGGCGATCCATTGCTCCAGAGCGGCCGGGTGGGCGTCGCGTGCGGCTCCTGCGTCGGCAGCACGCCGGATATCAAGGATTTCGCGCTGCTGGTGATCAACGGGACCTCGCCGGGTCTCAGCGCGAACTCGTACGTCAAGATGATGCCGCACACCGCGGCGGCGAACATCGGCATCTTCTTCGGCCTGAAGGGCCGGATCATTCCCACATCGAGCGCGTGCACGTCGGGCAGTCAGGCCATCGGCTACGCGTACGAATCGATTCGCTACGGCCGTCAGGACGTGATGATCGCCGGCGGCGCCGAGGAGCTGTGCCCGACGGAAGCCATGGCGTTCGACATGCTCTACGCGACGAGCCAGCGCAACAGCGCGCCAAGCACGACGCCGCGGCCGTACGACCGGGACCGCGATGGTCTCGTCGTCGGCGAAGGCGCCGGCATGCTGGTGCTCGAGGAGCTCGAGCACGCACGCGCGCGCGGCGCAGCGATCCATGCCGAGATCACCGGCTTCGCAACGAACTCGGATGGCGTGCACGTCACCAAGCCCGAAGAGGACACGATGCGGCTCGTGATGGAGCTGGCCCTGCGCGAGGCCGGCCTGCCACCCGACGCAATCGGCTACGTGAACGGACACGGCACGGCGACCGAGCATGGCGACATCGCGGAATCGCGCGCGACGGCGGCGCTGTTCGGCGCGCGCATGCCCATCAGCTCGCAGAAGAGCTACCTCGGGCACACGCTCGGCGCATGCGGCGCGCTCGAAGCCTGGTTCAGCATCGAGATGATGAAGGCCGGATGGTTCGCGCCCACCCTCAATCTCGACAACCTCGACCCGCGCTGCGGTGAGCTCGACTACATCACCGGCGAGGGGCGCGCGCTCGCGGTGGAGCACGTCATGAGCAACAACTTCGCGTTCGGCGGCGTGAACACGTCGCTGATCCTGAGCCGGTGGGGCTGATCCGGCGACGGGCGCACGCATGAAGCTGCCGCTGCTGCAATCGGCCGATCCGGAGCGGCCCGTCCTCTGGGCCCGTGGGCGCGTGCTCTCGGCCGGCGCGCTGATGGAGCGAGTGGCGCGCCTCGCCGCCGCGCTGCCCGCCGCGGGCCGCTGTCTGATCAATCTCTGCGAGCGCCGCGACGACTTCTTGATTGCGTTCTGTGCCGCGCTCGTTCGCGGGCACACCAATCTGTTGCCGTCGTCGCGGGCCGCAGGCGTGGTGGAGGAAGTCGCCGCGCTCGATCCGGGCAGCTATCGCTGCGACGACGGCTTCGTTGCCGAAGCCGACGCGCGCGCCGACGCCGAGGCGCAATTCCGCGGCGCCGACTGCGCGTTTGCGCTGCCTGCCGAGCACGTCGCCGTGAAAGCCTTCACTTCGGGCAGCACCGGTACGCCGCAAGGTCACGTGAAGTTCTGGCGCAGCTTCGCGGGCAGCACGGCGCAAAACGCACTCCGCATCCGCGAGTGCCTCGCGCCCGCGTACGGCGACGCGCGCCCATGGATCGTGGCCACTGTTCCGCCGCAGCACATGTACGGGCTCGAAACGTCGATCATCCTGCCGCTGCTCTCGGACATGGCCGTGCATGCGGGCCGGCCGCTGTTTCCCGCGGACATTGCGGCAGCGCTCGCGGAGGTTCCCGAGCCGCGGGTGCTCGTCACCACGCCAGTTCATATGCGCGCGATCGCGGCTTCGGGCCAGGCGTTTCCGCGCACCGCGCTCGTCGTCTCCGCGACGGCGCCGCTCGACGTCGATCTCGCGCAGACGATCGAACGCCAGCTCGACACCACCGTGCTCGAAATGTTCGGCTCGACGGAAACGTGCGTCATCGCGAGCCGGCGGACCTCGAGCGAGCGCGAGTGGCATCTCTATCCGGGCGTGACGCTCGCCCCCGACGCGGAAGGCACTTCGGTCAACGCCCCCTGGTTCGTCGCGCCGATGCGCCTGCAGGACCTGATCGAGCTGCGGGCGAACGATCGCTTCACGATCTACGGCCGCAACGCCGACATGATCGAGGTGGCGGGCAAGCGTGCCTCGCTCGCCGATCTCACGCGCCGCGTCCTCGCGATTCCCGGTGTTCGCGACGCCGTGGTGTTCCAGCCCGACGTGTCTGCGAGCGGCGTCGTGCGTCGCGTTGCCGCGCTTGTCGTCGCGCCCTCGCTCAGCGCCGACGCGATCACCGAGCAACTCGCCCGCAGCGTCGATCCGGCCTTCATCCCGCGCCCGCTCGTCATGGTCCCAAGCCTGCCGCGCAATGAGGTCGGCAAGCTGCCGCGCGCGCAGCTCCTCGCAGCGCTCCACGCGGAAAAGTAGCTGCGGGTAGCGCCCACCGTGCAGGCAATCGACTTGGACGAGCAACTCGGCGCGGCAGACGTCGAAGCGCAGAAATAGCGCCGGCTAACGCCCGCCGTGCAGGCAGTCGACTTCGACGAGCAGCTCCGCGCGGCAGATATCGGCGTGCAGGATGAGCAGCGGGCTCTCCGCCGGCAGATGTTCGCGGACCAACGCTTCGACGGCGGGAAGCAGCGCTTCGTCGCGCAAATAGATCTTCAGCAGACTTTCGGCACCGAGCCGCGGCGTGATGCCGGGCGCGAGATTGGCCGCGCGCTGCAGTACGTTCGCGACGTTGGTGAGCGTTTCGGCGAGCTGCGCCCGCACGTCGCCCGGATGGCGCGACGCGTGGCCCACGATGCTCGCGGTTCCGGAAATCAGAACGAGCCGCTCCGATGCCCGCATGGCGCGGGAGAAGCTCGGGGCGGCCGGGCCGTATTGGCGCGGATAGCGGTAGGCGCTCATTTGGCGCGGGTTCTCGAGCGGCACGCCCGGAGTGCGGCCCGCGAGGCAATACACCTGCAGCATCGGACTGCCATCGCGCCGACCGATGCACGTCGCGGCGGGATACGAGTCGCCGGGCGCGTGAGCCTTCAGGCCAGTCGCGCGTCCCACGCAGAATCTCTTGTATCGCTCGTCGTCACCGGCGCCGGTGTTGATGCCGTCGAGGTAGTTCCAGACTCTGAGCAGATGAGGATGGCGGCTCGCGGCCACGAACCGCATGAGCGCCATGTACGCAAACTCCGCCGCGCCGGCGATGCCGCCATGCCGACGCTCGTCCACTTCGATCGCGCCCAGGAGGTGATCGGCATCCGCCGCGTACCGAACCGTACCGTCGAAGCCAAACGCGACCGGCCCGTTCGCGTGCCAGACCTCCATGAGTCCGGCGCCCCGCAACGGGGTGAGGCCGACGCGCACGTAGCGCGGATCGTGCTGCGCCGGCGCGTCGCCGAACACTACGGCGGCGAGCACGTCCTTCGGCAGCGGGGCGCGCGCATCGAAGCGTCGATACTCGATTCGCGGCGTCGGGGCGGAGCGCAGTGATGCGGCGACGTCAGACATCAGTGCCGCCGCGTCACGCCGAGTCCTGTCGCGTGGTGCCGCCCGTGAAGCTCACCGCCGCCTGCCGCCGGCGTTTGAAGAAGCTCGCGACCGAGTCGCGCCACTGCACGACCGACGTCACCGCATAGAGCAGCTTGAAAAGCCGGAGTCGCCAACGCACGCCGCCGTCGCGGAACACGTCCCCGGCGAGCAGCGAGATCATCGCCTCCTCGACGCGGAACGTGTTGCGCGGATTCCTGAAGAGGTAGGTCATGGCCGGCGTCGTGAACCGGAAGATGAACCACGACAGCAGGCTCAGCCCGGCGCGCACCTTGCGCTCGTAGCGCCGCTGCAGCGCGCGTTCGCGCGCCGGATTCGCGAGCGCGCCAGCCACGACTTCCGCGCCAAGCTCCGCCATGTACATCGCGAGGTAGACGCCGGTCGAGAAAATCGGATCGACGAACGCATAGGCGTCGCCGACCATGAGCCAGCCTCGCCCTGACATGCGTGTGCAGCTGTATGAGTAGTTACCCGTCGCGTGCAGGTTGCCGACGATCTCCGCGCGCGCCATGCGCTTCCAGACGTCCGGGATGCCGCGCAAGGTTTGCAGGAGCAACTGATCGCGCGGCACGTCTCGCCGCTTCAGATATTCGGGCCCGCACACCGCGCCGACGCTGACGCAGCCGTCCCGCAGCGGGATCATCCATACCCAGCCATGCTCGAAGCGGTACACGCTCACATTGCCGGCGTCCTCGCCCGGCCGCCGCTCGACGCCTCGGAAGTGGGCGAACAGCGCGGCGCTCTGATGCGCCGGATTTCTTTTCTTCAAGCGCAGCTGCGTGCCGAGCAGCGTGTCGCGGCCGGTGGCATCCACGACGTAGCGGGTGCGATGCGTTCGCGTCGCGCCGTCCGCCGTACTGACCTCGGCGAGCGCGCCGTCGGGGCGGAAGGTGATGCGGCCCACACGCGCGTCCTGCTCGATGCGCGCACCGTTCGCGGCGGCGTGCTCGAACAGCATCCGATCGAACTCGTCCCGGCGGACCTGGTAGGCGAACGGCCACGTCGGGTTCAAGCAGCGCTCGAAGCGGAACACGTTGTAGCCGCGCTCGTTGTCCGCAGGGAAGTCGGCGCCGAGCTTCTTCACGCCGATCGCCGCGAGCGGCGCGAGGAGCCCGAGCCGCTCGAGGATCGGCATGTTCATCGGCAGCAGCGACTCGCCGATGTGGAAGCGCGGATGCCGGTCGCGCTCGAGCAGCGCGACGCTCAAGCCCTTGCGGGCGAGCAAGGTCGCCATGGTGGAGCCCGCGGGGCCGCCGCCGACGACGAGCACGTCGGAATCGAAAGCTGTTGCTGTCACTCGACTCGATTCGTTCTTTTATGTGGGACGCCGTCGCACGCTGCCGACCCGCGCGATTCCACGTGAGACCCGGCCGTCCTGCGACGGCCCGCGCGAATATACCCGTGTGCTACGATTTGTGCCCCAAAGGGTCGCAAATTCCAGCGTTTCGTCTCCAGTTCCACCATGCCCGTCACGCAGTCGCCTGCCGAGCGCGAGCTCGCCGAGCTGATCATCAATGCCGTGAACCTCGAAGGCGTCGCGCCCGAGGAGGTCGATCCCGAGGCGCCGCTCTTCGGCGCCGGCCTCGGCCTGGACTCCATCGACGCACTCGAGCTCGCGCTGGAAATCTCCAAGCGCTACGGTTTCCAATTGCGCTCGGACGACGAGGAGAACCGGCGGATCTTCGCCTCGCTCCGGTCGCTCTCAGACTACATCCAAAAGAATCGCACGACCTGACGACAACACCCATGGGAGGGGTCTATGGTTCGCACACGTTGGCTAACCCTGCTGCTCATTCCGCTTGCCTTCGCCTTGATGGGCGCGGCCGTGCTGGTCGATCCGCCGCCGATCGCCGTGCCGGCGAAGCTCAGCGCGAAGGACGTCTCGAAGGTCATTCGCTCGGCCATCTTGCAGCGCGGCTGGGTGGCGGCGAAGGACGAGAACGGCGTGATCGACGCGATCCTCAACGTGCGCTCGCACGAGGTGAAGGTCGCGATCCAGTACGACCCGCAGCAAATCGTGATCAAGTACGTCGACAGCAAGAATCTCGATTACAGCGAGAAGGGCGGCACGCGCCACATCCACAAGAAGTACAACCAGTGGATCGGCAACATGGTCAGCGACATCACGCGCGCGCTGCAGGCGGAAGCCATCTCCCGCGAATGAGCGGGCGCCCGAGCGTCGATGTCCAGTAGAGCGCTCCCGCTTTCGATCACCGCGTACACGGCTTCGTGTGCGGCGGGGAACGGACGGGCGGCGCTGCTCACGGCGTTGCGCGCGCGGCGCTCAGGGCTCACGCGCAACGACTTCACCGAGGCTCCGCTCGAGACGTGGATCGGTAGGGTGCACGGGCTCGAGTCACAGCCGCTGCCGGGGCACCTCGCGCAGTGGGAGTGCAGAAACGATCGGCTCGCGTGGCATGGGCTGCAATTCGATGACTTTTTGCTGGCGGTCGCTGCGGCTCGCGAAAGGTATGGCGCCGGCCGCATTGCGCTGGTGATGGGAACCTCGACGTCGAGCATCGGCGCGACGGAGGAAGGCTATCGCCGCGTGTTGCCGGACGGGCAATACCCCGAGGATTTGCGACGGCCGGCGGTGCACTCCGTGCACTCGCTGGGGGAGTTCGTACAGGCGGCGCTCGGGCTCACCGGCACGACGGTCACCGTGGCCACCGCGTGTTCCTCGAGCGCGAAGGTCTTCGCACAGGCGGAACGGCTCATTCGACTCGGGCTGGCCGACGCGGCCGTCGTCGGCGGCGTCGACACCCTTTGCAATAGCGTGCTGTTCGGCTTCAACGCGCTCGAGCTGGTTTCGGCGGAGCCGTGCCGGCCGTTCGATCGCGCGCGGCGCGGGATCAGTCTCGGCGAGGCCGCCGGCTTTGCGCTGCTGGAACGCGAAGGAGACGGGCCTTGGTTGCTCGGCTATGGCGAATCGAGCGACGCGCATCACATGTCGTCGCCGCATCCGCAAGGCACGGGCGCGCGGCTGGCGATCGAGGGTGCGCTCGCGCGCAGCGGCGTTGCCGCGCAGGACATCGATTACATCAATCTGCACGGCACCGCGAGTCAGAAGAACGACGAAGTCGAAGCCCGCATCGTCGCCGAGATGTTCCCGGCGCGCACGCGCGCGAGCTCGACGAAAGGGTGGATGGGACATACGCTCGGCGCGGCCGGAATCGTCGAAGCGGTGATCGCGCTGCTCGCCCTCGAAACGGGACTGATGCCTGGGACGCTGAACACCGCGGACCTCGATGAGGCGTGCGGGCCGCAGATTCGCCTGGACAACGACGAGGGCGAGGTGCGCTTTGCGATGAGCAATTCGTTCGGCTTCGGGGGGAGCAATTGCACGCTGCTCTTCGGCCGGGAGCGGACCCCGTGAGTCGCGGCTCGTGAACGCGCCGCTCGACATCTTCGTGGAGGGCGTCGGCTTCTGGGCGTCGCGCTTGCCGGGCTGGGACGTCGCGCGTGCCGTGCTGCGCGGCGCGAGCGCTGCACCCCCGGCCGCGGCCGCAAGGCCGTCGCCTTCACTGTTGCCGCCCGCCGAGCGTCGGCGCGCCCCGGATACCGTCGCCGTCGCGCTCGAAGTGGCCGCGCGGGCGTGCGAGAACGCCGGGCGGGATCCCAAATCACTTGCGAGCGTGTTTGCATCCGCGAACGGCGATCTTCCGGTGAGCGACGCCATCTGCGACACGCTGGCGAAGAATCCGGCGCTCACCTCGCCAACCAAGTTCCACAACTCCGTGCACAACGCGGCGGCGGGCTACTGGACCATCGCAACGGGCTGCATGAAGCCCTACACCGCGATCTGCGCCCGCGATTGCACGTTTGCCCAAGGATTGCTGGAGAGTGTCGCGCAGGCCCTGACCGAGGCGGCACCCGTGCTGCTCGTCGCGTACGACATCGAGTCACGCGGGCCGGCCGCGACGATGCAGCCGAGCCGCGGCGTGCTCGCGGGGGCGCTCGTGCTCTCGCCGGAGCGGCGAGAGCGGAATCTCGCGCGACTCACGCTGGACGTGCGTGAGGACGCGAATCCGCGCCGATCCGCGGCCCGCGCCGAGAACAGCGCGCTCGTCGCCGGAAATGCGATGGCGGACGCGCTGCCGCTCTTCGAAGCGCTCGCAGACGGGACGGAGCGGGAGATCGCGCAGCGGCTCGCGCCGCGCATGACGCTGAGCATTCGCGTGTCACCGCTCGAGACGTCGTCGTGACGCGTCGGCGCGCCGGCGGCGATCGTCGCGGTGACCAGCGAGGGCGGTCGCGTGTCGGTGAAGGCGGCGCGCCGTCGTCTTCGCCGCCTGAGCCAGGCGCGCAGGCGTGCGAGCCAAGCGCGATCCCGGGTGCAACGCCCAGCGTCGACGTCGTCGTGATGGGCGGTGGGCTTGCCGGCCTCACGTTGGCCCTCCAGTTGCGCCGGCGTCTGCCCTCGCTCGAGATCGTCGTGCTGGAGCGGCTGCGCCACCCGGTCCCCGAAGCGGCCCACAAGGTCGGGGAATCCTCCGTCGAAATTGCCGCGGATTATTTCGGGCGTGTGCTCGGGCTCGAAGAGCATCTGCAGACGCAGCAGCTCAAGAAATTCGGCTTTCGCTTCTTCTTCAGCGACGGCCGTGACCGCATCGATGACGGTGTCGAGCTCGGGGCGAGCCGCTACCTCGCGACCCCGAGCTACCAGCTCGATCGCGGCATCTTCGAAAACTTCCTCGCGGAGCACGTCGCGTCGCAGGGCATCCGCGTCATCGACGGCGCGACGATCGTCGCGTTCACGCTTGCCGACGCGAACGCGGCAACAGCGACCGGCGTCGGGCCGCATCACGAGGTCGTCTATCACCGCAACGGCACCGATCAGCGCATCACCGCCAAATGGCTCATCGACGCCAGCGGACGCGCCGGGCTCATGAAGCGCAAGCTCGATCTCGCCGAGCCCAATGCCCACGATGCCAACGCCGTGTGGTTCCGCATCGGCAGCCGCATCGACATCGATACGTGGTCGACGGACTCCGCGTGGCGCGAGCGCTGCGATCCGCCGGCGCGCTGGCTATCGACGAATCACCTGTGCGGTCACGGTTACTGGGTGTGGCTCATCCCGCTCGCCTCCGGCTCGCACTCCGTCGGCATCGTCGCCGAGGCCAACATCCATCCGCTGCGCTCGATGAACAGCTTCGAGCGTGCGCTCGACTGGTTTCGCAAGCATCAGCCGCGGCTCGCTCGCGCGCTCGAAGACAAGCGCGATCTGTTGCAGGACTTCGTCGCGCTGCGGGGCTTCTCGTACGGCTGCAAGCGCGTGCTCTCCAGCGCCCGCTGGGCCGTGACGGGCGAAGCCGGCGTGTTCCTCGATCCCTTCTACTCGCCGGGAGGCGACTTCATCGCAATCTCGAACACATTCGTCACCGATCTCATCGCGAAGGATTTCGCCGGCGAAGCGATAGCGCCCTACGTTCGTGTGTACGAGCAGCTCTACTTCTCCTTCTATCGCAGCATGCTCACGCTCTACGCAGAGCAGTACGGCATGTTCGCCGATCCGGAAGTGTTGCCCGTCAAGGTGATCTGGGATTACACGTACTACTGGGGCGTGCTGTGCCAGCTCTTCTTTCAGCGCCGTCTCACCGATCTCACGTCGATGGCGCGCTTGCGCGAGGAGCTGGCCCTCACGATGGCGCTGAACGATGCCATGCAGCCCTTCCTGCGCGAGTGGTCGAAGGTGAGCGCGAAACGTAATGCTGCGCGCATGCTCGATCAGGCGAGCCTGCGCTGGTTCGCAGAGCTGAACCGGGGCTTGCGGGACGAGCTCGACGATGCGGCGTTCAAGGCTCGCATTCGAGAAAACGCCGCACTGCTGAAGTCGCTTGCGGCGGAGATCGTGGCGACGGCGGTCGCGGAGCACCCCGGTCTGGACGCGTCGGGTTTGATGCAGCTCATCGGCGACTCTCAGGCGCCTGCTTCGGAACCCCTGCTGTTTCCGGCGTATGCTCGCGCGCGATCCGCAGCCGCGTGAGCGGCTGGAATCGCAACGCCATCATTCACGAGCCAACACCGCGGCGCGCCCGGTCGCCAGCGTCACACCGGCGTGCTCAATGGTGAAGGCGTATTGCCAACTGCCGCTCGTCTCCATGAGGCGTTGAGCGCTGACGCGCAGCTCGCCCGCGAGCGTCTCGATGAAATCGATGTCAAGGCGCACATCGCGCAGCGAAACCAGAAATCCGGGTTTCGCCGTGCGGCCTTCGGCCTGAGCGCACAAGCCGCCATGCACCGCCATCGCCTGTGCGCCGTACTCGCACAAGTGAATCGCGCGCAGACGGCCATCGAGCCGCAATGGGTTGGTCGGCGAGCGATGCGTGCTGGTCGCGAGAGCGATGCGCTCGCGATCCCACTCGACGACGCGCTCGAGCAGGCACATGGCGCCGCGATGAGGAATCAGCGCTTCGATGGCGTCACGGCCGAGCATGCGATGCTTCCCCAGCCGGGCGCGTCAGCAGCAGCGCCAAGAAGAAATTGCTGATTATGCCGAGCGTGACCGTGACTCCGATCGCGCGCAGTACGGGCAAGGTCGAGAGTGCCAGCGCAGCGAACACGAGCAGCGTTGAAAGCGAGCACACCAGCACCGCGTGCAGCGTGCGGCGCTGTTCGGCAGGATCGTCTTCGACAGCCTCGAAGAAAAGCGCGTAGTCGACGCCGAGCCCGGCAGCGAGCACGAGCGCGATGAGGTGGAACAGATTCAGCGAGACGCCGAGCCCGTGAAGAATGGCGAGGATCAGGAGCGTCGTGAGCGCCATCGGTGCGATCACCCGAAGCATTCGCTTCAGGGAGCGGAGTGCCGCGAAGATCGTGAGCGCGAGCAGCACGGCCGCGATCGCCAGGCTGTAGAGGATGTGGGTGCGCTGGCGCGCCACCAGGTCTTCGGAGGCTTGCTTCAGGTCGAGCAGCGTAATTGCGGGGCCGCTCTGCGATGCGAGATCACCCGACGTGGGGGTCGCACTCGATGAGGGTGCACGATCTCGCGCGCTTGCGGCGTGTCTCTCGGCGAGTTGTTCAAGCGCGGCGACGTCGCGCACGCCGCCCAGCGTGACCAGGCCGGTCCAGCGCTCGCCATGCTGAAGAAGCAGCGCACCCACCTGCAATTCCAGCGGCGTGCCAGCGAGCGCAGCGGGCGTGAGTGGTGGAAGCGTCTTTGCTTTGGCGACGTCGGCAATGAAGGGCTCGAACACGTCTGCCTTGAACGGCAGGCCGGCCGTTGCCTGCGCAAGCGCCGCGCGAAGTGCATCGACGTCAGGCAGAGCTTGCTGCCGGCGCGCCTGACGAGCAGTGGAGGGCACGTAGCGCGCAGCATCGTCGTAGCTCTCGATGGCTCCTTGCTGAACCAGCGCATCGAGCTCGGGTTGTAGCGATTCGAGCGACGTAAGCACCTCGTCCGCCGTCGCGGCGTCCACAACGAGCAGGCGGCGCACGTCCGCGGCCCCGAGCTCCTGGCGCAGACGCGCATCCGTGTCGAGCAGGGGCTGCGGAACCGGGGTGAGCTGTCCAAGATCGTTCTGCCACATCGGTGTGGAGGCGAGCGCGAGGACGGCGACACACACCAGCACGATGGCCACGCCGAGCCAGCGGGGCCGAGGCAGCTTCGCGATGAAGGACCATAGACGCGCGAGCCAGGCGCTCTCACCAGGATCTCGGGTTTTTTCTGGCATCACGCGCGGCAAGAGATAGCGGGTGGTGAGCCCCGCCACTGCGAGTCCCACGATCGTGAAGCACGCGAGCTGCGCCAGCCCGTTCACGCCCGAACGCAGAAACGCGAGGTACGCGATGCACGTGCTCACCACGCCGGTCGCAAGCGTCGGCCACACCGATCTCGCCGTCGCCAGCGCGGACTTGCCGGGGTGCTGATGGCTGAACAGGTGGATCGGATAGTCCTGCGCCACTCCGATCAGCGTGAACCCGAACGCCAACGTGATCCCGTGCACAGACCCGAAGAGCGTACTGACTGCCGCGAGACCGGCGATTCCGGCACTCGCGAGCGGCAGTCCTCCGAGCACCACGGTCAGCACGCTTCGATACGCGATCAACAGCAGAACGATCAGTCCGATGCTGTCGATGGTGCCGATCACGGTCGCCTCAGCCTGCGTGCGTCCTTTCATCAAGACGGAAAAGGCGCCGGCGCCGCTCACCGTCATGCGCACGTTCGGGGCGGCACGGCTCTGCTCGAAATGCTTCCGCAAAGCGTCCGACGCCTTCTCCTGACCGTCCGGGTCGAAGGCCGCGGCTTTCGTGGCCGCGACGAGCAGCGCGCTTTGTCCCTGCGAGTCGAACCACACGTCGTATTGTCGCTGCGGTTGCTTGGCCGGCTGCCAGGCCTCGGCGAGCTTCAGCACTTCGAGCGTCGGGTCGCGGGGAATCAGCGGCTCGAGCGCCGTGCCCGCGGGCGAGGAGAGGTCCTGCAAGCGCTCCTGCAGCTCACCGCGCAGGTATGCGGCATCGAATTTCTGGTGATCCAGCGTCGGCGAGAGCAGATAGCGATACGGCAGCAGCGCGTCGGGGATGTCGTCGATCGAAGCCGCACCGTTCGAGACCCATCCGAACTGGGGATCCGACCGCAGCGCTGCCGCGAGCCGCTGCGAGCTTTCTGCGAGCGACTCGGGCGGAGCGCCGTCGAGCGAGATCAAGAGAAGTCGTGACGCGGGACTCTCGCCGACTTCCTCGAGCAGCAGCTTCTCCGTGCGCGTTTGCGGCGAAGGCAAGAACAGTCGCAGGTCACCGCTGATGGTCAGCGATTGCTGCACGTAATAGCCGAGCAGCACGATCGCGGCGATCCATGCGATCAACAACGCGGTGCGCGCCGTGCGCGTCATGTCAGCCATTCAGCGTGATGGGTGCGCTCGAGTGCGTGCGCCACCGCTCGGCCGCAAGAACTGTCGGGCACGCAGCGCGCCCCGACCATTCAACCTTGGCTCGCACAGAAGCGCTCGAGCGATTCGCGCGTGAGCGGCTGCGGCAGCGGGCTCGCGGCGGCGTTGCCGACCACCATCACACTCGCTTCGTCGTCCGGCTGCGTGACGACCACGCAGCGCGGCTCGCTTTCGTGTCCCTCCATCACGATGTCGCGCACGTATTTGCCGAGCGTGGGCGCCTTCGGCGTCATCGCGAGCCGCCAGTGCGACGTGTCGCCGGTCGCTGCGAGATCGAAGTCCTGTTCCAGCGTGGCGCGCGTTCCGCCCAGCACCGCGCCGAATCCCGCGAGCATGCTCCGCAGCTCGGGCGCGCGGTTCAGCGAGAAGCGCCGCGGCGATTTGCCGACGCGCTCGATCGTCACCGTATCGCCTTTGATCTCCGTGCGCTCCCGAAACGGCTCGCTGACGGCGCGCACGAGCGCGCCATCCTCGTGGTACTCGAGCTGGCCCTTCACGACGAGCGGTTCGACGAGGAGCTTCGAAAAGCGCGCTTCGACGAAGGGCGTCGTCGCTGGCGCCGGGCGCGCCAGCTTCGCGAGCAACCGATCGACGTCAAGAGCGCCGAAGCAGATCGCCGGTGCCAGCGACAGCGTCGCGAGCGTCAGCGCGCGGCGCTTCCTGATGCCAGAAGTCATAGAAGTTGAACCAGTTGTAAGGAGCAAGCCGCGCATAGTGTGCCAGCCGGTCCGCGAACTTCTGCAGAATTTGCGCGAGCGCCTCGGCCCGGCGGCTGCGCTCGACGACGATGCTCTCCGCGAACATCTCGAAGTGCAGATCGTAGCGATTCCCGCCGCGATACAGCCCGAAGGCCAGCATCACCGGCACTTTGAGGGTCGCGGCCAGGAGCCACGGTGAGGTCGGCAACGGTGCGCGGTGACCGAGGAAGCTCACCGTCTGGGTCGGGTTGCTGGGCCGTCCGCGATCCGCGAGCAGCGCCACGATGGAGTTGCGGTCGAGCGCTTCCTTGATTGCGATGGCGACACCCGGCCCTGCATCGCGCGCGTTGATGATGCTGGCCGCGAGCGCCGGGTTCAGAGCATTCAGCACCTGCGTAATGCGCGCGCCGTGCGCGACATCTAAAAGGATGCGCACGGGCACCTCGGGTCGTTCCAAGGCCAGCACGCGCAGCGCGTCGAAGCTGCCGAGATGTGAGCCGATCAGCAGGACACCCTTGCCGCCGGCGAGCACGCGGTCGAGATCCCGCAGGCCGGATGTCCGGATATCGAAACGCTTGAAGCGTTCGCTGAGCAGGAACAGGCGATCGAGGATCGTGCACGCGAAGCAGTGGATGTGACGCAGGACGTGCCATGCCGAGACGCGCCGGCCGAACACTCTTTCGAGGTACACCCGCGAGGCGCGCCGCTCCGGTCCGCGCCGAAAGAAGAAGTAGAGCGTGATCGGGTAGAGCAGCAGCCGCGTCGCGCGTCGGCCGCACAGCAGCCCGATATCACGGATCAGATGCAGGAAGAACGGATTGCCGATCTCCTGCCGTTCGAGCCAGGGCGTGCTCATGAGCGATGCGGCGAGTCGGGCGCCCGTGTCGTGGCCGGCGCGCTCGCCGGCGCTGCCGCACCCGTGGATGCGTCGGCGCTCGGCGGGACGGCCGCTGCGCCTGCGGCATCGGAAGCGCCACGGGCGGCGCTGTCGCTCGCAACAACGAACGTCCCCTGCGCAATGACCTGTTCGCCTCGCGACACGCGAAAGCCCAATGCAGCATCGCTCGCTTCCAGCGCGACCTCCGCACGCTCCTCCGGCAGCAGCGGCGCGAGAAACTTCACCTGCTTGAGGCCGCTCACGCGCGCTTCATGCCCCCGCCATTCGGCAGCGGCCCGCAGCACCAGATCGAGCACGACCACGCCCGGCACCACCGGCGAGCCTGGAAAATGCCCCGGCAACGACGGATGGCTCGCGGGTACGGTGAACGCGGCGAGGTGGCGCTCAGTCATTGCGTGCGCGCAGGAGGCGCGGCCCCACGGCGGCGGCGCGGCGCATGAAGTCGAACACGTTGCGGTACTTCTGCTCGGGGAAGCGGCGGTCCCGATAAAGATACTCGAGCAGGAAGAACACCCCGACGAAGACGTAGTTGAGGAAGTACGCGAACAGCGACCAGACCTCGACGGGCACCGTGAACGGCGGCCGGATGCCAAGAAGCAGCAGCACGCCGTTCGGCGCGGCGATCAGCGCGAGCGTGAGGTTGAGGACCCCGAGGGTGGTCAGCAGCAGCGTCCAGGCGAGCGTGCAGCCGCGCGCGTACGCACGGATGTCGGGCCGCAGGTCGTCGTTTTCGTGAAGCAGCCGCACGAGCCGCTCGATGAGCGGCACTTCGCCGGGCGCGAGCGTGTGCCCGAAGACCCAGGCGAACACGAAGCTCACGAGCACCGGGGTCGCATAGAGCGGCAGCCACTCCGCGTGCGCGCGCCACAGGAGCACGAGCGCGGCGACGATCAGCGGCACGGCACACCAGGCCGCCGCGCTCAACCGCATGAGGCGCGGGAGCATCACGATCAGCGCCAGGAGGGCGAGGCTTGCGATCGTCAACGGCGTGTTCCGGCTGACGACGGCCGCGTGCACGGTCAGCGGAAGCGCGACGCCCAGGGCGATCATCAGCGGTCTCAACGGGGGTCCTCGGCGATTCGGTGGGGGCGGAGTATGGACCGGGTTGGGCCGGATTTTCACTGCACGGCCGCTCGATTGCCCGGTCGTGACACGCGACCATCCTGCGAGCCGCCGACCCACCTGCTCGAAAATATGCCCATTCCCGGGCGGCACCGACCGTTCCCGGCCGGTTCTCGACCGAATCGTGCATTGACCGCTTCCGCCGCGTCGGTATGATCGGGCGCATACAGGTGGTGTAGATCGGCGCATGCCGCCCGCGACCCGGCCTCGTGTCGCGAGCGAGTGTCGGCGCCCTGCCGGTAGAGCCCGCACCAGCGCGCAAGCCCGCTGTTGCTCGGTTACCGGATCTCTCCCGACTTATTTTTTCAACGTGAGCAATGGAGCCGCCGGCTTCGCGCCGGTGGCACGAGCGGAGTACGCCTCCGTAACGGGGCACGACGATGAGCAGCACAGACACGGGACTCTTCAAGGAGTCGTACGAGAGAGACAGTTGCGGGTTCGGCCTGATCGCCAACCTCGACGACCAGCCGAGTCGCTGGCTGGTGGATACCGCCATTACCTCGCTGAATCGGCTCACCCACCGTGGCGCCATCGCCACGGACGGGAAGACGGGCGATGGCTGCGGGCTGCTGCTGAAACGTCCCGAGAAATTCCTGCGCGCCATCGCCAAGGAGGCGGGCATCGAGCTCGCCGCGCAGTACGCGAGCGGGCTCGTCTTCATGAGCCGCGACCCGGCGCAGCAGGCGGCCGCGCGGGCGGAGCTCGCGGCGCAGATCGAGCGCGAAGAGCTCGAGCTGGCCGGCTGGCGCAAGGTGCCGACCGACCCGAGTGCGTGCGGCGAGGAGGCGCTGAAGACGCTGCCGCACATCGAGCAGCTGTTCGTGAACTGTCGGGTCGACGACCTCGACGAGGCTTCGTTCAACCGTAAGCTGTTCCTCGCGCGCCGGCGTGCGGAGAAGGCGCTGGAAGGGAAGGACCCGGCCTTCTACGTGCCGAGCCTCTCGGCGACGACGATCGTGTTCAAGGGCATGGTCATGCCCCAGCACCTGGGCGAGTTCTTCCCGGACCTGAGGGACAAGCGCCTCGAGTCCTCGATCTGCGTGTTCCACCAGCGGTTCTCGACGAACACGCTGCCGCAGTGGCGCCTCGCGCACCCATTCCGCTATCTCGCGCACAACGGCGAGATCAACACGATCCAGGGCAACCGTAACTGGGCGGTCGCGCGGGGGCCGGTGTTCCGCTCACCGCTGCTGCCGGACCTGTCGGATATCCAGCCGCTCGTCGCGACCACGGGATCGGACTCGCAGAGCCTCGACAACATGCTCGAGGTGCTCTTGATGGGCGGGCTCGACCCGATGCATGCGATGCGCCTCCTCGTGCCGCCCGCCTGGCACGGGCTCGACGCGATCGATCCGGACTTGCGCGCGTTCTACGAGTACTACACGACGCACATGGAGCCGTGGGACGGCCCGGCCGGCATCGTGCTCACCGACGGTCGGTACGCCGCCTGCACGCTGGATCGCAACGGGCTGCGGCCGGCGCGCTTCGTCATCACGAAGAACCGGTTCCTGACGATCGCGTCGGAAACGGGCGTCTGGGACTACAAGCCCGAAGACGTCGTGCGCAAGGGCAAGCTCGGTCCGGGCGACATGATCGCGCTCGATATGCAGACCGGCACGCTGCTCGAGTCGCGGGACATCGACAACCTGCTGAAGTCGCGCCACCCGTACAAGGTGTGGCTGAAGAAGGGCGTGCGCTATCTCGAGACCGATCTCGTCGATCCGCGGCTCGCGGCGGAGCCGATGGATCGCGAGACGCTCACGCTCTATCAGAAGATGTTCAATGTCACCGCGGAGGAGCGCGACGAGATCATCCGCGTCCTGGCGGAGGACGAGAGCGAGGCGGTCGGCTCGATGGGCGACGACACGCCGATGCCGGTGCTCTCCCACAAGACGCGGCCGCTCTACGACTACTTCCGCCAGCAGTTCGCGCAGGTGACGAACCCGCCGATCGATCCGTTGCGCGAATCCATCGTGATGTCGCTGCAGACGCAGATCGGCGCGGAGGCGAACATCTTCGTGCCGGGCCCCGAGCACGCCCGTCACGTGCTGCTCGGCTCGCCCATTCTGTCGCAACGTAAATTGCGGCAGATCCTCGCGCTTCCGGATCTCACGCACGAGTTCATCGACCTGCAGTACGACCCGGCCGAGGGGCTCAAGAACGCCATCGTGCGCATGTGCGAACAGGCCGAGCAGGCCGTGCGCGACGGCAAGCTCGTGCTGCTGCTGTCCGACCGCTATCTGGTGCAGGGGAAGATTCCTGCGCACGCGCTGCTCGTGACGGGCGCCGTCCACCACCACCTCGTGCGGACGGGGCTGCGTTGCAAGTGCAATCTGCTCGTCGAGACGGGCACGGCGCGCGATCCGCATCATTTCGCGTGCCTGATCGGCTATGGCGCGACGGCCGTGTATCCGTACATGGCGTATCAGGTCCTGTTCGAGATGATGCGTCGGGGCCGCGTGAAGCTCGACTTCGCGACGCGCATGGAGCTCGGCCGCAGCTATCGCGCCGGCATTCGCAAGGGCCTGTTCAAGATCATGTCGAAGATGGGCATCGCCACGATCGCGAGCTACCGCAGCTCGCAGCTCTTCGAGATCGTGGGCCTGCACGACGAGGTCGTGAACCTGTGCTTCACCGGCACGGAGAGCCGCATCCAGGGCGCCGACTTCAGCGACCTCGAAGCGGATCAGAAGGCGCTCGCCGCGCGCGCGTGGAATCCGCGTGAGCCGATCGAGCAGGGCGGACTGCTGAAGTACGTGCACGGCGGCGAGTACCACATGTACAACCCGGACGTGGTCGCGCTGCTGCAGACCGCAGTCGTGAGCGGCGAATACGAGCACTATCTGCAGTTCGCCGCCGCGGTGAACGAGCGGCCGGTGTCGGCTTTCCGCGATCTGCTGCGCCTGAAGCTGGCGCCGAAGCCGATTCCGCTCGAAGAGGTCGAGCCGGAAGAGGCGATCCTCGCGCGCTTCGATAGCGCGGGCATGTCGCTCGGCGCGCTGTCGCCCGAGGCGCACGAGGCGCTGGCGATCGCGATGAACCGGCTCGGCGCGCGCTCGAACTCGGGCGAAGGCGGCGAGGATCCCGCGCGCTATCGCACCGAGAAGAACTCGAAGATCAAGCAGGTGGCCTCGGGCCGCTTCGGCGTGACGCCGGAGTACCTGATCAACGCCGAGGTGCTGCAGATCAAGATCGCGCAGGGCGCAAAGCCCGGCGAGGGCGGGCAGCTGCCCGGTCACAAGGTGAACGAGATGATCGCGCGGCTGCGCTTTGCGCGGCCCGGGGTCGGCTTGATCTCGCCGCCGCCGCATCACGACATCTACTCGATCGAGGACCTGGCGCAGCTCATCTTCGATCTGAAGCAGGTGAATCCGACGGCGCTCGTCTCGGTGAAGCTCGTCGCCGAGCCCGGCGTCGGCACGGTGGCGGCGGGTGTTGCGAAGGCGTACGCCGATCTCATCACCGTGTCGGGCCACGACGGCGGCACGGGCGCAAGCCCGCTGTCTTCGATCAAGTACGCGGGCACGCCGTGGGAGCTCGGGCTCGCGGAAACGCATCAGACGCTGCGCATGAACGATCTGCGGCATCGCGTGCGCCTGCAGACCGACGGTGGCTTGAAGACCGGTCTCGACGTCATCAAGGCGGCGATCATCGGTGCCGAGAGCTTCGGCTTCGGCACCGCGCCGATGGTGGCGCTCGGCTGCAAGTACCTGCGGATCTGCCATCTCAACAACTGCGCGACGGGCGTCGCGACTCAGCACAACGTCCTGCGCTCGAAGTACTTCATCGGGCTGCCGGAGATGGTGATCAACTACTTCCGGTTCGTCGCACGCGAAGTGCGCGAGCTGCTCGCCGCAATGGGCAAGCGTTCGCTCGCGGAGATCATCGGCCAGACCGAGCTGCTGGAGATCATCGAGGGCAAGACCTCGAAGCAGAAGAAGCTCGATCTCACACCGCTCCTCTCGACGGCCGGACTGGCGCAGGAGCGGCCGCACTTCTGCGTCTCCCCCTCGAACGCGCCGTTCGACAAGGGCGAGCTCGCGGAGCGCATGGTGGCCGACATGAAGGACGCCATCGCCAACAAGACCGGTGGCGAGTGGACGTACGAAGTGAAGAACTACCACCGCTCCATCGGCGCACGCATCTCGGGCGAGATCGCGCGGCTCTGGGGCAACTATGGAATGGAAGAGGCACCGCTGATCGTGCGCCTGAAGGGCAACGTCGGGCAGAGCTTCGGCGTGTGGAACGCGGGCGGCCTGCACATGTATCTCGAAGGCGATGCCAACGACTACGTCGGCAAGGGCATGGCCGCGGGCAAGCTCGTTCTGCGCCATCCGCGCGAGGCGCGGTTCGTCGGGCGCGACACGGTGATCATGGGCAACACGTGCCTGTACGGCGCGACGGGTGGCGAGCTCTTCGCGGCCGGCGTTGCGGGCGAGCGCTTCGCCGTGCGCAATTCCGGCGCCACGGCGGTCATCGAAGGCGCGGGCGATCACTGCTGCGAGTACATGACGGGCGGTGTCGTGTGCGTGCTCGGGCGCACGGGCGTCAATTTCGGTGCGGGGTTCACGGGCGGGTTCGCGTACGTGCTCGACCTGAATCGGGATTTCGTCGATCGCTACAACCACGAGCTCATCGACATCAGCCGCATCCAGCCGGAGTCCATGCAGTCGCACCTCCAGCACCTCGAATCGCTGATCGAGCAGCACGTGGCCGAAACGGGCAGCCCGTGGGGCGAGGAGATTCTGGCGGACTTCCGCACGTACATCGGGAAGTTCTGGGTCGTGAAGCCGAAGGCGGCGTCGATCGACTCGCTCATGACGAACCTGCGGCGCGCTGCGTAACCAGACGACATCCATGGCTGACAAGCACCTTCAGTTCCTCGACATCCCGCGCACGGATCCGGCGAAGCTGCCCGTCGAGACTCGCATTACCGAATTCCGCGAGATCTACGCGCAGTTCACGGCGGACGCCGCGGCTCAGCAGGCCGGCCGTTGCCTCGCGTGCGGCAACCCCTTCTGCGAGTGGAAATGCCCGGTCCACAACTACATCCCGAATTGGCTGAAGCTCATTCAGGAGGGCAACCTGCTCGAAGCGGCGGAGCTCTCCCACAAGACGAACTCGCTGCCGGAGATGTGCGGACGCATCTGTCCGCAGGATCGCTTGTGCGAGGGCGCGTGCACGCTGAACGACGGTCTCGGTGCAGTGACGATCGGCGCGATCGAGAAGTACATCACCGACGAAGCGTTCAAGCTCGGGTGGACGCCGGACATGTCGAACGTGAAGCCGACCGGCAAGCGCGTCGCCGTCATCGGCGCGGGGCCCGCGGGCCTCGGTTGCGCGGATATTCTCACGCGCAACGGCGTGCAGCCGGTGGTCTACGATCGATACACCCGCATCGGCGGCTTGCTCACCTTTGGCATCCCGCCCTTCAAGCTCGAAAAGGAGATCGTCGAGAAGCGGCGCGAGGTGATGGAAGGCATGGGCGTCCAGTTCCGCCTGGGCGTCGAAGTCGGCCGCGATGTGACGCTCGATGAGCTGCTCGCGGAATACGACGCCGTGTTCATGGGCATGGGCACGTACAAGTACGTGAAGGGCGGCTTCCCCGGCGAGGATCTCGCCGGCGTGTACGAAGCGCTGCCGTATCTCATCGCGAACATCAATCACGAGCTCGGTCTGCCCGGCAGCGCCGAGAAGCTGATCGACATGAAGGGCAAGCGCGTCGTCGTCCTCGGCGGCGGGGACACGGGCATGGACTGCAACCGCACGGCCATCCGTCAGGGTGCGGAGTCCGTGACCTGTACGTATCGGCGCGACGAAGCGAACATGCCCGGCTCGCGGCGCGACTACAAGAACTCGAAGGAAGAGGGCGTCGAGTTTCTCTTCAACGCGCAGCCGACCGAGATCGTCGGCTCCGAGCACGTCGAAGGCGTGAAGATCGTCGAGACGCGCCTCGGCAAGCCCGATGCGCGCGGCCGCCGCGTGCCCGAGCCGATCCCTGGCACCGAGCGCGTCATCCCCGCCGATGCGGTGATCATCGCATTTGGCTTCCTGCCGAACCCGCCCGAGTGGTTCGACAAGCACGGCATTCGGCTGCATCACAACGGTCGCGTGCGTGTATCGGCATCTGCGGAAACGCCTTTCCAGACGACGAACCCGAAGATCTTCGCCGGCGGCGACATGGTGCGCGGGTCGGATCTCGTGGTGACGGCGGTGTTCGAAGGGCGCGAGGCGGCCAAGGGGATCCTCAGGTATCTCGGCGTCGGCTGACGGTCGCGGCACGCGGAGGTTCTCTCGCGTGCCGTGCCTCGGATCTGCGAGGGGCGACGTGAGCGCGCCGGCCCTGGCAAGGCGCTGTGACCCTGCAATCGGCGTCGAACGGCCGCTGCGGCAACTCTTCCGCAACGACGTCGCGCTTCCAACCTATGTCAGGCGCCAACAACAACACGCGTTCGACGGCGATCCTCGTTCAAGGGCGACCCGCGTTCAACGGTGACCTGCGATCAAGTGTGAGCCGCGTTCATGGGCGATCTGCGTTGAACGGCGAGCGGCGTTCATGGGCGACCTGCAGATCGACCCGACGGTCGGAGGCAACGTTCGCGGCGCTGTCGCCGTGATCGGGCAGGTCGGAGCTGAGCTCGCTCCTGGCGGGGTCCGTTCTGCATTCAACGGCGAATCCGGGTTCAAGATCCGCACGCGCAATAACGTCACTTCACGCGAGATGCTGGCGGGGCCAGCGGACTGACAGCGCACGCTCGCCTGCGTGCGCACACTGCGATTCTTCGCAGTCGTGACAACGTGCGTCTGCGCGCACGTTCGTCGGCAGCCGCACGGCGCTAGCTGCGATTGCAGCTGTATCGAAATGCAGAGTGCCGCCAGCGATGATGCAACACATCAAAAACACGAAGTGCTCTGCCGCTGCGCAAATTCGTACAAATGAACGAATTGCGCGGTGAAAAAGTTGAGTACACTTCGCTCGTCGCAATCGCGAATCGGCTCGTCACGGATTCGTCGAGTCACAGGGTAGCAATATGGGTAAGACCGCAGCGGCTCGGGCAATCGTTCCCGATCTGATCGAAGAGGCCTACATGGACGCGCAGATCGCAGTACTCCAGGCGGACGTCGCTCACATCAAGACCGATCTCGCGGAGATGAAGCTCGACATCCGCGATCTCCGCAAAGATATGAAGGCGGCGAACGACTCGATCGCCGCGCTGAACGCCGAGATGACAAGCAGATCGCGGGCGTGCGCGCCGAGATGACCGACAACACGAATGGTCTGCGCACGGACCTGAGCGAGAAAACCACCGGTCTGCGTACGGAGCTCGCCGAGGAGATGACCACTCTACGCACCGAGCTGAAGCAGGATATGGCAGAGCTGCGCACCGAGCTGAAGCAGGACATGGCAGAGCTGCGCACGGAGTTGAAGCAGGACATCGCAGAGCTGCGCACGGAGTTGAAGCAGGACATCGCAGATCTGCGCGCAGAGCTGAAGGAAGATCTCGCGGCCCTACGAAATGCTCTGGACGTCGCAGTCGAAAAGTTGCGAGGCTCGCTACGACTCGCCATCGTGACGAATACCGTCAGTCAACTGCTGACTGCCGGGGTGATCCTCGGCGTGCTGGCCAAGGCGCTGAAGTGGATCTAGCGTTCCCGCGGGAACGTGCTGGCGCGCAAGCCAGGCGAATGCGCGTCGCAAGCCCCGCGCGTCTTTGATCGGCCTTCTCGCGCCGCTGGCAACGCGGCGCCTGCTCGACGCGCCCGAGCACGACTCGCGAGGCGCCTCCTGACCGGGTGTGAATCCGAAGCGACAGACAACGCGGCCCACTATCTCAGGATGTACATATCGCGGCGCGGGCTCCTCTCGCGGTGGGCTCAGTGTAAGTATTTTCGACTGCGATTCGGGCGACCTGCGGGATCTCGATTCCGCCGCCGACGGCGCGGTCAAACTTGACCGCGCGCCGCCTCCCAGACGCGGATCGGCAGGCGGCCTCCGCACTCGATGTTTAAAATCGACGCCTGAATGGGCCTCGCCCGCATCCCGCGGGGGGACCTGAAGGGGGTGCACATGCCGTGGTGGGGATGGCTCATCGCCGGTGTCGGACTGCTCGGCATCGAGATGTTCGGCATCGATCTGCAGTTCTATCTCGTGTTCCTCGGTGTTTCCGCCGTCATCGTCGGCTTGCTGGGCCTCGCGGGTCTCGCCATGCCGGAGTGGCTGCAGTGGCTGCTTTTCGCCGCATTCGCCGTCGTCACGATGGTTGCGTTCAGAGGCCGCGTGTATGCGCTCGTCCGCGGCAACAGCGGGCACGTGCCCGAGCGCGTCACCTCCGGCGACAAGGTCGTCGTACCGGTCCACCTCGACCCCGGACAGACGTGTCGCGTCGACTATCGCGGGACGACTTGGACCGCGCGCAACACCGACGTGCTGCCGATCGCCGCCGGTACCGAAGCGGTCATCAGCAGGGTCGACGACCTCACCTTGCAACTGAAACGGGCTGCAGCCACGAACTGAACGAGAAAGGAGCTCCATGGCAACGCTGTATGTCGTGCTGGTGATCGCGATACTGGTGATCATCGTTCTCGCGAAAACCGCTACCGTCGTACCCCAACAGAGCGCTTACGTCGTCGAAAACCTCGGGCGGTACAGCCGCACCCTTCAGGCCGGGTTTCACATCCTCGTGCCGTTCGTCGAGCGCATCGCCTACAAGCACAACCTCAAAGAGGAAGCGATCGATATCCCCGAGCAGGTCTGCATTACGCGCGACAACGTGCAGGTCGGAGTCGACGGCGTGCTCTATCTGCAGGTGCTCGATGCGAGCAAGGCGTCCTACGGCATCACGAACTACCGCTTCGCGATCACGCAGCTTGCGCAGACCACTCTGCGCAGCGAGATCGGCAAGATCGAGCTCGACCGCACCTTCGAGGAGCGCGCCGCGATCAACGCCAACGTCGTGAGCGAGCTCGACAAGGCATCGGCCCCGTGGGGTGTGAAGGTTCTGCGCTACGAGATCAAGAACATCAATCCGCCCAAGGACGTGCTGCAGGCGATGGAGAAGCAGATGCGCGCGGAGCGCGAGAAACGCGCGGTGGTGCTGACCTCCGAAGGCGAGCGCGACGCCAAGATAAATCAGGCGGAAGGCGAGAAGCAGCGCGTCATCAAGGAATCCGAGGCGAAGCAGCGGCAGCAGATCAACGAAGCGCACGGGCAGGCCGAGGCGATCCTCGCAGTGGCGACGGCCACTGCGGAGGGACTGCGGCGCGTCGGCGAGGCGTTGAGCGGACGCGGCGGCATGGAAGCCATGCAATTGCGCGTCGCCGAAGAGTACGTGAAGCAGTTCGGGCACCTGGCCGACGAAGCGCAGAGCACGCTCATCGTCCCGGCGAACCTCAGCGATATCGCATCGATGATTGCGCTCGCGACGAGCGTCGTGAAGAACCAGAGCAAGCCGGGCTAGCGTGCGGGGCAGCGCCGCTGGCGGCGCGTGCGAGGCATCGGGTCCTGCAGGGCGCAGGGACGTCGCGCCGCGAAGGCGCGCGAATCTTGCGAGGCGCGGCGCCTCAGATGCGTGCAGCGTCGCGGCTCCGGCGCCGAAGCCCGACCACTCGCATGGCCTCGAGCCCGCCGCGACCACACGGCATCGAGCCGGGGCGCGCGGGTAGCGCGCCCGCGCACCTACTCCGGCAGGGTCACGCCCGACCCGCCCATCTCTTTCGGCATGTCCTTCATCTTCGGCAATCCATCGTGAACGCGCAGCACCGTCTCCTGATAGTTCACGTGGACGCCCGGCTCGAACCGTAGCGTCGGGATCATCGCCGCGTACACGTCGGTCACGCCCCACGTGGGGTGTTCCGTGTAGAGGTGGCCGCCGCATCGCGTGCACCACTTCCGGGAGCTGAGGTCCGTCTTATTAAAAGTACCGACGCTGTCCGAGCCGCGCGTCACCCGCACGGCCTGCGGCTGCCACAGCGTGAAGGCGTTCACCGGTCCGGCCGACCAGTGCCTGCACGATGAGCAGTGGCAGTACCCCATCGCGACGGGCTCACCCGTCACCTCGAACTTCACTTCGCCGCAAAAGCAGGTGCCCACGTGTGTGCTCACGATTGAAACTCCGGGTAGCATCGTTCGGTGTAGCGAACATTGGGAGGCAGTGTAGTGACGGTGCGCGCCTCCCCGAATGACTGCGCGTCCGGCGCTCGTGCTCGACCGTCCGGGAGAGTCTCGGTGGATGCATTGTCCGGTGTGCTCGATGCGGTGCGTCTCACGGGCGCGATCTTTTTCGATATTCGCGCATCGGAGCCCTGGGTCGCGGAAACGCCGCCCGGCGAGGCGATCGTCGGCGCCATGTTTCCGGGCTCGGAGCACATGGTGTCGTACCACGTCATCACACACGGGCAATGCTGGGCAGCCGTTCCGGGCGAGGAACCGATGCTGCTGGCGGCGGGCGATGTCATCGTGCTGCCGCACGGTCATACCCACGTGCTCGCGAGCGCGCCCGGGCTGCGCCGCTCACCCGACATGTCTCTTTATCGATGGCCCGCGGACGGGCAGCTACCGATCAGCATCTCCGTCGGCGAATCCGAGAACGAGGCCGCGCGATTCGTGTGCGGATTCCTGGGATGCGACACCCGCCCCTACAACCCGCTGCTCGCCGCGCTCCCGCGGGTCATCCGCATCAGCGACCAGGCGGGCTCGCTCGCGGCGTATGTGAAGCTGGCGCTGGCCGAATCCAAGGAGGGGCGGCTCGGCGGCGGGAGCGTCCTCAACCGGCTGAGCGAGCTCATGTTCGTCGAAGTCATTCGCCGCTATCTCGAGACGATCCCGGCGGATCGGGCCGACTGGCTGGCCGGATTGCGCGATCCCTTCGTCGGCCGCGCCCTCACCGCGCTTCATCGCAGCCCTGAACGGGACTGGACACTCGAGTCGCTCGCGCGTGAGGCGGCCTTGTCGCGATCCGCACTCGCCGAACGCTTCACGCGCTACGTCGGCATGCCGCCGATGCAATACCTGACGAACTGGCGCATGCAGCTCGCCGCGAAACACCTGCTGACGGGCGTCGAAAGCGTTGCGGCGATCGCGAATCGCATCGGGTACGACTCCGAAGCGGCCTTCAGCCGTGCATTCAAGAAGCTCGTCGGCGCACCGCCGAGCGACTGGCGCAAGCAGCGTAAAGGCTTTTAGCGCGCCGCCGCCGCGGTCGGGCCCGCTGCACGCGGCGCAGTCGCGGCGGTAACGGGGTGCGTCGCGTAACCCTGTTTCACCAGAGCGCCGTCGAACACCAGTACTTCGTTGACGAGCATGCCATGGTGGTTGCGGTAGTTGATCACGAGCGCATTCGGCCCCGCGTAGATCGCTTCGAGGACGAAGTGCAGATCGGGTGAGCGCTTCAGGCCCTCGATCCAGTACGCACGCAACGCCTCTTTCCCGCGCACGACGCCATTGCTGCCGGGAACGATTTTCGCCGCGAGCGGCGAGCTGAACACCACGTCGTCATGAAAGTGACGCAGCACCGCCTCGACATCGCGCGTGTTCCAGGCGTCCACCCATTCGCGACAGAATCGCTCGGGATCGGGAATGCTCATGCCGCTCACCCTCGCCCCGGAATCTCCAGACCCCGCTTCACCGCCGGTCGTGCCACGAATGCGTCCAGGACCCGCGTGACATTGGGGAACTCACTAATCCTGACGAGATCGCCCGCACCGTAGTAGCCGATCAGATTGCGCACCCACGGGAAGGTCGCGATGTCCGCGATGCTGTACTCGTCCATGATCCACGCGCGATCCGCCAGCCGTCGATCGAGCACGCCGAGCAGGCGGCGCGATTCGTTGACGTAGCGATCGCGCGGCCGCTTGTCCTCGAAGTCCTTGCCCGCGAAGCGGTGGAAGAAGCCGACCTGCCCGAACATCGGCCCGATGCCGCTCATCTGGAACATCAGCCACTGGAGCGTCTGGTAGCGACCCGCGGCGTCCTTCGGCACGAGCTGCCCGGTCTTGTCGGCGAGATAGACGAGAATCGCGCCGGATTCGAACAGCGGCAGCGGTTGGCCGTCCGGCCCGTTCGGGTCGAGGATCGCCGGGATCTTACCGTTCGGGTTCAGCGACAGGAATTCCGGTGAGTGCTGATCGTTCGTATCGAAGCTCACGAGGTGCGGCTCGTACGGCAGCCCCGTTTCTTCCAGCATGATCGAAACCTTCACGCCGTTCGGCGTCGGCAGCGAGTAGAGCTGCAGCTTCTCGGGATGCTGTGCCGGCCACTTGCGCGTGATCGGGAATGCGGTGAGATCGGGCATGGGCAGGGCGTCCTCCTCGAAACGAACACCACACGGTACCCAGAGCGCCGAATGGCGCCTATCCCTCGGAAGTAGCGGACGCGACTCGTCGATCCGGCGATCGCCACCGGCGCGAGCGACTAGGCACGCAGCGCCTGATCGCGCAGCGCTCCAGCCGCGCCTCATCGCACCGAGCGACACGCCCAAGCGGCTTCTACGCGCCGAAATCGACAGCCGTTGTGTTACCGCCCGAGACGATGACGCCCACGCGCTCGCCGGATTGCGGCTGATAGCGGCGCGCGAGCAATGCCGCGAGCGCCGCCGCGCCGCCAGGCTCGGCGACGAACCGCAAGCCCTCCCACAGGCGGCGCTGCGCAGCTCGAATCTCCTCGTCGGACACCAGCAGGGCGCGATCGACGTACCGCTGCGCGATGGGAAACACGAGCTCGCCGATCTGCTTGGGGGCGAGCGAGTCCGCGGCAATCCCGCCCGCGGGGGCTTCGACAGGCCGCCCCGCCGCCAGCGCGCACGTGAGCGTGGGTGCGAGCTCCGGCTCGACGCCGATCACTCGGACCTTGCCGGCATACCACGCAGCGATCCCGCCGATCAGGCCGCCCCCGCCCACCGCGACGAGCAGCGTATCGAGCGCAGGGCACTGCTCCTCGAGCTCCATGGCGACCGTGCCCTGCCCGAGCAGCGTCTCCGCCTGATCGAAGGCGTGCACCTGAAGCGCGCCGGAGGTTTGCGCCCACGCTTCGCTTGCGGCCAGCGCGTCGGCATAGCGCGCGCCCGTGACGCAGAGCTCGACGCCGCATTCGCGAATGCGCGCGATCTTTGCCGGCGACGAGATCGTCGGGACGAAGATGCGTGCCGGCTTCCCGAGGCGCCGCGCCGCGAAGGCGACCGCCGCGCCGTGATTTCCACCCGATGCAGCCACCACGCCGGCCGGCGGAACGGTGCGCAGCAGCAGATTCGCGAACGCACCGCGCGTCTTGAACGAGCCGGCGTACTGCAGCGATTCGAGCTTGAAAATCACGCGACACTCTGCGAGCTCGAGATCGGCTCCTTCCACTTCGACCACCGGCGTGCGTCGGATGAACGGCCGCACGATGTCGTGAGTGCGCACGATGCTGTCGCGGTCGATCGGCATGAAGTGTTACGCTTTGCGCAGGATTAGCCTGCCGGCTCAATCCTAGTGAGCCCGCAACCCAAGGTCCATCCGTTGAGCCGACTCGCTGCAGCGATCGGCCGTTGAAACATTCTTCGAGCCAGAAGGTCGGACGGCGGATCGTTCGCCCGTCCTCGGTCTACGCATTCACTTTTTCGCAGGTTTCGCATGAGTCCGTCCGCGCACGCCCTGGATCATCGCAAACGCTGGTGGGCGCTCATCGTGCTGTGCCTCGGCGTGCTCATGATCGTGCTCGACTCCACGATCGTGAACGTCGCGCTGCCCTCGATTCGCGAGGACCTGAGCTTCACCGAAACCTCGCTCGTGTGGGTCGTGAACGCGTACCTGCTCACGTACGGCGGCTTCCTGCTGCTCGGTGGACGGCTCGGCGACATCTACGGGCCGCGCCGGCTGTTCCTGCTCGGCATCACGCTCTTCACCGTCGCCTCGCTCGCGTGCGGCCTCGCGAATTCGCAAGAGGTGTTGATCGCGGCGCGCGCGGTTCAGGGACTCGGCGGCGCGGTCGTCTCGGCGGTGGCGCTGTCGCTCATCATGAACATGTTCACGGACGGCGCCGAGCGCGCGAAAGCGATGGGCGTGTACGGATTCGTCTGCGCCGGCGGCGGCAGCATCGGACTGCTGCTGGGCGGCAGCTTGACGAGCGCGCTGAACTGGCACTGGATCTTTCTGGTGAATCTGCCGATCGGCGTCGCGGTGTACGCGCTGTGCATCGCGCTCATCCCGAACATGAAGCCGCAAGTGGCGGATCGGCGCCTCGACGTGTGGGGCGCCATCACGGTGACTTCGTCGCTGATGCTGGCCGTGTATGCCATCGTCAATGGGAACGAGGCGGGCTGGACGTCCGCGCAGACGATCGGACTGCTCGCCGGTGCGGCGGTCTTGCTCGCTGCGTTCCTCGCGATCGAAGCGCGCGTCGCAGCGCCGCTCATGCCGCTCGCGATATTCAAGCTGCGCAACCTCACCATATCGAACGCGGTGGGTATCCTGTGGGCCGCGGGGATGTTCGCGTGGTTCTTCATCTCGGCGCTGTATCTGCAGCTCGT
The DNA here is from genome assembly GCA_035760965.1 of Steroidobacteraceae bacterium. Taxonomy (GTDB): domain Bacteria; phylum Pseudomonadota; class Gammaproteobacteria; order Steroidobacterales; family Steroidobacteraceae; genus JADGHX01. The sequence continues at coordinate 25,819 of DASTRY010000032.1, read as the reverse complement.
GCTCGGATACGGGCCGATGCAGGTCGGCCTCGCGTTCCTGCCGGCGAACATCATCATGGCGGCCTTCTCGCTCGGTCTGTCCGCGAAGCTGGTGACGCGCTTCGGCATTCGCGCGCCGCTCGGCATCGGCTTGCTCTTCGCTGCGCTCGGGCTCGCGCTGTTGGCACGCGCCCCGCTCGACGGCAACGTGTTGACCGATGTCCTGCCGAGCATGGTGTTGCTCGGCCTCGGGGCGGGCATTGCATTCAATCCGCTGCTCATTGCGGCGATGAGCGATGTCGCGCCGAGCGAGTCGGGTCTCGCGTCGGGCATCGTGAACACGGCGTTCATGATGGGTGGAGCGCTGGGACTGGCCATTCTGGCGAGCCTCGCGGCCGCTGAGACCCATGCGTTGCTCGCTGACGGTGCGACAACGCAGGCCGCATTGAATGGCGGTTATCGGGTGGCGTTTGCACTTGGAGCGATATGCGCGGCAGCGGCAGCCGCCATCGGGAGCGCGTTCTTACGTGCCAGGATGCCGGTGACGGGTGTGGAGCACGGCGCGGCTCCGACAGCGGTCGCGGCGAGTGTGAACGAGTAGGTCGATAGCGCCCGCCTGGCGCGCGTCGAGACGTCATTGCGATGCCGCTGTTGGCCTGCGCGGCTCGCGAGGCGGAGGGTCGGCGGAGAAATCCGCGGATCACATGAACGCGCCCGTACAATATTCGCGCGTCCCATTCGTCTATCGTAGCGAATGGACGCGGTAACCCCTCGCATGCCCTTCGAACAAGACGAGCACATCGCGCGCGCGGTTCGGCGTGAGCGCGGCAGGCTCCGGGCCTTCATCCGCCGCCGGGTGTTGGACGACGGCGAAGCCGAAGACATATTGCAGGACGTGCTCTACGAGCTGGTGGCGGCCTACCGCCGATTGCAACCGCTCGAAGAAGTCGGCGCGTGGCTGTTCCGCGTCGCGCGGAACCGCATCACCGACTTCTTTCGCAAGAAACGGGCGGTGCCGCTCGGCGCGTTGGCGGAATCTGCACCCGCGCTCCCCGGCGACGTGCTCGACGATGCCGCGGCTCCAGTGCTGGACGAGCTGCTGCTGGCTGCCGAGGACGCGCCGGATATTGCGCTCGCGCGGCAGATGCTGCTCGAGGATCTCGCGGCCGCCATCGAAGAGCTCGCGCCGGAACAGCGCGAGGTCTTCATCGCCCACGAGCTGGAAGGCGCGAGCTTCAAAGAGTTGGCCGAGCGCACGGGCGTGCCGCTCAACACATTGCTGGCGCGCAAGCATTACGCCGTGCGCCACCTCCGCCGGCGGCTGCGGCCCGCTTACGACGGCTGGCGCGAGGACTGAGGACGGCGAGACGAAATGATTACGAGACGAGATGCCTCGAGGAGGCGATCATGAAACGGTTTTGGTTCGTCCGGGCGCTGAAATTCGCGCTCATTGCGCTCATCGTGCTCGCAGTCGTGAGCGCGATCACGATGTTGCTGTGGAACTGGCTGGTGCCCGCGCTGTTCGCGGGGCCGAGGATCACCTTCTGGCAGACGCTCGGCCTGCTGGTGTTGAGCCGTCTGCTGCTCGGCGGCTTGCGCCCGCGCGGTCCGTTCGGCCATGGCCATCATCGGCACTTCGGCCACGGGCGGTTCGGTCATCGCATGCACCGGCACTGGAGCCGTATGACGCGCGAGGAGCGCAACGCGATGCGCCAGAAGATGCGGCAAGAGCTGCGCGAACATCTGCGCGGCCGCGGCTTCTGTCCGCGCTCTTCGCGCGATCGCCAGGAACCCGAGACGGACGTGTGAGAATGGAAGTGCGCAACGTGTCCCGGGGTGGTGCATGAATCGACGTCGAGTCGTCTTGATCGTCCTAGTCGTTCTCGCGGCGGCCGCCGCGGGCGCGTACTACTACTGGCGGCAGCGCGCCGCGCACGACCCGTTCGCGGCGTTCACGATGTGGGGAAACGTCGATGTGCATCAGGTCGAGCTGGCGTTTCGCGTCGGCGGGCGGGTCGCGAAGCTCGAAGTCGAGGAGGGCGCGCACGTCGTCGCCGGCCAGACGATCGCGCAGTTGGATGAAGTGCCCTTCCAGCAGGATGTGGCCGCGGCGACCGCCGAAGTTGCGATGGCGCAAGCGCAGTTCGACAAGGCAACGCGCGGCTTCCGCCGCGAAGAGATCGCGCAGGCCGCCGCCGCGGTGCGCGAGCGTGAAGCGGACGTCACGAACGCGCGCGTGACGCTCGAGCGCCTCGAAGGGCTCTATCCGCAAGGCGCGATCACGCGCCAGCAGAAGGACGATGCCGAAGCACGCGCGCGCGCGAGCGAAGCTGCGCTCGCCGCCGCGCGCGAGCAACTCGCGCTCGTCACGCGCGGCTCGCGCATCGAAGACATTCAGACGCAGGAAGCGAATCTCGCCGCGGCGAAAGCCCATCTCGATCGGGCGCGCACCGCGCTCGCGGATGCGACCCTCGTCGCGCCGAGCGACGGCACCGTGGCCGTGAGAGCGCGCGAGGTCGGCGCGATCGTGCAGCCGGGGCAGACGATCTACACCGTCGCGCTCACCGATCCCGTGTGGATCCGCGCGTACGTGCCGCAGCCGCGGCTCGGCCGGATCAAGCCCGGCATGCCGGTGAAGATCGAAATCGATTCGATGCCGGGCAAGCAGTACGACGGCACGGTGGGTTTCATTTCGCCGGAAGCGGAGTTCACGCCGAAGAGTGTGCAGACCGAGCAGGTGCGTGACGATCTCGTGTTTCGACTTCGCATCATTGCGAAAGACACGGACAACGTGTTCCGGCAAGGGATGCCGGTGACGGTCCAGGTGCCCGCGGCGCAGGCGCCTGTGATGGCGGGCAATCGGTAGTGACGGAGCGCGAGCAGTGAGCGCGCAGCCACCGGGCGAATCAGGTTCTGCTGGGTCGAGCTCGCCATCGGCGCATGAAGGTTCGAACGTACCTGCGGGCGAAGGAGCTCACGCACCCGGCACGGTTGCGCCGGCGGCACGCCTCGTCGACGTGCGCAAGACATTCGACTCCGTTGTGGCGCTGGATGGGCTCTCCGCCGACCTGCCGGCCGGCCGCATCCTCGGGCTCGTCGGGCCCGACGGAGCCGGCAAGACGACGCTCATCCGCCTGCTCGCCGGCCTCATGGATCCGACATCGGGCAGCGTCACGGTGCTCGGCCGGAAGCCGAGCGCGGAAGGCGGCACGACGCAAGCGGAAGTCGGCTACATGCCGCAACGATTCGGCCTGTACGAAGACCTCTCCGTTCTCGACAACCTGACGTTGTACGCGAATCTGCGCGCGCTCGATCGCGTGACGCGCCAGCGCCGCTTTGCCGAGCTGCTCGAATTCACCGCGCTCGCGCCGTTCACGTCCCGCCTCGCGGGCAAGCTGTCCGGCGGCATGAAGCAGAAGCTCGGTCTCGCCTGCGCGCTGCTCGGCAGCCCGCGGTTGCTGCTGCTCGATGAGCCCGGTGTCGGCGTCGATCCGCTCTCGCGCCGCGAGCTCTGGCGCATGGTGAGCGAGCTCATCGCGAGGGGTGTCACCGTGCTCTGGTCCACGGCGTATCTGGAGGAAGCCGAGCGCTGCTCGCGGATCTGGCTGCTCGAGCGCGGTCGGCTGCTGTACGACGGCGCGCCCGAAGACCTGAGCGCTCGCATGAAAGGGCGCGTGTTCCGCCGCCGCAGCGGCTCGGGCGCCTCGCGCCGCTTGGCGGAGAACGAGCTCGCGCGCGAGGGGGTGGTGGATGCGGTCATTCAAGGCTCGAGCGTGCGCATCGTCGCGACGCCAGAGCGTGCGCACGAGATGGAGCAGAACGGCTACGAGCCCGTGCCTCCCCGACTGGAAGACGCGTACATCGAGCTCGTCGGCGGCGCGCACAAAGGCGAGAGCCTGCTGGCGAAGGGTTGGCCGACGCACGTCGCCGAAGCTGGCGCGGCCGGCGTATCGGATGAGAGTGCCCCGTTGCAAGCCGAGCACGGCGTGAACGGATACGACGGCGCAACGAGCTCGGGCACTTCGTCGCTCGCCACTTCGCACCCGACAAGCGCACAGGCGCTCGCGCCGATCGTCGAAGCGCACGGCCTCACGAAGCGTTTCGGCGATTTCGTCGCGGCGGATCACGTGAGCTTCGACGTGCGCCCGGGCGAAATCTACGGTCTGCTCGGACCGAACGGTGCCGGCAAATCCACGACGTTCCGCATGCTCTGCGGGCTGCTGAAGCCCACGCAAGGCGATGCGAGCGTCGCCGGCGTCAACCTGCTGCGTTCGGCGAGCCGCGCTCGCGCGCGTCTCGGCTACATGGCGCAGAAGTTTTCGCTCTACGGGGCGCTCTCCGTCGCGCAGAACCTCGACTTTTTCGCCGAGATCTACGGCCTCAGCCGCCAGCGCAAGCGCGAGCGCGTGCAGGCGATGATCGACGCGTTCGAGCTCGGGCCGCATCTCGAGGTGAACGCCGCGACGTTGCCACTCGGCTTCAAGCAGCGACTCGCGCTCGCCTGCGCCACGCTGCACGCGCCCGCCGTCCTGTTCCTCGACGAGCCGACGAGCGGCGTGGATCCCCTCATGCGTCGCGAGTTCTGGCATCACATCAATGCCGTGACTGCGCGCGGCGTCGCCATCGTCGTCACCACGCACTTCATGGAAGAGGCCGAGTATTGCGACCGCATCGGTCTCATCTGGAGGGGCCGCAAGGTTGCCGAGGGCACCCCGGATGAGCTCAAAGCGCGGATCGCCACGCCGGAGCGCCCGGAGCCGACGCTCGAAGAAGCCTTCGTCGAGCTCATCGAACGGGAGGCGGCGTGAACGGCGCGGTCCTCGAGTCCCACGGCGCCGAGTCGCCGGCGCGCGCGCATCGCTGGCGCTCGTGGTGGCGTCAGCTCTCCGCCATCATGCTGAAGGAGGCGAAGCAGGTGACGCGAGATCCTTCGAGCTGGATCATCGCCGTCTTCCTGCCGCTGACGTTCCTCTTCCTCTTCGGCTACGGGCTCTCGCTCGACACCACCGTCGTGAAGGTGGCCGTCGTTCGCGAGGATTCGAGCCAGGACGCGCGCGCGTTCGCCGCGCGCATCGAAGACTCGAAGTGGTTCCTGGTCGTCGAGGCGCCGAATCGGGAGGCCGGCAAGGAGCTGCTGCGCGATCAGGCGGTCAAAGCCACGATCATCATTCCGGGCGAGTTCGGCCAGCGTCTGTACTCCAACTCGCGCGGCGCTCAGGTGCAGGTGCTCGTCGACGGCGCGGAGCCGAATACGGCGAACTTCGTGCGGGGTTACGTCGGTGCGATATGGGCTGCGTTCCTCGCCGGCCGCTCCATGCAGCAGGGAAGCGTCGCCAACGTGCCGGTGAGTGTCGAGCCGCGGTACTGGTTCAACGCAAACGCGGAGAGCCGCTGGTTCCTGATTCCCGGCTCCATCACCGTGATCATGACGCTGATCGGCACGTTGCTCACGGCCCTCGTCATCGCGCGCGAATGGGAGCGCGGCACGCTCGAAGCCCTCTACGCCACGCCGCTCACGCGCGGCCAGATCCTGATCGGCAAGACGTTGCCCTACTTCGTGCTGGCGATGATCTCGACGCTGGTGTGCGTCCTCACCGCGCTCATCCTGTTCCACTTGCCGCTGCGCGGCTCGATGCTGGCGCTCGGTCTCGTCGCGGCGGTGTTCCTGTTCCCTGCGCTCGGCCAGGGATTGCTGATCTCCGTGACGATGCGCAGCCAGCTCGCCGCCGCGCAGCTCGGGCTGATGACGGGCTACTTGCCGGCCATCATGCTCTCCGGATTTCTGTTCGACATTCATTCGATGCCCGCGTGGTTGCGCGCCGTGACGCTGCTCGTGCCGGCGCGCTACATGAACGTCTCGCTGCAGACGATTTTTCTCGCGGGCGACGTGTGGGCGGTGCTGATCCCGAACATGCTGTTCATGCTCGCGGTCGGCACGCTGTTCTTCGGGCTCACCTGGCGCAAGCTCCACAAGCGGGTGGACTGAGATGCTGCAGCGACTGCTCGCCATCGTTCGCAAGGAGCTGATCAGCATGCTGCGCGATCGCCGCGCGCGCATGTCGCTGATCATCCCGCCGGTCATTCAGCTCCTGATCTTTGCGCAGGCCGCGACGATGGAAGTGAAGAACATCGAGCTCGCGATCGTCGATCTCGATCGCGGCCCGGCGGCGGCCGAGATCATCCAGCGGCTGCGCGGCTCGCCGAGCTTCGAGCGCTTGCCGCAGCTGCCGAGCGTCGCGGCGGCTCGCGCCCAGGTCGAGCGCGAGAACGTCATCGGGATTCTCGTGTTGCCGAGCGGCTTCTCGGCGCACGTAGAGGCGGGCCGGCCGACCTCGGCTCAGCTGCTGCTCGACGGGCGCCGCTCGAATGCCGCGGGCATCACCGCACAGTACGTGAGCACGATCGTTCAGAACGCCGGCTACGCTCTGGCGGATCAAGAATCGCTCAGTGCCCCGGCGCCGCGTCCCGAGGTCGTCATCAACAACTGGTTCAATCCGAATCTCGACTACAAGTGGTTCATCCTGCCGAACCTCGTGGGCAACTTGAGTCTCGGCGTCGCGCTCATGCTGACGGCACTGTCCGTCAGCCGCGAACGCGAGCTCGGCACGTTCGATCAGACGCTCGTCTCACCGGCGACGCCGGTCGAGATCGCGCTCGGCAAGCTGCTCCCGCCGCTGCTCGTCGCGTGCGTGCAGACATCGCTGTATCTCGTGCTCGTCACGCAGCTCTACGGCGTGCCGTTCCGGGGCAGCATCCCGTTGTTCTATGCGTCCGTGCTGACCTTTGCGGCCGCGTGCGCCGGCATGGGCCTCTTCATCTCTTCGATCGCACAGACGCAGCAGCAGGCTTTTCTCGGCGCGTTCGCGGTGTTGCTGCCGTTCGCGCTGCTCTCCGGATTCGCGACGCCGGTCGAGAACATGCCGTGGTGGCTGCAGCTCGTCACCGGCATAAACCCGCTGGCGCACATGCTGCGTCTCATGCAGGGACTTTTCTTGAAAGACGCGTCGGTCGCGTCGCTGGCGCACTCTCTCGGCAAGCTCGGGCTCATCGCGCTCTTCACGGTGACGACGTCCGTGCTGCTCTTCCGGAGGCGGGCCTCATGAATCAGCCGATGCGCGTCGTCATCGCAAGCCGCACGTATGCGGCTCCGATCGAGGATCTCTGGGATGCGCTCACGAACCGCGCGCGGCTGGCGCGGTGGTTTCGGCCGGTGGTGGGGCGATTGCGCATCGGTGGGCGCTACCGCTTCCGCGGCTATGCGCGCGGTCACATCGTTCTCTGCGAGCCGCCGCGAGTGCTCGCCGTGACGTGGCGCCTCGCGGGGTCGCTGAGCTGGGTGACCGTCACGCTCGAGCGAAATCCGAAGGGCGGAACGACGCTCGAGCTCGAGCATGTCACGCCGGCGCGCGACCACTGGAAGCAGCTCGGCGCCGGCCGGGTCGGCGTGGGCTGGGATCATGCCATGGACGGGCTCGCGCGCCACCTCCGGGAAGGATCGCGCACCATTCCCGCACATGTCGCGGCGTAGCTCCGGCCGCACGTGAACCGAGCTGAGTCCCGCGGTCCGCGTGGCGCGCTCATCTCGTACACTCGTGTCTGCAATTTCGAGACACGGCATGAGAATTCCCGCAGAGACCTTGGACGATATGACGCGTGCGCTCGGCGCCGCGGAGTGTGCAAGCTATCGCATTTGTCAGCAGAAGTTCGGCCCGCAGGCCTTGGCCGAGCGCGGCTTCGATCCGAAGACGCTTACCGTGCTCAATCTCGTGCTGCGCACCCAGCAGAGCGCCGGCGCGTATCCGCAGCACGCATTGTTTCTTTCAGGAGATGGCCGCGGCAACTACTACTTCGTCCCCGTCGGCGATCCCATCGGCAAAGTGCTGCTGTGGACGCGCGACCCGCCGGGCATCGAGGCCACGGGTGAGCCGCTCATCGAATTCCTGCAGCGCGCGGAACAGCGCACCCGGATTCTCGCGGAGCCGGCGCCCGGCGACGTCTACATCGCGCGCACCGAAGTTCCCGGCGAATCCATCCTGGACCCGATCGAGATGGAGGAGTGGCGCGCCGTCGTCGCGCGCACACCCGCCCTCGAATATCGCGGTTACCGGCGCGGCCGCAATCCGTACACCGGCGAGGAGCTGCGCTTCGATTGTCCGGGCGGCGCCGTCGCTCGCCACGGCACGCGTGAAGTGCTCTTCAGGCTCTACGCGGGCCGCATCTGTGCGTCCGATTTGGAGCCATCGTTCGATCCGCTGCTGCAATCTCTTGCGGACCTGCTTCATGCTCACGTGATTCGGGGCTGACTTGCGGTTGTTGAGCGGTCGCGGCTCACGCTATCGTGACGCATGACCTCACATCCCGACGGCCTACCCATTCCCCGCCGCTACTGGGCCATCGTCGCGATCCTGCTGGGCATGATGATGTCGGTGCTGGACAGCACGATCGCGAACGTCGCGCTGCCGTCGATCGCGCGCGATTTCGACGCGAGCAACGCCGCCTCGATCTGGGTCATCAACGCTTACCAAGTCGTCGTGCTGGTCGCACTGCTGCCGCTCTCGTCGCTCGGGGAGATCGTGGGCTATCGACGCATCATGCAAGGCGGGCTGGTCGTGTTCACGCTGGCCTCGGTGGCGTGCGCGTTGTCGACCTCACTCGTGATGCTGAGCTGTGCACGAGTGCTGCAAGGTCTCGGCGCGGCCGGGATGATGGGCGTGAATGCAGCGATCGTGCGCTTCACGTATCCGCAGGCCATGCTCGGACGTGCGCTCGGGATCAATGCGCTCGTCGTCGCGGTCTCGGCAGCCATTGGGCCGACTGTCGCGGCGGCGATACTCGCGATCGGCCATTGGCGCTGGCTGTTCGCGATCAACATACCGATAGGCGTGCTGGCGCTCGCCATCGGCAGCCTGGCGCTGCCGGACAACGAGCCGCATCCGCGCCGGCTCAATCACGTCGGCGTGGCGTTGTATGTCGGCACGTTCGGTCTCTTGACCATCGGCCTGCAGTCGTTCGCGCATCAAGAAGCGATGGCTATTGCCGCTGCGCAGGTTGCCGGCGCAGCCGTGCTCGCCGTGCTACTCGTGCGGCATGAGCTCGGTCGTCCCGCGCCTTTGCTCCCATTCGATTTGCTGCGCATCCGGCTGTTCTCGCTTTCCGTCGCCACGTCCGTCTGCTCCTTCATCGCGCAGATGGCGGCGCTCGTCGCACTGCCGTTCGAAATTCAGCGGCTCGGACGCACGGCCGTCGAGACGGGGCTGCTGATGACGCCATGGCCCGTCGGCGTCGCGTTGGCGGCACCCATCGCGGGTCGGCTGGCAGATCGCTATCCCGCTGGGATTCTCGGCGGAATCGGCCTCTTGATGCTGTCCGCGGGACTCGCGTTGCTCGCTTTTTTCCCACAAGGCGGCGATGCGGTCGACCTCATCTGGCGTATGGCGCTCTGCGGCCTCGGCTTCGGCTTCTTCCAGTCGCCGAACAATCGCGCGATCGTCGCGACCGCGCCGCGCTCTCGCGCCGGTGCTGCGGGCGGCATGCTGAGCACCGCGCGACTGCTCGGTCAGACGGTCGGTGCTGCTGGCGTAGCGCTCTTCTTCGGCGTGTCCCCGCAGAAGGGTTCGAACCTTGCGCTCAGCGTCGCAGCGGGCGTTGCGCTGATCGCCGCGGTGGTCAGCATGCTCCGTCTGCACAGCGGGGCCGGGCCGACGGCGATGCCGACGGAGTCCTCGCCGGCTGAAACTCCGTAGGCGTGAAGACGCCGTAGCCGCGAAGTGTTCTGCTCCGAGGGGATGAGCGCCTGCTAGTGGCCACCCTCCGTGTGCACGCCCGCATCGCGAAGCGCCTCCGCCAGCTCGACTTCGATGCGCACCGCGTCGCTGCGCTTGATGCGCTGGAGGTGCAGCGTCGGCCCGGTGAGCACCTCGATGCCGCGCTTCAGCACGCAGCCGGCCGCGCGAATGCCCGCTTTGTGCTGATCGAAGCGCTGCGCGGGCGTGTACTGCGTCATGCCCACGTAAACGCCGTGCTCGTCGCCTCGGCGGTCGGCGTAATCCAGCAGGACGAGGTAGATGTTGTAGCGGCCCTTGCCCGTTGCGGTGAATCGCGCAGCGACCTCGTAAGACGTCGGCAGCCAGCTGACGTACCGCATCGGCAGCCATTCGGGGATCGTGGAGGCCGCCACTCGCCACAACGAGTCGAGCGCGCTTTCGATGCGGGCCGGATAACCGCCCCGCATCCACTGCTCGTGAATGCAATGGGCACCGAGCACGCCGTCGGCGTGAGCGAGTGCGTGATCGAAGCGCGCAGCGAGCTCGGAATCGGCGAACGTGCGCAGGGGGCGCGAACCCGGGCGGTCCTGCGCACGGTCAGCGGTTCGAGTGGGCGCGCGGCGCGTTCTTGGCATGCGCACAGAGTAGCGCGAGAACGGCTCGGGCGGGCTCATGTGCCTTGACAGGCATATGCCTCAATAGGAATATATTGCGGCATGGAATCCGCGTTCGCGATCATCGCCGAGCCGAGTCGGCGCGCCATTCTGAGCCTGCTCGCCAGCGCGGAGCGCTCGGTCGGCGACCTCGAACAGGCGCTGCAGCTCCCGCAGCCCTCCGTGTCCAAGCACCTGCGCGTCTTGCGCGAGGCCGGCCTCGTCGAGTCGCGCGTCGACGGGCAGCGTCGGCTGTATCGCATCCGGCCGGAGCCGCTCATGGAAGTGGAAGCGTGGCTCGCCCCGTTCCGCCGCTACTGGTCGGCCCAGGTCGATGCACTCGAGCGCCATCTGGATCGCATGAATCCCCCACCCCGTCGGAAGGCGAAGAAACGATGAGCAACCGCGACAAGTACGAGCCCGGCCCCGCCGCGGGCGCCGAGATTCGCAAGGATGGAGAGAACTGGACGCTCGTGCTCGCGCGCGAGCTGCGCCACCCGCCCGCGAAAGTGTGGGCCGCGCTCACCGATCCCGCGCAGCTGCGCGAATGGGCGCCGTTCGACGCGAACCGCAGCCTGGCCGCCGTCGGCCCGGTGACGCTCACGACGGTCGGCGCGCCGACGCCAATGGTGTCCGAGACGCGCGTGACGCGTGCCGAGGCGCCGAGGCTGCTCGAATTCAAGTGGGGCGATGGCGACATGCGCTGGGAGCTCGAGCCTCTCGGCTCCGGCACGCGTCTCACGCTCTGGCACAGCATCGATCACCGCTACATCGCGATGGGCGCGGCCGGGTGGCACATCTGCATCGATGTGCTCGATCGGTTCATCGGCGGCGAGCCGATCGGGCGCATCGTCGGCCCCGACGCCATGAAGTTCGGGGGCTGGCACCGATTGCACGCCGAGTACGCCAAACAGTTTGGGGTCGAAATGCCCCGTTGGAGCTGAGCGCATGGCCGCGAAAAAGAAGGGTCCTCCCGCCTCGGGTGAGGCCGCTTCACGGCTGATCGACGCGCGCATCAAGGAGCTCAACGACTGGCGCGGCAAGATGCTCGCCCGCCTCCGCGCGCTCATCAAGCAGGCCGATCCCGCCGTGGTCGAGGAATGGAAGTGGGGCGTTCCGGTGTGGTCTCACGCCGGAATCCTCTGCACGGGCGAGACGTACAAGAATCACGTGAAGCTCACGTTCGCCAAGGGCGCCAAGCTGAAGGACCCCGCGCGCCTCTTCAATTCCAGCCTCGAGGGCAACGTGCGACGCGCGATCGATTTCCACGAGGGCGACGCGATCGACGCCGAGGCCTTCAAGGCGCTCATCCGCGCCGCCGCAGCGCTCAACGAGTCCTGAGCCGTCGCGCGGCGCGCTACTTCGCCGCGCTCTCCTTCGCGACGAGATACTTCACGAGCTCGATGAGCTGATCGAACCCGCCGGCCGACTCGGGATGCAGGCGGTACTTCCCGTTCACGATGATGGTCGGCGTCCGATCCACCTGATACGCGGTGATCAGATCGTCGGCGGCCTTCATCTTCACGTCCACCGCGAAGGACTTGGCGGTGCTCACGAACTTGTCCACCGATACGCCGGTGCGCTTGTTGTACCAGCGCGCGGCATCCTCGATGGTGGGCAGCGGTCGCTTCAGCTGGTGCGAGGTCGGATCGACGATCGCAAGCTCGCCGCCCGGCTTCCACACGGCGTCGAACATCGCGTCGTGTGTCTTGTCGGCGATGCCGAGAATCTGCGCCGCGAAGTACGCGCGCTGGAACATCGGCCAGTCCTCGGCCGGATTGAACGCCGCGGGCAGGAACGTCATCTTGGCGTTCGGCGGCAGCGAGGCTTTCAGCTTGTCCGCGATCGGCACGAACTGATTGCAGGCGGGACAGCCGTACGAGAAGACTTCCATCACCTCCACCGTGCCGGGCGGCAGGTTCGTGCCGCGCTTCGCCGAGTTGACGAGGAAGTAGTTCCGGCCCTCCGTCCAGGTGGACGCGTGCGCCGGCAGCGAAGCGATCGAGAGCAGCGCGAGGAAGGCAGCGAGATAGCGAGTCATTGGAGGCCTCAGCTCGGTTTGCGGAACTTCAGAACGAACTGATCCGTCTTGCCGCGAATCGAGGGATCGCGCACCCCTGCGGTGTGCGGGTCCTGCGGGTTGTGCAGCACGTTGCTTTCGTCGACGAGCCTGAAGCCCGCCGCGGTCACTTCGCTCTTGACAGTCTCGGGATCGATACGGTGGAGCGTCGACGTCGCGGTCGCGCCCGCGCCGGGCGCGGCGGCGTGATCGATCACGATGTAGAGCCCGCCCGGCTTCAGCGCATCGAACACGGTCTTGTTGAACGCAGTGAGATCCGCGTTCGGCCGGTTGTGCAGGTCGTGATAGTTGTCCGAGGTCCACACCAGGTCCACGGGCTCCGGCACGAGCTTCTCCGGATTCAGCCGCTCGACTTTCACGTTCTCGTTCTCGGCCGCGATCAGGTTGATCGCCGCCGCCGGGTCCGGCGCGCCGGCCGGGGCGTTCGGCCGCGGCGGCGGCGTCAGCGCGTACACGACGCCGCCGTCGCCGACGAGCTTGGCGAAGATGCGCGTGAAATAGCCGCCGCCCGGAAAGAGCTCGGCGATGTGCTGACCTCGATGGATGCCCGCGAACGCGATGACCTCGGCCGGCTTGCGATTCGCATCGCGCGCCCGGTCCTCGGCGGGCCGGCTCGGGTCCGCAACGGCCTCGCTGATGGCGGCAGGCACCTTGTCCGCAGCCTGCGCGACCGGTGCGCCGGCGACGATCCACACGGCAAGCGCCGCACTCGCAATCGAGCATGAATGGCGAAGCATTTGAAGCTCTCCCGTAGCGCTGGTCGGGCCCCGACTGTAGCAGTTAGCCGCGGGCGGCGAACTGCCGCGAGCGGACCTTCGGCGTATGAGACCGGCGTTCGGTCCGCGGCATCGCCGGCGGTTCGGTCACCGGTTCATACGCTGCGACCGGCCGCGGCCCGGTGCGTCGAAAACTGCCGCCGGTTGGTTTAACGTTCGCGATCCTCGCGCTCAAGGATCCCCAGCATGGCTGCATTCCGTCCCCGACTGCTCGCATTGTGTCTGGCCGCTATCGCCTCGGCTGCCGCGTACGCGGATTCGCAGCAGCCATCCGCCGCGCTTCCGAGCGACACGCCCGCGAAATTCACGCCCCGAACCGAGGCGTTCGATTTCGTGAAGCGCGAGGCAATGATCCCCATGCGCGACGGCGTGAAGCTGAAGACCTTCATCCTCATCCCGAAGGGGGCGAAGAACGCGCCGATTCTGCTCACGCGTACGCCGTACAACGCCGCCGCGCGGGTCTCGCGAACGGAGAGCCCCCGCATGGCGTCCGTCGTTCCGCAGATGAACGACACTGCCGTCGCCGCGGGCTACATCATCGTGTACCAGGACGTGCGCGGTAAGTACGGGTCCGAGGGCGACTACGTCATGACGCGCCCGCTGCGCGGGCCGCTGAATCCGACCGACGTCGATCATGCGACGGACGCCTACGACACGATCGACTGGCTCGTGAAGAACATTCCCGAGTCGAACGGCCGTGTGGGCACGATCGGCGGCTCGTACGAGGGCTTCACGACCGTGATGTCGACGGTGAATCCGCACCCGGCGCTGAAGGTCGCGGTGCCGTTCGCACCGATGGTCGACGGTTGGATCGGCGACGACTGGTTCCACAACGGCGCGTTTCGTCAGGACGGCACGCTCGCCTACATCTACGAGCAGGAAGCCACCCGCAAGAACGAAGAGAAGTGGTGGTCCGACACGCGCGACACGTACGAGGAATACCTGCGCGCCGGCTCGGCGGGCGCGATGGCCGTCTCGCGCGGGCTCGACCAGCTCGGCTTCTGGCGCGCCATCGCCGCGCATCCCGCGTACGACGCGTTCTGGCAGGGGCAGGCGGTCGACAAGCTGCTCGCGAAGGAGCCGCTTCGCGTGCCGATGATGATCGTGTCGGGACTCTTCGATCAGGAGGACATCTACGGCGGCCCCGCGCTGTTCAAGGCGCTCGCGCCGAAGGACCCGAGCGGGCAGCTCGTGCATCTGGTGCTCGGCCCGTGGAATCACGGGCAGGGCCGGCGCGAGGGTCGCGGCATCGGGCAGATCGCGTTCGAGGGCGACACGGCCGGCTGGTTCCGTCGCAACGTGATGCAGCCGTTCCTCGATTACTACCTGAAGGATGGTCCGAAGCCGGACACGCCGCGCGCGCTCGTGTACGAGACCGGCGCCGATCAGTGGCACCGCTACGATGCCTGGCCGCGCGTGTGCGCGGAAAACTGCGCCGAGCGCTCGCGCAATCTCTATCTGCTCGCGGACGGCAAGATCGGCTTCGAGAAGCCGGCGGCCGGTGCCAAGACGAAGTACGACGAGTACCTCTCCGATCCCGCGAAGCCCGTTCCGTATCGCACGCGGCCGACGCTGGCCTCGTCAGCGCCGGATGCGACGTGGGGCGAGTGGCTCGTCGACGATCAGCGCAATGCCGCCGCGCGGCCCGATGTGCTCGTCTACGAGAGCGAGCCGCTGACCGAGCCCGTGCGCCTCGCGGGCCAGCCGATCGCGAACCTGTACGCGTCGACGACCGGCACGGACGCGGACTGGGTCGTGAAGATCATCGACGTTTGGCCCGATCAGGATGTCGATCATCCGAAGCTCGGCGGCTATCAGTGGATGATCGCGGCGGACATTCTGCGCGGCCGCTATCGGCAGGACCCTGCGAACCCGCAGCCGATCGCGGCGAACAAGGTGCTCGCGTATCGCCTGCCGCTGCCGCAGGTGAGCCACACGTTTCAGAAGGGTCACCGGATCATGGTGCAGATCCAGTCGTCGTGGTTCCCGCTGTACGACCGCAACCCGCAGAAGTACGTGCCGAACATCCTGTTCGCCAAGCCGGAGGACTACGTGAAGGCGACGCACCGCATCTGGCACACGCCGGAGAACGCGAGCTTCATAGAATTTCCGGTGTCGACGGCCGCGCGCTGAGCGCCGGCGGGTCGATCAAGTCCTCGGGTATCAGCGAGTACAGCGCGGCCGGACACGGGCGGCCGCGCTTGAAGATGCGATTGCGCGCGAGGCCGTCGAGCTTCGCGCCGGCCTTCTCCGCCACGCGTCGGCTCGCGTAGTTTTCGGGCTCCGCGGCGATCTCCACGCGCTGCAATCCGAGCGTGTCGAATGCGAAGCGCGCGGCGAGCCGTAGCGCGCGCGGCGCGAATCCTCGGCCGGTGCGGCTGGTGCGCACCCAATAACCGATGTTGGCGTAACGATGCTGCGCGTTCAGCTGATTGACGCCCGTGCCGCCGATGTACGTGCCATGCACGGCATCGAAGATGCCGAACACGAACTGCGAGCGCTGCGCCCACCACTGGATCGAGCTTTCGATGAACGCCGCCGTCTCCGTGGGGGCGTAGGCCGGGTGACACCAGGGCAGCCATGGGCTGATCTCGGCGATCGACTCGCTGACCGCGGCGAAGATTGCGTCCCGGTCGGTGCGCTCGAGCGGGCGAAGGGTGATCACACCGTCTGTTAGCGTCGTCATGAGGGACGATCTTTACGCTGCAATCCGATCCGGGCAACACTGGCCCCCATGAAATTCAGCGATCGGTCGTGGTGCCGTGAAGGCCTGGGCGCCGCGGCGCGCGAGGCGCTGTCCTCGGGGATGCCGGCTTCGGAGCTCTGGTCGCTGCTGCTCGGCGTTCTGGAGCAGCGGGCGAAGCAGCGCACGCCGGCGAGCTTGCGTCATCAGTGGGCGCGCGATCGATTCGTGCAGCCGTGCTACGTCGATCAGCGCACGCTCAACGAGCTGGACGCGCATCTGCTCGCTGCCGCTACAGCGTTCGAGTCCATCGAGCTGTCGCCGCTTGCGCCGCTCGGAGTCAGCTCCGCCGTAGCGCTCGCAAGTCAGAACAAGATCGTGTCGACGATTCGTGGCACGGAAGTCGTGTCCGATCCAACGAACGTGCTCGCGCTCGAATGTGCGAAGCGCTTGCAGGCGGACCCCGGCGCGCACGTCAGCCTCGCGACGAGCCATCGATGCGTGCGCGCGCAGGCGGTGCCGAAGCTGCCCGGATTCGCCGCGCACTTCCGCATGTTCTGCCTGGTGTCCGCGGGACACGAGCGCGGCAGTCACGGGTTTCTCGTCGAGGCGCTGAGCGAGCACATTCGCACACAGCTCGCCGCGCTCGCGCGGCTCGAGGAGCACGGCTATGCATTCGGCGAGCGCACGGTGAAGCTCTTTGCGACCGACCGCTTCGCGACACACGCGAAGCGTGTCGCGGCCGCGGTTGACGGCGTGCCCATCGCGCACGCGCCGCTCGCGCACGACTACTACGACGGGATTCGGTTCAACGTGTTCGTCCGGACGCCTTCGGGCGACGAGATCCCGTTCATCGACGGTGGCGCGTTCGATTGGCTTCGCAAGCTGATGTCGAACGACAAGATGGTCTTCGTCGCGAGCGCCATGGGGTCGCAGCTCGCAGCGTTCCTGTTTCGCAAAACGTGAGCGCTACACGCGTGCGCTCAGATTCCCGCTTTGGCGAGCAGGTCGACGAGCTGCCGCAGCGATTCCGCCAGCGCGGGGTGATCGGCCTCGAACTTCACGGCAAAGGCTTCGAGACGAGGCTTGGCGCGCGCAGCGGTCTCCTCCTGCTTGCCCAGCACCTTCTCGATATCCCGCAGGACGGTGGTGAGTTGCGCGCGCTCCTCGTCGCTCACCGATCGAGCGCCACCCAGCCGGGCATGCAGCTGCGCCAGCAGCTTCTGCAAATCCTGTCGGCTCATCGGGGCACTCCGCTGAAGGGGGACGGAGTGCGAGCTTAGCGCATCAGTACTCGCGTTTCAGGTCCACCACCGACAGCATCTTGCCGCCCGCGACGTAGCGGCGCAGGTTCTCGCGCGCCAGCAGCCAGCGTTCCTCACGCGGCAGGTCCGAACGCGACGACACGTGCGGGGAGATGATGACGTTCGGCGCCTTCCACAGCGGATCGTCCGGCGGCAGCGGCTCGG
Organism: Steroidobacteraceae bacterium; assembly: GCA_035760965.1. Lineage (GTDB taxonomy): Bacteria > Pseudomonadota > Gammaproteobacteria > Steroidobacterales > Steroidobacteraceae > JADGHX01. The sequence continues at coordinate 8,415 of DASTRY010000032.1, read as the reverse complement.
GATCGACGACGTCGAGCCCGGCACCGGCGAGGCGATGCTCGTTCAATGCCTTCGTCAGGTCGGCCGTCACGACGCTGCCGCCGCGCGCGACGTTGATGAACAGTGCGTTCGGCTTCAGCACCTCGAAGAACTTCGCATTGAAGATGCCGGTCGTCTCGCTCGTGAGCGGCGCCGTGTTCACGATGACATCGGCGGTCTTCGCGAGCGTGAGCAGCTCCGCCGGAGTCCCGACATAGCTCACGTACTCCGGGCCGGTGCGACTGCTGTTGCGAGTGGCGATGACCTTCATGCCGAGCCCATGCGCGCGGCTCGCCACTTCGGTACCGATGCCGCCAAGCCCGACGACGAGCAGCGTTTTGTCGTACAGCACCTGCATCTGCGTCGCGGCCTGATCCTCGCGGCTCCAGCGCGCGCGACTCGTGTTGACGATGGACGTGTCGAGGCCGCGCGCCAGCGCAAGCGCCAAGGCGATCGCGTGCTCGGCAATCGCCGCCGAGTCGACCCCGCGCATGTTCGTCACGAGAACGTCGCGGTTCTTCACCGAGTCGATTGCCATGCACCGCTCGATACCGGCGGACAGCGAGAGAATCCAGCGCAGCTCCTTCGCACCGTCGACGAGCTCCGGCTCGCACGCGCCAGGATACGAGGTGAGCCCGACCAGCACGTCCGCGCTTTTCGCCGGCTCGATGGCCGAGCGCGTGTCGTCCACGACGACGACGTCGGCGCCGCCCGCGGCCGCGACGAACGCCTCGCGATCCGGCAGCCCGCCGATCACCACGATCTTCTTCGGCTTGCGCCAGGCCTTGCGCTCCTTGACCGGCGTTGCCGATTCCTCGACCCGAAGCTTTTTGATCACCTTGGCGACGGTGGTCGCATCGTCGGCGGCCGGAACGGGTGAGGGTGCGAGCACTGCCAGCGCGGCGAGGGCAGCCGCGAAAGTCGAACGAATCATCCTGTGGGCCCTTTCATCGTGACCTTTCCGAGACCGCCGCTCCGCAGCGCTTATTACAGCAACGACGCGCAAGATTCTCCAAGTGCGAGCGCCGCGGCGGCCCGTATCGTGAGCGTCGACATTCGGAGGACGACTCATGTACGACCACATCGGACTCAAAGTGAAAGACCTGGACGCGAGCGTGCGCTTCTACGAGAAGGCGCTCGGTGCGCTGGGGCACGTGCTCGTCTCGAGCGACGCCACGTGCGCAGGCCTCGGGCCCGCGGGTGCGGCGGCGCTTTGGCTCTACCCTGACAAGCAAGCGTCGCGCGCCGGCACGCACGTCGCCTTCGTCGCGAAGACGCGCGCCGCGGTGGCCGGGTTCCACGCGGAAGGGCTGAAGGCGGGCGGTCGCGACAACGGTGCACCAGGATTGCGCGCCGACTACGGTCCCAAGTACTACGCCGCGTTCCTGACCGATCCCGACGGCAACAACGTCGAGGCGGTGTGCATGGCGTGAGCGCGCATCTGCGCACGCTCGCAGGACACTCCGCCTGTGCGGTGGGGCACCGCCTGTCGCTCATGCGATCGGCGGTGCCCCGCACGGGTCGGCCGGTTCGATCCAGTCCGCGTGACACCCCGGGGATTGTCTAAACTGACCGAATGACATTCCGTGTTTGGTTGGCATTCCTTGCGCTGTGCGTGATCTGGGGAACCCCGTACTTCTTCATCAAGAAAGCGGTGGTGGAAGTGTCGCCGGTGCTGATCGCGTGGGGGCGCATCACGCTGGGGTCGCTCGTGCTGTTGCCAATCGCGTGGCACATGGGCGCGCTGCGTAACATCACGAAGCATGTCCGGTGGCTCGTGGTGTTTGCCGTCGTCGAGCTCGTCGGGCCGTTCTGGCTCATCGCGCTCGGCGAGCAAGCGATCAGCTCATCGCTCGCGGGCATCTTGCTCTCGGCCGTGCCGCTGACCGTGGTGATGATCGCTCCGCTCATGGGTGTGAAGGAGCGCCTCGGCATGCGTCGCTGGGCCGGACTCATCATCGGCCTCGTCGGCGTGGCGGCGCTGCTCGGCATCGACTCGCTGCACGGCTCGCACGAATGGCTGGGCGCCGGCTGCATCCTGTTGTCGACGCTCGGCTATGCGCTCGGGCCGCTCATCGTCCAGCGGCACCTTTCCGACACGCACCCGCTCGGTGTCGTCGCCGCGAGCACGTTGGTCGGCTCTCTCGTGCTGCTGATCCCTGCCGTGCTCGCTGCGCCGAGCGCGATGCCCTCATCGGTGGCCGTCACCTCGATCGCAGTGCTCGGCATCGTCTGTACGGCGCTGGCGCTCGTCCTCTTCGTATATGTGATTTCGAACGCGGGGGCGTCCAAAGCCACGGTCGTCACGTACGTCAATCCAGCGGTCGCCGTCTTGCTCGGCGTCTGGATTCTCGACGAGCACTTCGGAGTCGGCGCAGGCATCGGGCTCGTGCTCATCCTGCTCGGGTGCTGGATGGCGAACAGTGGTGGCGAGACCGCACACTGATACGCTGCGCACTGCTCCGCAGTTCCGTGTTGTATTGGCGCCTAGACAATAAAAATTCACGCAACACGGTGACATAACTCCGGCGTCGTTTTGCGACGCGTTGACGCGCCTGTCGCCATCACCCACGCTGATCGGATCGCCCCGAGGGTTTGCACGGAGCGCGTACGACTATGTGGATGCAAAAACTGTTGGCAATTACACCCTGGCCGGTTCTGTCGGCCTTCCTGGTGGCCGTGCTGGCGATCGGCGCGTTGTATCTCGCGCGCCGTACGGCGCATCACGCGATCCACGACGCGATGGCAACGATCTCGCGCGGGCTGCGGCTCGCGGCGCAGGCCGTGACGAACGGCGAATCGCGCCTTGCCGCGCGCAACCGCGAGGTGCTGCTCCAGTCCGGCCGCGAGGCCAAGGAGCGCGCCATCGAGCGCGAGTTCACGCGCGTCGCTGAAAGCGTGCGCAAGGACCTCGCGAACTATCCGGGCTTGCATCGCGCGCTCGCCGAATGCATCACGCGCATCGACGAGGACCATCGCACGGCGGTGGAAGTGCCGCCGGCGGTGCCCGGCTGGACGGAGGCCGTGGAGGTCGTCGCCAAAATCGATACGCGTCATGCCGGCGGGGAGATCCTCGAGAACATTCACAAGTCGCTGGTGAAGGCGAGCGACGAAGCGCTCGACGAATACCGCAAAGCGAGCGGTGAGCGTCATGCGCTGCTGCGCCGGATGATGCCCGAGTGGCGCCTGGTTCAGGAGACGCTCGGCAACGTCGGCCGCACGGTCGAGAGCGTGCTGGAGCGCGCGGTCGGCATCGACCGGCACATGCAGCAGTACGAGGACATCGTGAAGGGCGAGGACCGTGCGGTCTCGATCCTCTCGTCGTCTTCGCTCGTGCACTTCTTCGTGTCCGCTCTCGTGCTGCTCGTTGCGGCCGGCGGCTCGGCGATCAACTTCACGCTGATCGCGCGCCCGATGGCCGAGATGGTCGGCGGCACGAACTTCATCGGTCAGTTCCGCACGGCGGACATCGCGGCGCTCGTCATCATCATGGTCGAGATCTCCATGGGTCTCTTCCTCATGGAGTCGATGCGCATCACCCGCTTGTTCCCCGTGATCGGCGCGCTGCCCGACAAGATGCGCGTGCGCATGGTCTGGGTGTCGTTCTCGATCCTGCTCCTCATGGCGAGCGTCGAGGCCGGTCTCGCGTACATGCGCGAGATCCTTCTGCAGGACGAGCTCGCGACCAACGCGCTGCTGCGCGGTGGTCAGGACAGCGCGGCGAACGTCGTGAGCTCGCACCTGTGGATCACGACGGCGGCGCAGATGGGCATGGGCTTCATCCTGCCGTTCGCGCTCACGTTCGTGGCGATTCCGCTCGAGACCTTCGTGCATTCGCTGCGTACGGTGCTGGGCCTCGTGGGCATCGGCATCCTGCGCGCGATCGCGCTGGTGCTGCGTGTGCTGAGCGGCGGCGCGAAGCATCTCGGTGCGCTCGCGCAGCGCATCTACGACCTGCCGCTGTTCCTGCCCTTGTGGGTCGAGAACCGCCTCGCGCGTTCGCGCGCGATGGATCACGCCGAGCTCGAAGCCGACATCCGCGCGCAGATGGAAGTGGCGGATCAGGTGCAGGAGCCGTTCGTGCACTCCGAGCCGCCCACCTCGGAGGCCGAGCCGGAGACGCGCGAAGTCCGCCGTGCGGGCGGCCGCGGAGCGCGCCGATGAACGCCGTCAGCGCCATGAGGGCGTCGCCTGCGCGGCGGCGCCGCCATCCGGCCCGCGGGTTCCTCATGGCGGCCGCCGCCGCTGTGATGCTCACCGCGTGCAGCAGCGGACCGGCCACTCCGCGGAATACGGGTGTCTATCTGCTCATCGATACCTCGGGCACCTACAACAACGAGGTGCGCAAGGCGCAGCAGATCATCCTGTACGTGCTCGGCAAGATGCAGCCGATGGATTCCTTCGCCGTCGCGCGCATCGACACGGCGAGCTTCACGGAGCGCAACATCATCGCGAAAGCGACCTTCGACGATCGGCCCAGCACCGCGAATCAGCAGAAGCGCTCGTTCGCGGGCAACGTCGAGCAGTTCGTCGAGCAGTCGTATCCTTCGCCGTACACGGACATCACCGGCGGCGTGCTGCAGGCGATCGAGTTCCTGAACGAGAAGGGCACGGGTCGCAAGGAAATCCTGATCTTCTCGGACATGAAGGAAGACCTCGCCAAGGGGTATGTGCGCAACCTGCCGCTCGATCTGCGCGGTTTCGAAGTGGTGGCGCTCAACGTCACGAAGCTGCGCACCGATAACGTGGACCCGCGCGAATACCTGAACCGGCTCGACGCCTGGCGCCACCGGGTGGAGAAGGGCGGCGGCAAGTTCCGCGTCATCAACGATCTCGAGCATCTCGAGGGCATCCTCTAGCCGTCTCCGACCGGCGCGACCGCGGTTCCGGCGGTCGCGCCCCTCCCACCCGCGGCGCGCCGCGTGCGCCCGCGCTGCTCGTTCCCCGATACAGCCCATCCGCCGGTGTCGCCGGCCCAGCCGTTCGTGTCAGCGGACTTGTTCGCGCGACCGACCGCGGCGCACGCTGCGGTCATACAAAGCGTTACCGGAACGGCACAAAACATGCGATGTCCATGCGGCATGCTGTCGGCCCGGGCGCGATAGTCGCTTGATGGCGTGCCCCGGTCCCACCCAATCGGAACAACATGAACGATGTGAACCGCACGACCGATGAAGAATCGGTCCGCTCCGATGACGTGCACCCTGCACGATCGCTGCGCCGCTCGCGTGTGCTGAGCTTTCTTCTCGTCATTTTCTGCCTGGGCGCGCTCGGCGGCCTCGGATGGTATCTATCGCATCGCAATGCCACTCGGGAGCCCGCCAGTGGATTTGGTGGCCGGCGGCCGACGGCGACCGTGGCCTTCGCCGTTGCAAGTCGCGAGGACATTCCGATTCGCGTCGAGGCGCTCGGCACCGTCACACCTATCGCGATGGCGACGGTGCGGCCGCAGGTGTCCGGCGTCGTGCAGGCCATCTATTACCAGGAAGGGCAGCTCGTCGAGCAAGGCCAGCCGCTCGTGCAGATCGACCCGCGACCGTTTCAGCTCGCGCTCGCACAGGCGCAGGCGCAGTTGGCACGCGACGAAGCGTCGCTGGACAACGCGCGCGTGATCCTCGAACGCAACCGCACGCTGCTGGCGCAGGATTCGATCGCCAAGCAGGACGTCGAGACGCAGGAGGCGACCGTGAAGCAGCTCATCGGTACCGTCGCATCGGATCGGGCGGCGGTCGGCACGGCACGGCTGAACATCACGTACAGCAGAGTCGTCGCGCCGATCAGCGGCCGCGTGGGATTGCGGCCCATCGATCTCGGCAACTACGTGAGCGCCGGCGACACGACGGGCGTCGCCACCATCACGCAAGTGAAGCCGATCGACGTCGTATTCACGTTGCCTGCCGACTATGTGACGGAGGTACAGAAGCGCGTGCATGCCGGCGCGCAGTTGCCGACCATCGTGCTCGACCGCACGCGCACCAATCAGCTCGGCACGGGCCGGTTCCTGACGCTCGACAATCAGATCGACACGCAGACCGGGACGGTGCGCGCGAAGGCGCGCTTCGATAACGCGGACGGCGCACTGTTCCCGAACCAATTCGTGAACGTGCAGCTGCAGCTGAATGTCGTGAAGCACGCGTTGGTGGTCCCGGCGGCGGCGGTTCGCCACGGTCCACAAGGCGAGTTCGTGTTCGTCATCGACGCGCAGAACGTCGCCCATGTACGCGCGGTGAAGACCGGTCCGTCGCTGAACGATCGCACCTCCATCACGTCCGGCCTCCAGGACGGTGAGCGCGTCGTCACCGAGGGTGGGGATCGCTTGACCGACGGGTCGGTCGTGAAGCTGCCGGGACAGTCGGACGGCGCGGGACCGCAAAGCGGCAGCCACCGCAGCGGGCACCGTCCGCAGGGTGCGAACCCGCGCGAAACGCGCCGCGCCACGCGACCGAGCACGGCGTGAGAGCGGCGCGATGAGCCCGTCACGGCCGTTCATCCTGCGCCCGGTCGCCACGTCCCTGTTCATGGCGGCGATCGTGCTCGCCGGTCTGGTCGGCTTTCACTTCCTGCCGCTCTCGGCGCTCCCCGAAGTCGACTATCCGACGATTCAGGTGCAAACGCTCTATCCCGGCGCGAGCCCCGAAGTGATGAGCGCGACGGTGACCGCGCCGCTCGAAAAGCAGTTCGGTCAGATGTCGGGCCTCGTGCGCATGTCCTCGACGAGCGCGGCGGGCGCATCCGTCATCACGCTGCAGTTCGGCTTGGACCTCACGCTGGATATTGCCGAACAGGAAGTCCAGGCCGCGATCAATGCGAGCGGTTCGCTGCTCCCGACGGATTTGCCTGCGCCGCCGGTCTACGCGAAGGTGAACCCGGCGGATGCGCCCGTCATGACGCTCGCGGTGAGCTCCGAGACGATGCCGCTCACGGACGTGCGCAATCTCGTCGAGACGCGCCTCGCGCAGAAGATTTCGCAGATCGCGGGCGTCGGGCTCGTCTCGATCAGCGGTGGCCAACGCCCGGCGATGCGCATACAGGTGGATACCCAGCAGCTCGCGTCCCTCGGCCTGAGCCTCGATCAGCTGCGCACGACCATCGCCAACGCGAATTCCAATGGCGCGAAGGGCAGCTTCGACGGCCCGACACGCTCGTACTCGATCAACGCGAACGATCAGCTCCTCACCGTCGACGACTACGCCGAGCTCGTTATCGCCTATCGCGACGGCGCCCCGGTGCACCTGCGAGACGTCGCCGACATCGTCGCGAGCGCCGAGAACGTGAAGCTCGGTGCGTGGGAGAACACGCGCCCGGCGATCGTACTGAACGTTCAGCGCCAGCCCGGCGCGAACGTCATCGCAACGGTCGATGCGATCAAGCGAGCATTGCCGCAGCTCACCTCGACACTACCGGCGGCCCTGCGGGTAGACCTGCTCACGGATCGCACGCTCGGGATTCGCGCATCGGTGCGCGACGTCGAGTTGGAGCTGGTCGTCGCCGTCGTGCTCGTCGTGCTGGTGATCTTCCTGTTCCTGCACAGCCCGCGCGCGACGTTGATCGCGAGTCTGGCGGTGCCGATCTCCCTCATCGGCACGTTCGGCGCGATGTATCTGCTCGGCTACAGCCTGAACAATCTCACGCTGATGGCGCTCACGATTGCGACCGGCTTCGTCGTCGACGACGCGATCGTGATGATCGAGAACATCTCGCGCTACCTCGAGCACGGCGAGAAGCCGCTGCAAGCCGCACTGAAGGGCGCCGAGCAGATCGGGTTCACCATCATCTCGCTGACCGTGTCGCTCATCGCGGTGCTGATTCCGCTGCTTTTCATGGGCGATGTGGTCGGTCGCCTGTTTCGCGAGTTCGCGGTGACGCTCGCGATCACCATCGTGATCTCGGCGGTCGTGTCGCTGACGCTCACCGCATCGCTCTCGGCGCTATGGATGAAGCAGGAGCCGCATGTGCCGCCGAGCGGCATCGGCCATTACTGGCAGATCTGGTTCGACAAGGTGGTCGCGCGGTACGACAGGATGCTGGCGTGGGTGCTCGATCGCGAGGGACCGACGCTGATCGTCGCGATCGCAACGCTCGCTATCACCGCGATCCTGTACGTGTTCATGCCGAAGGGACTGTTCCCGACCCAGGACACGGGCCAGATTCAAGCCGAGGTGCGGGCGCGCGAGTCGGTGTCGTTCGAGAGGATGGCGGAGCTGCAGCAAGCGGTCGCCAAGCAGATTCTCCAGGTCCCGGATGTCGCGAGCCTGAGTGCGTTCATCGGCGTGGACGGCGCCAACTCCACGGCGCTGAATCGCGGACGCATGCTGATCAATCTGAAGCCGCGCGGCGAGCGCGGATCGCTGGCGGACATCATGCAACGGCTGCAGTCGAGCGCCGCCGCGGTGCCGG
>DASTRY010000031.1:0-32063 GCA_035760965.1 Steroidobacteraceae bacterium | reverse complement strand
ATTCACGCCGGGAATGCGGTTCGTGCGTGCGATGGTGCGCTCGTTCTCCGCGGCGAGCTCCACATCCGCCACGTCCGCGAGCTTCACCAGATACCCATCGGGCCCCCGCCCGATGATGAGATCGCGGAAGTCTTCCGCCGTGTCGAAGCCGGTTTCAGTGTTCAGCGTGAACTCGCGCTGGCGGGATTCGATGCGGCCCGCGGGAATCTGCACGTTTTCCTTGCGGAGCGCGGCCTCGACGTCGTTGACCGTGAGCCCGCGGGCTGCGAGCGCCGTGCGGTCGATCCAGATGCGCATGGCATAACGGCGGTCGCCGGTGAGGCGCACGCGGGCCACGCCCGGCACCGCGGAGAAGCGATCCAGCACGTAGCGCTCGGCGTAGTCCGTGAGCGCGAGACTGTCCAGCGTATTGCTCGACAGGTTGAGATAAATGATGGGCTCGGCCGTGACGTCCGCCTTGGAGATCTCCGGCGGATCGGCCTCCTCGGGCAGCGAGCTCACGACGCGGCCGACGCGATCGCGGATATCGTTCGCGGCCTCGTCGATGTCCCGGTCGAGCTCGAACTCCACGCTGATCTGCGAGCGCTCGTCGGAGCTCGAGGAGCGCAGCTTGTCGATGCGCTCGATGCCCGCGATGCGGTCTTCGATGGGCTGGGTGACCTTCGTCTCGATGATCTGCGGCGAGGCGCCGCGATAGGTGGTCTCGATGGAGACCACGGGCGCATTCACGTCGGGCAGCTCGCGGATGCTGGACCACAGCCGCGTGAGGCCGATGAGCCCCACCACGAGCAGCATCATGCTGATCACCGTGGCGAAGATCGGCCGGTGGATCGAGATCTCGGAGATCAGCATACGTGCGACAGGCCCACGCGATCTGGATCACGATGCGACGGTGCCGCGGCGCCGTTCGCACCCCTCGCGCGCAAAAGGCGTGACGTGTCCCGCCTCTCGCCGCCCGGCCGAGTTTACTATGCAGCCATGGACGAAGCAGATGTCGTGATTGCCGGCGCCGGCGTGGTCGGGCTCGCCATTGCGAGAGCACTGGCCCGGGCCGGCCGGGACGTGCTCATTCTCGAAGCCGCGGACGCTTTCGGCACCGGCACCAGCTCGCGCAACAGCGAGGTGATCCATGCCGGCATCTACTACCCGCAAGGCTCCCTGAAGGCGCGCTTCTGCGTGGCCGGCCGCGACCTGCTGTATGCGTACTGCGAAGCGCACGGCGTGCCCTTCCGCCGGTGCGGCAAGCTCATCGTGGCGACGACCGAGGCTCAGCTCGCGGACCTGGAAAGGATCCGCAGCGCGGCCCGGGCGAACGGCGTGGAGCTGCAACGGCTCTCCGCGGCCGAAGCACGCGCCATGGAGCCGGAGCTGAAGTGTGAGGGCGCCCTGCTCTCGCCGGCCACGGGCATCATCGACTCCCACGCGTACATGCTCGCCTTGCTGGGCGAAGCCGAGCGGCACGGAGCCACCCTCGCCTGCAACAGCCGCATCATCGGCGGTCGCGTGGACTCGCGCGGCATCATTCTTCGCATCGCGAACACCGAGGGTGCGAGCTGCGATGCCACTGCGGGTGAATCAGCGGCCACGTCGTCCGATGCCGGGGCGGCACGCAGCCGCGATGCCTCGGGCGCGCCGGGAGCGTTCGACCGCGCTGAAGCGGAGAACGCCACGGAGCTGCGCGCGAGACTTTTCATCAACTCCGCCGGGCTCCACGCACCACACCTCGCACGCCGCATCGAGGGCTTCCCGGCAGCACACGTGCCACCGGCGTACTTCGCCAAGGGAAACTACTTCACGCTTGCCGGACGCTCGCCGTTCTCCCGCCTCGTCTATCCGATTCCGGAGCCGGGCGGGCTCGGCGTACACCTGACGCTGGATCTGGCCGGCCGCGCGCGCTTCGGCCCCGACGTGCAATGGGTGGACACCTGCGACTACAGCGTGGACCCCGCGCGCAGCGCGCGCTTCTACGGCGCCATCCGCCAGTACTGGCCCGCGCTCGCGGACGGCGCGTTGCAACCGGCCTACTGCGGCATCCGCCCGAAGATCTCGGCACCGAACGCGCCGAATGCAGACTTTCGCATCGACGGAGCGGCCACGCATGCCGTGGCGGCGGTGATCAACCTGTTCGGAATCGAGTCCCCGGGCCTCACGGCCTCGCTGGCCATTGCCGATTACGTGGCGCAGCTCGCCGCGCAATCCGCAGCCCGCTGAACGGAGCGGCCACGCATGAAGTGGCTGCGGTGATCAACCTGTTCGAAATCGAGTCCCCGGGCCTCACGGCCTCGCTGGCCATTGCCGACTACGTGGCGGAGCTCGCCGCACAATCCGCAGCCCGCTGAACGGAAAGCCTGTCCCTCGTCAGCCGATGATGCCTCGCTCGCGAAGCGCGTCGAGAATGCGCCGCGCCGCGTCCTCGGCGGAGCAGTCATCCGTGTTCACGAGCACCTCGGGATTTTCCGGCCGCTCGTAGGGCGAATCGATGCCGGTGAAGTTCTTGATCTTGCCTTCCTTCGCCCGCGCGTAGAGCCCCTTCGGGTCGCGCCGCATGCACTCATCGAGCGCCGTATCCACGAACACCTCGAGGAACTCCTCCGCGCCCACGAGCTCGCGCACCATGCGCCGCTCCGCGCGGAACGGCGAGATGAACGAGCAGAGCACGATGAGCCCGGCATCGACGAACAGCTTGGCCACTTCGCCGACGCGGCGGATGTTCTCGACTCGATCCGCATCGGTGAACCCGAGGTCGCGATTCAATCCGTGGCGCACGTTGTCGCCGTCGAGCATGTAGGTGTGCGCGCCGCGCGCGTGCAGCTCGCGCTCGACAATGTTCGCGATGGTGCTCTTGCCCGAGCCGGATAAGCCGGTGAACCAGAGGATCGCCGGCTTGTGGCCGTTCAGCCGGGCGCGCGACGCCTTGTCCACGAGCAGGTTCTGGCGGTGGATGTTGGTCGCCCGGCGCAGCCCGAAGGTGATCATCCCCGCGCCCGCCGTGGCGTTCGTGAAGCGGTCGATCAGGATGAAGGCGCCCGTGTCGCGATTCTCCGTGTACGGATCGAAGGCGACCGGCGTCGCCGTCGCAACGTTGCAGAGGCCGATCTCGTTGAGCGCGAGCGTCTTGGCCGCGATGTGCTCGAGCGTGTTGACGTCGACCTTGTGCTTCAGGCTCGTGATGCGCGCCGGCACGTATTTCGTCCCGATGCGCATGAGGTAGGAGCGGCCCGGCAGCATCGCCTCCTCGGCCATCCACAGGACGTGCGCGGCGAACTGGTCGACCACCTCGGGCCGATTGTCGGCGCGCGCGAGCACATCCCCGCGCGCAACGTCGATCTCATCGGCGAGTGTCAGCGTCACCGCCTCGCCGGCGCGCGCCTCGGGCAGATCGCCGTCGGCGGTCACGATGCGCTCGACCACCGATTCCTTGCCGGACGAGGCGACCACGACCTTCTCTCCGACGCGCACGGTGCCCGACGCGACGGTGCCCGAAAAGCCGCGGAAATCGAGGTTCGGGCGATTCACCCACTGCACCGGAAAGCGGAACGGCTTCTCGTTGAGCGCCTGCTCGGCATCCACGCTCTCGAGATACTCGAGCAGCGTCGGCCCGTCGTACCAGCGCATGCGCTCCGAGCGCGTCGTCACGTTGTCGCCGAAGCGCGCCGAGAGCGGAATCGGCGTGATGGAGCTGAAGCCGAGCGACTGCGCGAACCCGAAGTAGTCGCCCATGATGTGATGGAAGCGCTCGCCGGAGAACTCGACCAGGTCGATCTTGTTCACCGCGACCGCGATGTGCCGGATGCCGAGCAGCGAGCAGATGTAGCTGTGACGGCGGGTCTGCGTGAGCACGCCCTTGCGGGCGTCGATGAGAATGACGGCGGCGTCGCTGTTCGACGCGCCCGTCGCCATGTTGCGCGTGTACTGCTCGTGCCCCGGCGTATCCGCGACGATGAACGAGCGCCGCGGCGTGCTGAAGAAGCGGTAGGCGACATCGATCGTGATGCCCTGCTCGCGCTCGGCTTCGAGCCCATCGACGAGCAGCGCGAAATCGATGTCCTCCTCGGTCGTGCCGTACTTGCGGCTGTCGCGTTCCAGCGCCGCGAGCTGGTCTTCGAGGATGAGCTTCGTGTCGTACAGCAGGCGCCCGATCAGCGTGGACTTGCCGTCGTCGACGGAGCCGCACGTGAGGAAGCGCAGCAGGCCCTTCGTCGGCCCCTCGGGACCCGACGTGCCCACCGTGACGTGACGTGGAACTGCGGAAGTCATCAGAAATAGCCCTCCCGCTTCTTCTTCTCCATGGACGCCGCCTCGTCGCTGTCGATGAGGCGCCCGGCGCGCTCCGAGGTGCGCGCCGTGATCATCTCTTCGATGATCTCATCGAGCGATGCCGCCGCGCTCTCGATGGCCGCCGACAGCGGATAGCAGCCGAGCGAGCGGAAGCGCACCGTGCGCAGCTCCGGCTGTTCGCCGGGGAGCAGCGGCAGGCGATCGTCGTCGCGCATGATCCACACGCCGTCGCGTTTCACCACGGGTCGCGGCGCGGCGAAATACAGCGGCACGACGGGAATCTCCTCCGCGCGCGTGTACTGCCAGATGTCGAGCTCGGTCCAGTTCGAGAGCGGGAAGACGCGGATCGTCTCGCCCTTGTTGATGCGCGTGTTGTACAGGCGCCAGAGCTCGGGCCGCTGATTGCGCGGGTCCCACACGTGACCGGCCGAGCGGAACGAGAAGACGCGCTCCTTCGCGCGGCTCTTCTCCTCGTCGCGCCGCGCGCCGCCGAAAGCGGCGTCGAAGCCCCACTTGTCGAGCGCTTGCTTCAGCGCCTCGGTCTTCATCACCTGCGTATGCAGCGATGAGCCGGAGGCGATCGGGTTGATCCCGCGCGCGAGGCCCTCGGGATTCGTGTAGGTCAGGAGCTTCACCCCGTAGCGCTCCGCGACCTGATCCCGATGGCGGATCATGTCGCGGAACTTCCACTGCGTATCGACGTGCAGCAGCGGGAACGGCGGCTTCGAGGGGAAGAACGCCTTCATCGCGAGGTGCAGCATCACTCCCGAGTCCTTGCCGATCGAGTACAGCATCACGGGGTTGCGGAACTCTGCCGCGACCTCGCGAATGATGGCGATCGATTCGGCCTCGAGCTGCTTCAAGTGGGCGGAGAGCATGCGGCTCGTCGCCGGCGTTGCGAGCTGCGCGACACTCATGCGTTCACACCCGTCCCGAACGCCTGCGGCAGCACCGTGAGGGTGCTCGTCGCGATGAAAGAAGGATTGCGGAATTCGGGTTTGCCATAGCGAAGCGGAGTGCTGTCCAGAGTGATGACGGTACCGCCGGCCGCCGCGAGCACCGCGTGCCCCGCCGCGGTGTCCCACTCCATCGTCGGGCCGAGCCGGGGATAGACGTCGGCCTCGCCGGAGGCGACGAGACAGAACTTGAGCGAGGAACCCACGGACACGAGCTTCGATGTCTTGAGGCGCCGCAGATACTGATCGGTCTCCGCGTTCAGATGCGAACGCGACGCCACGACGGTGAGCCCGACCGCCGGCGGCGTGCGCACATGGATGTCAGCGCGCGGCGCCGTGTCGAGCCGATCGACCGACTGCTCGCTGCGGAACGCGTGCTGCGCCCCGACGTCACCGGCAAACAGTTGCGACTTCTCGGGCGCATACACGACACCGAGCACCGGCGAGCGGTCCCGCACCAAGGCAATGTTCACGGTGAAATCGCCGCGCCGCTGGATGAATTCCTTCGTGCCGTCGAGCGGGTCCACGAGAAAGAACTCGCGGCCCGTTTGCGGTATGCGACCTGCGGCGACCTGCTCCTCCGCGACGACCGGAATCGTCGGCGCGGCCGCCGCGAGGCGCGCGAGGATCACCGCCTCCGCCGCGTGATCCGCGGCCGTGACCGGCGATTGGTCTTGTTTGGTCTCCACCTGGAACTGCCCGCGGTAGATGGCACACGCGGCGCGACCCGCCTCGATGGCGGCGGAGACCATGACCTCTAGAAGCTGACTGTCCGACACGATCGACCTCGCGCGGCAGTGTACCCGAGAGCCTCCGGCGGACCGTGCGAATGGGGTGCCCGGCGCCAGACTTCTTCGGAATTAGCATATGACGCACGGCCCGGCCCACGAAAAAGGCGCGGTGGCGAGCCCACCGCGCCTCATCTGTCAGACCGCGCGAACCGCAGCCGGGCGGCGCACCCACGCGGGCTGCAGCGCCCGCGGGCCGCCGCGTCCGCTCAGGTCGATTGCGGCGCGAGCGCCTCGATTTCGATGGCGAGGGTCACTTCCGGCTTGAAGCCGAAGTTGTCCCCGTAGGTGATGCCGAAGTCGTAGCGGTTGAGCGTGCCGGTCGCATCGGCCCCGCAGACTTCGTTGCCCTTGCGCATCGGATGCGGCTTGCACTGGAACTGGTTGATCTTCAGCGTCACCGGCTTCGTCACCCCTTTCAGGGTCAGCTCGCCGGCCACTTCGGTGGGCGTGTCGCCGCTCCACTTGCTGATCTTGCCTTTGTACGTCGCGGTCGGGTGATTCGCGACGTCGAACATCTTCGGGTCCTTCTTCGCGTGCTCGCTCAGCTTGTCGTTCGTGAACGCGAGCGAGGTCGTGTCGATCGTGATGTCGACGGTGCCCGTCTTCGCCGCCTTGTCGAGCGTGATCGAGCCGGACGTCGACTTGAACGTCCCGCGCAGCACCGAGAGCCCGCCCATGTGATCGGCCGCGAAGCTCGGATACGTGTGATCGGGATCGATCTTGTAGGTGACGGGGGCGGCGTTCGCGACGACCGCGAGGGTCAATCCGAGCGCACCGGCGAGCAGTGTGGCCTTCATCGTTCCATCCTTTCGCAAGAGACCAAAGAGGGGATTAGGCCGCGCCCCTGACGCGCGGGAGCGGTAGCCTAACGGGAGCAAGGCCCTGCCTGGAAGTAGCGACTCAGAGTCCCAATGCGCTCGCGACTGCCTGGTGGGTGATCTTGCCCGCGTGGACGTTGAGACCGGCCGCCAGGCCGGGATCTTTCTGCATCGCCTTTTCCCAACCATAGTCCGCGAGCGCGCGGACATAGGGCAGCGTGGCGTTCGTCAGCGCGAAGGTCGACGTGCGCGGCACGGCGCCGGGCATGTTCGCCACACAGTAGTGAATGACGCCGTCGACGATGAACGTCGGCTCCGCGTGCGTCGTCGGATGGCTGGTTTCGAAGCAGCCGCCCTGATCGATGGCGATGTCGACGAGCACCGCGCCGGGCTTCATCCGCTTGACCATGGCGCGTGTCACGAGCTTCGGAGCCGCCGCGCCGACCAGCAGGACGGCGCCGATGACGAGATCCGCGTCGAGCACGAGCCGCTCGATGGTCTCGGCCGTGGAGTACGCCGTGCGCAGCGCCCCACCGAAGTTGAATGAAAGCTCACGCAACCTGTCGACCGAGCGATCGACGACCGTGACGTCCGCACGCAGCCCGAGCGCCATTTCGGCGGCATTCGTGCCGGCGACGCCGCCGCCGAGAATGACGACCTTCGCGGGCGGCACGCCCGGCACGCCGCCCAGCAGCACTCCGAAGCCGCCCGCCGCCTTCTGCAGGCAGCCGGCGCCCACCTGTACGGACATGCGCCCGGCCACCTCGCTCATCGGCGTGAGCAGCGGCAGGCGCCCGTTGCGATCGGTGACGGTCTCGTAGGCGATAGCGGTGGCGCCGGATTTCATCAGCCCGAGAGCCTGCTCGCGATCCGCCGCGAGATGCAGGTAGGTGAAGAGCACCTGCCCCGGCCGGAGCATCGCGTACTCCCGGGGCTGCGGCTCCTTCACCTTCACGATCAGCTCGGCGCCCTCGAACACCTGCTCGGCGCTGGCGACGATCTTCGCTTCGCAGGCTTCGTATTCGGCGTCGTCGACGCCAATGCCCTTGCCGGCTCCGGCTTCGACGATGACCTCATGGCCCGCGGCGGTGAGCTCGCGGACCCCCGCCGGCACGAGCCCCACCCGGTATTCGTGGACCTTGATCTCGCGAGGGACGCCGATTCGCATGGGAGGCTCCGGTTTGGATCTGCGGGCTGTGAACCGGACAGCAAGATTACGAGCCGCCCGGGGTGCCCCCTTGCGTAGTGGTCGCGGCAGGTCGAGCGGCGTGGCAGAATCTGCCGCTCATCGGGCCGTCCACGAAAGAATCCTGCGCCAATGGACCTCGATCGCTACGATCGCGCCATCCTCAAGATCCTGCAGCAGGACGCCCGGATCACGAACGCCGCGCTTGCGGAGAAGGTCAGCCTGTCGGAATCGGCCTGTCTGCGGCGCGTGCGGGCGCTCGAGGAGTCTGGCCTGATCGAGGGCTACACGGCCGTACTCAATCAGCAGAAGGCCGGGTATCCGGTAAACGTGTTCGTGAACATCACGCTCGATCGGCAGGCGCAGGCCGGTCTCGACGCCTTCGAGACGGCGGCCCGGAAGATACCCGAGGTGATGGAGTGCTATTTGATGACGGGCGACTACGACTACCTGCTGCGGGTGGTCGTCGCCGATCTAGCGGATTTCGAGCGGCTGCATCAGGCGCTCGCGCGGCTGCCGAGCGTTGCCCGCGTGCACTCCAGCTTCGCCGTCCGCACGGTGACCCGTGCGACGGCGTTGCCGATGAAGTGACCGACTAGGCCGCGGGCGCGCGCGAATACGCCGGCAAACGGGCCGCGAAGTCGCGCAGGGCGCGAATGCCGCTCGCCTCCGCCTGCGCACACCACTCCTTCAAGCCCTGAACGGCACGCGCCTGATTGGCGTCGTTCCAGAGCTGCGTCAGGCGCTCCCGGAACTCGTGAATCGTCTTGAGCTCCTTGTGGCGCGCAAGCAGGTCGCGCAGCGCGCGCTGCGCCTGCTCGGCCAGCAGCGCCGGATGGCGGATGAGCAGCTTCGGCGCGGCCGGCGGAATGGCGCCGTGCGGCTCGCGACGCTGAATCTCGCGGCACACCGGACGCACGACGCGGCGCGCGTAATCGCGCAGCACGTACATGCGGTTGGTGAAGAGCGCCTGCACCGTCTCGGTGTCGAGCGTCTTCTTCTTTTTCTCGAGACGCGGCCGCGGCGCCACGCGCTTCACCTTGGCAAGACCGAAGAACGAGAAGATCTTGATGAACAGCCAGCCCATGTCGAATTCCCAGCGCTGCAGCGAGAAGCGCGCCGACCACGGGAAGGCATGGTGGTTGTTGTGCAGCTCTTCACCGGCGATGAAGAGCCCCCACGGAATGATGTTGGTCGCGGCCGAAGCCATCTCGAAGCTGCGATAGCCGGTGTGGTGGCCCAGACCGTTGATGACGCCCGCGGCGAAGAACGGCTGCGCGGCGAGCTGAATGGTGACCATCAGGATGGCCGGAACGCCGAACAGGATGAGCTGGATGATGGAGAAGAGAACGATGCCGGTCTTCGGAAAACGGCTGTAGACGTTGCGCTCGACCCAGTCGTCCGGGGTGCCGCGGCCGTAGTTCTCGAGGATCTCCTTGTCGCGCGCCCCGGCCACATACAGCTCGTAGCCTTCGAGCAGAACCTTCTTCAGGCCGAAGACGACCGGGCTGTGCGGGTCACCCGGCTGGTCCGCATACGCGTGATGGCGTCGATGGACGGCCACCCACTCCTTCGTGACCGTGCCCGAGCACAGCCACAGCCAGAAGCGGAAGAAATGACGCAGGATGGGATGCAGCTCGAGCCCCCCGTGCGACTGGTCCCGGTGCAAGTACAAGGTGATGCCGAGGAACATGAGCTGGATCAGCCCGTAGGTCACCAAGGCCAAGCCCCACCAGGGCAAATTGGTCACACCGTAAAGGAGCTCTGGATCGAACATGTTGACGTTTCTCCACCGCGGTCCCGGTCCGCGCGCCCGGACTTTACCTGAAAACGGGCCCTCTTATGTGAACCAGCGAGCGGATTGCGGCAACCCGCTAGTCACGCCGCCCGGTTAAGTCGAAAGAACGATCTTGCCAATGTGTTCCCCCGCCTCCATGAGCGCGTGCGCCCTGGCGGCGTCCGCCAGGGGGAACCGCGCGTAGATCGGCGGCGCCGCGAGCCGGCGACTCTCGAAGAGCGGCCAGACGTGAGCGCGCAGCGCTGCAGCGATCCGCCCTTTGCGCTCCACCGGCTGCGGCCTGAGCGTTGCTCCAGCAATCTTCAGCCGCTTCACCAGCACAGCGCGCAAATCGATGTTGGCCTGCGTACCGCCCTGAACGGCGATCAGCGCGATGCGCCCATCGACTGCAGCCGCCTTGATGTTCCGAGGCATGTAGTCCCCGCCGACCATGTCGAGGATGACGTTCGCACCCTTCTCGCCCGTCGCGGCGAGCACGGCCGGAACGAAATCCTGCTCGCGATAGTTGATCGCAAGCTCCGCACCCAGCTGGACACACGCCGCGCACTTCGCGGCGCTTCCCGCCGTGACGATCACGTGCGCGCCCAGTGCTTTGCCGAGCAGAATGGCCGTCGTGCCGATGCCGCTGCTGCCGCCGTGAACGAGCAGCGTGTCGCCTGCTTGCAGCTCACCCCGCTCGACGACATTCAAATAGACGGTGAAGAAGGTCTCGGGAAGCGCCGCGGCCTGTTCCATGGAGAGCTGCGCAGGAATCGGCAGGCATTGCACCCCCGGCGCGGCGACGTACTGCGCGTACCCGCCGCCCGCAACGAGCGCGCACACCTTGTCGCCGACCTGCCAGGCTCGATCCGACGGCGCAGCTGGCCGTGCTCCCTCGCCCACCTGAACCACCTCGCCCGCGACTTCGAGCCCCGGGATATCGGTGGTGCCGGGCGGCGGCGGGTAATTCCCCTGCCGCTGGAGCACATCCGGACGATTCACGCCGGCGGCGGCAACGCGGATCAACACCTCGCCGGGCCCGACCGCCGGCACAGGCCGTTCCGTGAGCCGCAGCACCTCGGGCGGTCCCGGACGCGTGATCTCGACGGCCAGCATGGAGTCGGGCATCGGTCAGCTCCTATTTCAGGCCGAGGAGCCGCACGGCGTTCTCCTTCATGATCAAGGGCCGTACCTCCGGCTTGATCGTCAGCGTGTCGAAGTCCGTGATCCAGCGGTCCGGGGTCAACGCAGGATAGTCCGATCCGAAGAGCACGCGGTCCTTCAGCAGGGTGTTCGCGTACTGCACGAGATTCGCGGGGAAGTATTTCGGGGACCAGCCCGACAGATCGATGTAGACGTTCGGCTTGTGCGTCGCCACGGCCAGCGCCTCGTCCTGCCACGGGAAGGACGGGTGAGCAAGAATGATGGTCATGTCCGGGAAGTCCGCGGCCACATCGTCGAGGAACATCGGGTTCGAGTACTTCAGCCGCACGCCCATGCCGCCCCGGACGCGCGCCCCGACCCCCGTCTGACCGGTGTGGAAGAGCGCAGGCAGCTTTGCCTCGGCAATCGCTTCGTAGAGCACGTAAGCGCTGCGGTCGTTCGGATAGAACCCCTGCAGCGAGGGATGAAACTTGAATCCGCGCACGCCGTACTCGGAGATGAGCCGCCGCGCTTCGCGCGCGCCCATCTTGCCCTTGGCCGGATCGATGCTCGCGAACGGAATCAGCACATCGTTGTGCTCGGCCGCGACTTCCGCGATCTCCTCGTTCGAGATGCGTGCGCCACCGAAGCTCGCCTCGGCATCGACGGTGAAGATCACCGCCGCCATCTTGCGCTCGCGATAGAACTGCGCGACTTCGGGCGTCGTTGGCGGCAAGCGCGACTTGAAGTACTTCGCGAGCGCCTCGTCGAGCATGGCGTTGTAAGGGTCGGGCGGCTGGCGCTGTGAAACGCTGGCGTGCACGTGCATGTCGATCGCCACGAGATCGGCGAGCTTCAGAGCCGGCTGGTATTTGGCCATCAGGAATTCATCCGCGGACTGAGTGAAGGAATGCCGGGCGCGCCGTCAGCGCTTCTTCCGGTCGGTTGCGAGCGTATCGGCGAGCGCGCGCCAGGAGAACGGTTTGTCCTGTTCGTAGGCGAGGCCGTGAGCGGTCATCTCGTCGATGAGGAAGTCCTGCCGCTCGGCGGTGGCCGAAGCCATGAGCGGCGCAATGCCGACATCGCGCAGCGTGCGCGCGACCTCGCGCATCTCGGCGGCGCGCCGCCGGCCGTGCTCGGCCACGCGGCTGATCAGATAGTCCGGCAGACCCTTCTCCCAGCCCATGTCGGGATACGTCTGTTCGAGAGACGCGAGCACCTGCTCTTCGGCGCCGAAGCGTCGCGCGGCCAGCATCGATTCGACGGCGAGCGCTTCGATGCCCTTGATCACCACGCTGCGACACATCTTCACGGCGGACGCCACACCGATCTTGTCGGCGACGACCCGCACGTTCATGCCCAGCTTCGTCAGTGCGGGAGCGATGTCGGCAGCCCGGCGGCCGCCGAGGAGCATCGGCACCTTCAGGCGCTGCGGCGGGACGGGCGCCATGACGGCGGCTTCCACGTAGTCCGCCCCCGACGACTCCAGCGTTTGCGCACTCGATTGCTTCTTGGCGGGCGAGCACGAGTTGATGTCCAGGAAGACTTGTCCCGCGCGCATGTAGCGCGCGGCTTCCGCCGCGACATCGCCAGACGACGACGCGGTCACGGCGGAAATGACGAGTTGCGCATCCTTGGCGGCTTCGGCCAGCGTATCCGCCGCGCGCACGTGGGCACGCTCCGCCTTCGCCCGCATCGCCGCCCGCGCGTGCTCGGCCTCGAAGAGAATGTCGTACGTCGCGACGCGGCAGCCCGCCGCGACGAGGTCCGTTCCCAGGATGGTGCCGGCTTCACCGAAGCCGATCACCGCGATCCGTTTGAATTCCACGCTCATCGTCGTTCGCTCTCGATCACCTTGTGCAGCCAGGCGCGCATCGCCTCGTTCACCGCCTCGGGCCGCTCGAGCGTCGACATGTGCCCGCAATTCGGGATATCGACCAGCATGCTGCCCGGGATGCGCGTCGCCATGTCGTGATGCCGCGCCGCCGGCGACCAGGCGTCCTCGTGTCCGCAGAGTACGAGCGCCGGGCACTTGATCTGGCCCAGAAGCGGGCCGCCGTCCGGCCGGTTCAGCATCGCGTGAATCTGCGCGGCGTAGAGCTCCGGCGTTTGCGCCTCGAACATGTCCAGCACGCTGTTGATCAGCGCCGTGTCCGAGAGCCGCGCGGGATGCACCATCTTCTGCACCCATTCGCCCGCCATCGCGCGCATGCCCTCGGTGCGCGCTTTCGCGAGCAAGCGAAAGCGGCCGTCCGCCTCGCGCTTGCCCGCCTCGCCCACCGGAAAGGGATGATGCCCAGTGTCCATGAGCGCGATGCCAGCTACGCGCTCCGGCGCCGCGCGAAACACTTCGAGCGCGATGCGCCCGCCCATCGAGTGGCCCGCGACGGCGAACCGCGCGGGGGCCTTCTCGAGAATGTCCTCGGCGAGAGCGGGAAGCGTGCTCCGCATGCCGTGCTCGGCAACGCGGACGTCCGCGAGATCCGCGAGTGCCGCGCGCTGGCTCGCCCAGACACGCGCATCGCAGAGGATCCCGGGAATGAGAAATAAAGTAAGGGGCGCAGCACCAGCCATTTAGAGAATGTTCGGGGGTCGGTGCCAGCGCGTCAACACGTTGCGGACGCGCGCGATAGCCGCTTATCGAACAGTCGTCAGCCGATCGGCAAGCCGACGTAGTTCTCGGCGAACGTCACCTCCGCCGCATGCGAGCTCGAGAGATAGTCGAGCTCCGCGAGCTGCCGGCGCCGATCGAAGTCGTTGTCGGTCTCCGAGCGATGCATCAGCTGCGTGACCCACCACGAGAAGCGCTGTGCTTTCCAGATGCGTCGCAGGCACTTCTCCGAGTACGCATCGAGCTTCTCGAAGCGGCCCGCACCCGCACGCCCGGCATAGTAATGCGCGTACGCATCCGCGAGGACGCATACGTCTGCAATCGCGGCGTTCATGCCCTTCGCGCCCGTCGGCGGCACGATGTGGGCGGCATCGCCGGCGAGGAACAGGCGGCCGTACTGCATGGGCTCGGCGACGAAGCTCCGCATGGGCGTCACGCCCTTCTGCGTGATCGGGCCGCGGGCCAGCTCGAATCCCTCGCGCGTCGCGAGCCGCGTCTCGAGCTCCTGCCAGAGGCGCTCGTCCGGCCAGTTCTCGAGCGGCTCATCGGGTGCGCACTGGATGTAGAGCCGGCTCACCGTCGGCGAACGCATGCTGAGCAGCGCGAAGCCGTTCTCGTGATTCGCGTAGATCAGCTCGTGGGAGGCCGGCGCGACGTCGGCAAGGATGCCGAGCCACGCGTAGGGATATACACGCTCGTATACCTTCAGCACGCCCGCCGGGAAGCTCGGGCGGCAGATGCCGTGAAAGCCGTCGCAACCGGCAATGAAATCGCACTGGAGCACGGTCTCCGCGCCGCCGTGCGCACGAAAGCGGACCTCGGGCGTCGCCGAATCGATGGCGTGCACGCTGACCTCTTCCACCTCGAAGTACAGCGGCCGCCCGGTCGCGAGACGCGCGGCGACGAGGTCCTTCACGACTTCCTGCTGGCCGTACACCAGCACGGAGCGGCCGGTCAGCGCCTTGAAGTCGACGCGGTGATCGCGGCCGGCGAAGCGCAGGTGTACGCCATCGTGGCGCAGGCCCTCGCGCATCATGCGCTCGCCGACGCCCGCCTCGTTCAGCACATCGACGACGACGTTCTCGAGCACGCCGGCGCGCACCCGGTGCTCGATGTACTCGCGGCTCTTCGCCTCGAGCACCACCGAATCGATACCCCGCAAATGGAGCAGCTGGGCGAGCATGAGTCCCGCAGGCCCCGCTCCGATGATCGCCACTTGAGTTCGCATGGCGCCAAAGGATCGTTCCGGGAGGAGCGCCAGGCCATGCACGAAGCGGCGAACCCCTTGGATTTTTTTGCGATCCGGCGCGCGGCGTGATCGATAATCGCTCCATGGCCCGTTCTGCCTCCGTGCCCCGATTCTTTCTGTACGGCGAGCCGCCTCGCGATGCCGAGGAGCGCTTCGTCCACATCGAGACCATCGCCGACCGCAGCCGGCTGCACGGCTGGGAGATCCGCGCGCACACCCACCGGGACCTGCACCAGATCCTCGTCATTCTCGGGGGCGGCGGCACCATGCGCGCCGAGAACACGTCGCACGCATTCGCCGCGCCGGCGCTGCTGCTCATTCCAGCCGGCGTCGTGCACGCGTTCGTGTTCGAAAAAGACACCCGGGGCTACGTCGTGACCGTGGCCGACCGTGCGCTTGCCGACCTCGCCGTGCGCGAGCCGGCCTTCCAGGCGCTGTTCGAAGGTGCGATGGCCGTGGATCTGCGGCACAGCGCTCTCGAAGCGCACGAGATCGAGGAAGCAGTCGTGCGCCTGCAGCGGGAGTTTCAGTGGACCGCGCCGGCGCACGCGGCCGCCACCGAAGCGCGTCTCATGACGCTGCTCGTGTGCGCGGTGCGCGCCACGCACCAGCTGCATGGCACGTTGCGCGGCACGCGCGGGCCGCGCGCAGCGCTCGTCGCGCGCTTTCGCCAGGCCGTCGAGGCGAATCTGCGGGCGGGATGGGAGCTGAGCCGCTATGCGAAAGCGCTCGGTGTGACGCCCTCGCGACTGCGCGATGCGTGCCTCGACGTGACCGGCCACCCGCCGACGCACATCGTGCACGAGCGGCTCATCCTCGAAGCCAAGCGCAGTCTGCGGTACACGAACATGACGGTCGCCGAGACCGCTTACGATCTCGGCTTCAGTGATCCGGCGTATTTCTCGCGGTTCTTCAGCGAGCGCGTCGGCATGTCGCCCGCGGAGTTCCGTCGCCGCAGCGACGGCTGACGCTCACACCACCTCGGCGCGATTCAGCGCTTCGGTCTTGGCGATATTCTCGCGAATCGTGCGCGCACCGATCATGTAGTGCGCCGTCGCCCAGATGTTCGCGAGGCCGACGATCACCAGTGCGTACCGCAGCGAGGCCGACTCGCCGATGCTCGCCGCCATCGAGTTGCTGAGCGCACCGGCGACGAGCGGCCCGAGCCCGAGCCCGACGAAGGTCTGCACGAAGAGCAGGACCGAGGTGGCGAGCGCGCGCGTGCGCAGCGTGCCCACCAGCTGCGAAACCGCGAACGAGGGCCCGAAGAACATCGACGCCAGGATCGTCATGAACACGAACGAGGGAATGACGACCGTGAGATTGCCCGAGAGATACGAGCTGAATTGCAGCGGCACCATCACGAGCGTCGCGATCCCGGGCACCCACATGTACCAGCGCCGGTCGTTGTTGCGCGTGGCGAGCCGGTCCGCAAGCAAGCCGCCCAGGAAAGTGCCGATCGATCCGAGCAACGCGAACAATGCGAGCCAGTCGCCGGCATCCTGCGCCGACATCTCGTGTACGCGGCGGAAGAACGAGCCGTTGAGCTGACTGCCCGCGTACCACACGACCGAGTGCAGGCCGGCGGCAACGCACATGTGACGGAAGGAGGGATAGCTCCACAGGAATCTCAATCCCTCGCCGAGCGGCGGCGCCGGCACCTTCGTTTGGCGGGGACCGAGCTCGGCCATTCCGCGCGGCGGCTCGCGGATCGTCAGCCAGACCAGCAGCGCCGTTACGAGGCCGGGCAGCCCCGCGAGGATGAAGGTGGTCCGCCAGCCGAAGTGATCGTTGCCGCGACCGGCGATGAAGTTGCCGAGCATCGTCCCGAGCGGCACCCCCAGCGCGTAGATCGAGAGCGCCGTCGCGCGGGTCGCGCGCGAGAAGTAATCCGAGATCAGCGAATGGGACGGCGGCGTACCGCCGGCCTCCCCGACGCCCGTGAGCGCACGGCCGGCGAGCAGCGTACCGAAGTTCACGGCCAGGCCGCATGCGGCGGTCGCGAGACTCCAGAGCGCGCAGCACGCGGCCAGCACGTTGCGACGAATGGTGCGATCCGCGAGCGCCGCGATCGGGATGCCGAGTGTGGCGTAGAAGAACGCGAACGGCAGGCTGCTGAGGAAGCCGATCTGCAGGTCGTTGAGCGCGAACTCGTGCTTGATGCTCTCGAGCAGCACGCCCAGCACGCCGCGATCCATCACGTTGACGGCGTACGTCAGGAACAGAACCCCGAGGACGTAATAGCGGTAGGCCGCCGAATGCGTGGAAGTCGCCGCCGCACGCGCCGCCACCGCCTGGGCGTCAGTCTCGGTTTGTGACATCGACCGAATCCTAAACGAGATCGGCGCGCCCGGGGTGGCGCGCCGATCCCGGGTGCTCGAGTGTCCGCGGGTCAGATTCGGCCCGCGGCTCGAGCACCGCGCTGCACGGGTGGATTCACGACACGCGCGCCCGCCTCAAGGCGTCGAATTGAAGTTGCGCTTGAAGCTCAGGCCCCACGTGCGGGGCGCGCCCGGGTTGCCCTGCTCGCGCCCGAAAAAGCCGACCAGATTCAGCTTGCCGTTGAAATAACCCTTGTCCGTCAGGTTGTCACCGTAGAGCGCGACTTCCCAGGCGGTGCTCTCCGACTGCCAGGTGAGGCGGCCGTTCAGCAGCGTGTAGCCGGGCTGCACACCCTGATTGTTGGTCGTGAAATAGATGGTCGACTGGTACTGCGCGTCGAGCCGCGGTGTGATCGAGCCCATGCCGGTGCCGAACGAATACTGCACGCCGACCGCGCCGTTCCACTTCGGCGTGCGCGGCGAGTAGCAGCGCCGGCCGCCGCAGTTGTCGCCTTCGAAGAGCAGCACGTTGCCTTCGTTGTCGTAGAGGTTGTAGTTGATGTAGCCGAAGGAGCCCTCGACTCGCAGCCCGCTCACGGGCTCCGCCTGCAGCTCCCCTTCCAGGCCCCAGATGCGCGCCTTGCCGGCATTCACTTCGCGGAACCAGTTCGCGCCGGACGCGTCGAGCTGCTGCGCGAAGGTTTGCTGGTTCAAATAGCGCGAGAAGAAGACCGCGCCGTTCAGACGCACGCGCCGCTCGAGCAGCTCCGACTTCGCGCCGAGCTCGAGCGTCTTCAGCTTTTCCGGCTTGAAGGGCTCGGTCTGCAGCGCGGTGGCGGGCCGCGGGCTGAAGCCGCCGCCTTTGAAGCCGGTGGCGTACTTCACGTACGTCATCAGGTCGTCGTTCCACTGGTAGTCGGCGGAGAGCGTGACATCGGTCTTCGTCGCGGTCAGCGGTACGAACGCGTTGTCGATGACGACGCCGCCGAAGAAGTTCGCGCGATAGATGGTCGCGTCCTTGTCGTCGTGCGTGTAGCGCGCGCCGGCGGTGAACGAGAACGCATCGGTGAGCTGATACGTGCCCTGCGCGAAGACCGCCCAGTTCTTCGTGTCCTGGCGGTCGAACGCATCGTTCTCGTACACGATGGTCGGATAGAGGAAATCGAAGCCCTGGTTGGAATCGTGCGCGTCGTAGTAGAACGCGCCGGTTGCCCAGTTGAGCTTCGCCACCGTGCCGGTGAGCTGCAGCTCCTGCGTGAACTGCCGATGGCGGCTGTCGTCGTATGTCGCGTTCAGCGGCAGCGGCGTGCCGTCGGAATCGCGGCCGAACTTGTTCCAGAAGCGACGGTACGCGGTGATGGACTTCAACCGCAGAGTGTCCGTCAGCTTCCATTCGAACGTGCCGGACACGCCCCAGTGATCCATGTCGTTGATGTTCGGCACGATGCGATTGGTGATCGGATCGTTGTAGCGGCTGTAGTTGGAATACAGGTCTGGCGTGATGAAGCGGTCATCCCACGCGATGCCGTTGCCGAACACCGGCGCCGCGAACGCGCCGTTCCAGAATGCGTTCAGGCCGTTCGTCTGGTCCATCACGGTGTACTTGTCGGCCGGTCCTTTCTGCCGCTGCACGGTGAGGTCGCCGATCAGGTTGAATTCGAGCGCATCGCTGATGAGGAAGCGGAACGCCGCGCGGCCCGACTGCACGTTCTCATCGCCCAGCGTATCGATGACGCAGTTGCCGCCCGGCGCGACCTGCGATCCGAGCCGGATGCCCGGCAGCCCGCCCGGAAACTCGCCGGGTGTGTTGTACCCGCCGGCCGGCAAGCCGGTGCCGCCGGCGCCGAGCGAGCCCGGGCCGTTCACGCACTCGTAGTCCAGCACGTTGAAGTAGCCGTCGGCCTTCTTGCTCGAGAACGAGAAGCGCGCGAACACCTTGTCTTCGATCAGCGAGACGTCCATCGAGCCGCGCGCGTTCAGGCGATTGAAGCTGCCGAGCGCGACGCTCAACGAGCCCGAGCCATCGCCTTGCGGCTTCTTCGAGATGAGGCGGATCGTGCCGCCGATGGCGTTCTTGCCGAAGAGCGTGCCCTGCGGGCCGCGCAGCACTTCCACACGCTCGAGATCGAGCAGATCGAAAATGGCGCCTTGCGGGCGGCCGATGTACACGTCGTCGACATAGATCGGCACGCCCGGCTCGAACGAGAGAATGTTGTCGCCGAGCCCCACGCCGCGAATGAAGGCCGCCATGGTCGCGCCCCAGCCGGCGCCGAGCGGCTGAATCACCGCGTTCGGCACGAAGGCATCCAGGTCCGTGACGGTATCGATCCCGCGAACCTCGAGGTTCTCGGCCGTGAACGCCGAGATCGCGATCGGTGTGCTCTGCAGCTTTTCTTCGCGGAACTGCGCCGAGACGACCACTTCCTCGAGTCCACCGCCCTGATCGGGATCGGCGGCGAACGCGGGTGTCGCGAGCAATGCCGGCGCACCGGCGAGCAGTGCGCGTGCAATTCGTGCCCTGGAAATGACCATATAGCTCCCCCTATCCGCTAATGGAAATTCAAGCGCTTGATTTAGTTCTGGAAAGACGGTAGCACCAAGCGCCGAGGAGGAGAACGCAACGGATCGAACGATCAGCTTTCGGGTTCCGCGAAAAATTATGAACACACTGCAGAATATCAAGGCGTTCTTGCTGGTCTGCCGCACCGGCAGTTTCTCCAGCGCGGCGCGCGAGCTCGGTGTGGCGCCTTCCGTCGTGACCAAGCGCATCACGCGCCTCGAGGAGGAGATGGGCGCGCAGCTCTTCGTGCGCTCGACGCGCGCGCTCTCGCTCACTCCGGCCGGCGAGCGGCTGCTGCCGCAGTATCAGCGCCTGGTTGCGGAGCTCGACGAGATCATCGGGTCGACGGCGGCGGCGGAGCGCGGAATCGAGGGTCACTTGCGCATCAAGGGACCGACGACGCTGACGTCGATGTATCTCGGGCCGATCCTGTGCGATTTCCACGCGCTCAATCCCGGGCTGACGATGGACATCGTGCTGCTCGACCGCTCCGTCAATCCGCTCGAAGAAGGCTTCGATCTCGTGTTCGGCGCCTCGCCTGCTTCGTACCCCGATGTCGCCGACATTCCGCTCTGCCCGTACCGCATCGTGCTCTGTGCCGCGCCTGCGTACCTCGATGCGAAGGGGCGGCCCGAGCACCCGACCGAGCTCGTCGAGCACGACTGCCTCACCTCCATGCTGATGGGCAACACGTGGGTGTTCGAACAGCAGCCGAATCCCGTCAGCATCGAAGTGCGCTCGAAGCTGCATGCCAACGATGCGCGCGTGTTGCGTGAGGCCGCACTTCGCGGCACGGGCATCGCCGTGATCCCCGAGTTTCTCGTCGTGGACGACCTGGCCAAGGGCACACTCGTCGCCCTGCTGGAAGATGCGCCCATTCCGGAGTACTGGCTCAAGGCGATCGTTCCGCGCATCAAGTTGAGCAAGCCGGCGGTGCACGAGCTGGTCGAGTACCTGAAGAAGCGCCTGCAATCGATGCCGCCCGCGCTGAGCGGGGCACCGTGAGCGCGGCGCGCGCGACTTTTCGTGAAACGAGAAGACTGATCGCGCCACCGCTCACGTTCTGCCGCTCGCGAGCTTCGGCTACCCTGCGCGGACCATGAAGACGCGGACATGTACCCGGCCGAGATGACAGCCGCGGGCGCAACGAATTCGTTGCTCCAGCAACCCGCGCCGATCGGGGCCGCAATGTAAAGAGAGAGAACCGTAGACGATGGCGAATGAAATCATTCCGACCCGCACCGTGCGGCGGCCGGCGACGCGGCCCGTGCAGACCGTGACGGCGGACATCTGCGTGCTCGGCGCAGGCATTTCCGGTGTCGCGGCAGCACTCGAGGCGGCTCGGCTCGGGCGCAAGGTGGTCATCGTCGATGGCGCGCCCGCGCTCGGCGGGCAAGCGATCGGCTCCATCATCGGTACGCTGATCGGGCTCTACACGCACGGTCCGCGCGCGTACCAGATCACGCATCTCGTTGCGGACGATCTGCTGCGCGACCTCGACGCGGAAGGCTCCCTCCTCCGCATGCACCGCTCGACGGTCACCTTCCAGTACGACGAGGTGCGACTGGCGCGCTGGATGGAGCGCAAGATCGAGGCGGCCGGTGTGCAGGCGATCGTCGGCGCGGTGCTGACGAGCGTCGCCTTCGAGAACCGCCGCGTGCGGCACATCGAGTTCGCCACGCGCTTTGGCCCCGTGCGGGTCGTTGCCAACGGCTACGTGGATTCGTCGGGCGATGCGAGCCTCTCCTACGAGGCGGGACTCGAGGTCCGCGAGCCCGATGCGCCGATCTACGGCTCGATGAACTTTCTCATCGAGGGCTACAACCTCGACACCGTCGGCTCGCTGGACATGGTGGAGGTGCGCGAGCGGCTCGCGAAAAAGGGCGCGCAGTACGGGCTCGTGCGCCACGACGGCTGGTTGATGCACTTCCCGGGCAAGAACTTCATGCTTGCCAATATCAATCACTTCGAGACCCCGGTGAATCCGCTCGCCTCCGCGCACATGGTGTTCGAGGGCCGCCGTCAGGCGGATGCGATCATCGTGTTCCTGCGCACCGAGTACCCGCACATCTTCGCGAACGCGCGCGTGCGCGCGTACGGCAACCCGGGCCTGCGGCAGACGCGCTGGATCCAGAGCAAGCGGCAGCTCACGCTCGAAGATATTCGCCGCGGCGAGCGGCCCGCCGATGCGGCGGCCCGCTGTGCGTGGTGGGTCGAGCTGCACAACACCCAGGAGCTGGTGCACTGGGAGCAATTCGCGGACGGGCACGTCTACTACATCCCGCTGAGCTGCATGACTCCTCGCGATGCGGACAACATCGTCGCGGCCGGGCGCTGCGTCGACGCGGATTCGCACGCGTTGTCGGCGATCCGCGTGATGGGGCCCTGTATCGCGATGGGAGCGGCCGCGGCGCACGCGCTCGATCTCGCGGGCGCGGGCTCGGTCCATGAGATCGACTTGTGGAAGTTCCAGGCGCGGCTCACGGACAATCTGGATCGCACCGACTGAGTCGCGTAGCCTGCGAGCCCCTGACTGCACAGCGGGAGACCTATGCGTCATCTGCGTGAATTGCGGTTCCTCTCGGCTCTTCTCGGGCTCGTGGCGGCGCAGGCCGCGCACGGTGCCGGAACGGTGGACGCGGCGCGCATCGAAGCGGCCGCGTCGGATCCGAACAACTGGCTCACGACCGGTCGCACCTATTTCGAGGAGCGCTTCAGCCCGCTCACGCAGATCACCGATCGCAACGTCGCCAAGCTCGGCCTCGCGTGGTTCGTCGACTTCGGATCGACGATCGGTCTCGAAGCCACGCCGCTCGTCGCCGATGGCGTGATGTACACCTCCGGCGTCTGGAACATCCTCCACGCCATCGACGCGAAGACCGGCAAGACCCTGTGGAGCTACGACCCGCAGGTCCCGCGCTACTGGATGCGGTACATGTGCTGCGGCCCCGCGAATCGCGGCCCGGCGCTGTGGAAGGGCAAGGTGTTCGAGGGCACGATCGACGGCCGCCTCATCGCCGTCGACGCGAAGACCGGCAAGCTGCTCTGGAGCGAGCAGACCACGGACCGCACCAAGCCGTACTCCATCACCGGCGCGCCGCGCGTCGTCAAGGGCAAGGTGATCATCGGCAACGGCGGTGCCGAATTCGGTACGCGCGGCTACGTCACGGCCTACGACGCCGAGACGGGCAAGCAGGTCTGGCGTTTCTGGATCGTGCCCGGCGATCCGAAGTACGGCTATGAATCGAAGACCGTCGAGATGGCGGCGAAGACCTGGCGCGGCGAGTACTGGCGCTATGGCGGCGGCGGCAATGCATGGGACGGCTTCGCGTACGACCCACAGCTCGACTTGCTGTACATCGCAACCGGCAACGGCGCGCCGTGGTCGCGTGACCTGCGCAGCCCCGGCGGCGGCGACAACCTGTTTCTCAGCTCCATCGTCGCCGTGCGGCCCGACACCGGCGAATACGTGTGGCACTACCAGGAGGTTCCGGGCGAGAACTGGGATTACACGGCCGTCCAGCAAATGACGCTCGCCGATCTCACGATCGACGGCAAGCCGCGCAAGGTCATCCTGCACGCGCCGAAGAACGGGTTCTTCTATGTCATCGACCGCACGAACGGCAAGCTGATCTCGGCGAACAACTTCGTTCCGGTGAACTGGGCCTCGCACATCGATCTGAAGACCGGCCGGCCGGTCGAGCTCAAACCCGCGAATTCGTACGACGATCGGCAGGCGAGCCTCGTGTACCCCGCGCATTTCGGCGCACACAACTGGCCGCCGATGTCGTTCAACCCGATCACGAAGCTCGTATATCTGCCGGCGCAGGAGACCTCCTGGCCGTACACGCACGCGAAAGAGCTGCCGCCCTGGCGGATGAACTGGAACACCGCGTTCGCACCCAACGCGAAACCGCCCGCGGAACCTGCGCCGCCGCTGAAGGGCTATCTGCTCGCATGGGACCCGGTGAAGCAGCGCGAAGCCTGGCGCGTCGATCACGCGAACGTATGGAACGGCGGCACGCTCAGCACCGCGGGCAATCTCGTTTTTCAAGGCGCCGCCGATGGACGCTTCGTTGCCTACAGCGCGGATGCGGGCCGCAAGCTCTGGGAGATGCCGATTCAAACCGGCGCGATGGCGGGACCGATCAGCTACTCGGTCGACGGCGAGCAGTACATTGCGGTCGCTGCCGGATGGTCCGGCTCGATCGCGATCATCGGCGGCATGGCGCCGACGCATCGCGCGACCTCGCGCATTCTCGCGTTCAAGCTCCGCGGCACGGCCTCGTTGCCGCCGCTTCCTCCGCTGCCGCCGCTCGATCCTCCTGCTCAGACCGCGTCGAAGGACGTGATCGCGCGCGGTGAGCAGCTCTATGCCGGCACGTGCCGGCTCTGTCATGGTCTCAATGCGGTCTCCGGCGGCATGACGCCGGATTTGCGGTACATGTCCGCGGAGACACACAAGCAGTTCAAGCAGATCGTGCTGTACGGCGCGCGCGCGAAAGACGGCATGGCGCCCTTCGCGGACATGTTCGACGAGAAGGACGTGGAGGCGATCCACGCTTATCTGATCGATCGCGCGATCGCCGCGCGCGACGGAGGGACGCGATGAAGCTCACCGATGACGAGAAGGCCATGCTCGATGGCCAGCGCGGCAAAGCGCATCAGAAAGCGATGGAGCTGCTCGTGCGCTACGGCGAGGCGCTGGGCGCAGAGCGGTTCGTGGATACGAACAACGTCGCCGGCGTGCCGGGCACGTCGAACCTGTTTCTCGAGAAGTACTACACGCAGCCGGGCGATCGGTACGACGTCATCTACTCGCTCTTCGATCTCGACAGCGACGAGATCATCGAGGTGCCGCGGATCACCGTGAATTCGTGCCACTTGCAGGGCGGCGTCGATCCGGAGCAGTGGCAGACGCTCGGCGCGAAGCCCGAGCAGCTGCGCATCAGCCAGGCCGGCGAAACGTCCGCCGCGAGCCTCGGCATCAAGATTCTGAAGACCTGCACGCCGTATCTCGCGGGCAACGTGCCGAAACGCGGCGAGCACTGCGCCTGGATGGAATCCTCCGCAGTGGTCTACTGCAACTCGGTGCTCGGCGCGCGCACGAACACCGAGGGACGCGAGAGCACGAGCGCCGCGATGATCACCGGCAAGATTCCCGACTGGGGCTTTCATCGCGACGAGTACCGCTTCGCTTCGCATCGAATCGATGTCGAGATCCCCGTCGAGAGCCTCATGGACTGGGGCATGCTCGGCTACTTCACCGGTCAGGTGATGGGCGAGCGCATCCCCGTGCTCGTCGGCCGCTACGGCAAGCCGGATTTGATCCGGCACAAGCACTTCGGCGCGGCGGCGGCCTCCTCCGGCGGCGTCGAGATGTACCACATGGTCGGCGTCACGCCCGAGGCGCCGACCCTCGAGGCCGCGCTCGGCCCGAACGAGCCGATCGAGGTGTTCAAGTACGGCAAGGCGGAGCAGCGGCGCACGTACGAGACCCTGAACGCGCGCGCCAGCGATCCGAACGTCGACTACGTGATGCTCGGCTGCCCACACGCAGCGCTGGAACAGATCCAGGAGATCTGCCGGCTGCTCGATGGGAAGAAGATCAGCGCGAACGTGCGGCTGTGGGTATTCACCTCACGCGCCGTGCGCGCGGTGGCGGATGCGCAGGGATACACCAAGATCATTCGCGAGGCCGGCGGCGTCGTGATCACCGATACGTGCTCAGCCATCGGACAGGCCGTTCCGCCGGGAACGAAAGTCGCCGCGCTGGATTCGGCGAAGCAGGTGCACTACTTGCCCGCCATCATGGGCATTCAAGCATGGTTCGGCTCGACGGCGGACTGCATTCAGGCCGCACTCACGGGCCGCTGGAATGGAGTGGCGCCATGAGCGTTCGCAATGAGACTGCCGCGAAGGAGCTTGCCGCGCGCGAAGGCGCAGCGGCCACGGGCACAGCGTCGGGCAGCCAGTCGCCCGAGACCGCGGTTCACGGCGAGGTCATCGTTCTACACGGTCGCAAGGTCGTCGGCGGTGTCGCCGAGGGCGAGGCGCTCGTCACGCGCGATACGATTTCGGGCTGGGGCGGCGTGAACCCCATGAACGGCACGATCATCGAGACGCGCCACGAGCTGCGCGGCGTGAGCTTCAAGGACAAGATTCTCGTGTGTCCGGGCGCGAAGGGCTCCTCCGGCTGGTCGGCGATGTTTCACACCTGCCGGCTAGCCGGCACGGCGCCGAAGGCGATGATCTTCAACGAGATGACGACGAAGATCGCGCTCGGCTGTGTGGTGATGCGCGTGCCCTCGATCACCGAGCTCGATCGCAATCCGCTCGATCTGATCGCGACGGGCGATTGGGTGAAGGTCGATGCGGACCGCGGCGTCGTGGAGATTCGCAAAGCCAAGCCGCGCTAGTCGCGCGTCGAGTGCGGGCCGCGGACGCCGATCCCATTCGCGCTCAGATCGGCACCTGCGCTTGAACCGCACGCCCGGTGCGGGCTGCGAGCACCCATCACCGCTGCGCCCGCATCCGCACGTGCGCTTCACTTCGACTTGGCGCGAGCGCGCTCAAGGCACTGCGCGTTCGCTCACCATCGTGAGCACGTCATAGAGCGCGACGGGTTCGCCGGCCTGGTTGGTGATCTCGGTGTCCCAGCGCACTTCGCCGTAACCGTTTGCCGGTCGCAGCGATTTCTCCTTGCACGTCAGGCGCACCTTGATGCGATCGCCGGGCTTCACGGGCTTCACGAAACGCAACGAATCGATGCCGTAGTTGGCAAGCACCGGCCCGTAGTCCGGATCGACGAACAGCCCGGCGGCCGCAGACACCAGGAAGTAGCCGTGCGCCACACGGCCGCCGAACAGCGGATTGCGAGCCGCGTCGGCTTCACTCATGTGCGCGTAGAAGTGATCGCCTGAAAGTGCTGCGAAACGCTCGATATCCTCGAGGGTGACTTCGCGCTCGCCCGAGAAGAATGTGTCGCCGATCGCGAGCTCGTGAAACGGCTTGCGAAACGGATGCACGCCGGGGTCGCGCGTGCGTGCGCCGCGCATCCACCGACCCGTGACGGCGACGATCGTGTTCGGCGATCCTTGCGCGGCGGTGCGCTGCATGTAGTGCATGACGCCGCGCACGCCGCCCATCTCCTCGCCGCCACCGGCGCGGCCGGGTCCGCCGTGAACGAGATGCGGCAGCGGTGAGCCGTGTCCGGTCGATTCTTTCGCACAATCGCGATTCACGACGAGCAAGCGACCGTGATAGGGCGCGAGCCCGAGTACCAGTTTCGCCGCCGCAGAATCGTCTGCCGTGAACACGGAGCTGACGAGGCTGCCGCCGCCGCGTCGCGCGAGCGTGATGGCCTCGTCGAGGCCGCTATACGGGACGACGGTGCAGACCGGCCCGAACGCCTCGACCTCGTGAATGGCTCGCGCGGACGACGGATCGCGGCAGTAGAGAAGCGTCGGCGGTATGAAAGCGCCCTTCTCCGCGTCGGCGCCGGCCAGCTCGAAGCGGCCGCTGACGGTGCGCTCGCCGGCGCTACTCACACTGCGCCCAGCGCTGCTGCCATCGCGTGGCTCTGCGCCGCTGCCGCCCGCGCTACCGTAGACGATCTCTGCTTCGCGCTCGAGCCGTGCGATCTGCTCGCGCACTTCGCGGCGCTGAGCAAGCGAGGCCACCGGACCCATGCGGACGTCCTCACGACGAGGATCGCCGACGACGATCTTCGCAAGCGCTGCGCGCAGCGCATCGATCACGGCTGCACTCGTTTCCGCGGGAACGAGTGCTTTGCGGATGGCCGTGCACTTCTGCCCCGCCTTCGCCGTCATTTCGCGCACGACCTCGCGCACGAACAGGTCGAACTCCGGCGTGCCGGGCGCTGCGTCCGGACCCAGGATGGACGAGTTCAGCGAATCCGTCTCCGCAGTGAACCGCACCGCGTGCTCGATAACATTCGGGTGCCGGCGCAGCGCGCTCGCCGTACTCGCCGAGCCTGTGAACGCGACCGCGTCCTGACACGTGAGGTGATCGAAAAGGTCGCCCGCACTCCCACAGATCAATTGCAGCGCGCCCTCCGGCAGAATGCCGGACTCGATGATCCGTCTCACGACCAGCTCGGTCAGATAAGACGTCGCCGTCGCCGGCTTGACGATGGCGGGCACACCCGCGATGAGTGTCGGCGCGAGCTTCTCGAGCATTCCCCACACGGGGAAGTTGAACGCATTGATGTGCACAGCCGCGCCTTCGAGCGGCGTGCAGATGTGCTGTCCGACGAACGTGCCGGTCTTCGACAGCATCTCCGGCGCGCCGTCGACGTACACGCGACTGTTCGGCAGCTCGCGCGTCCCCTTGCTGGCGAACACGAAGAGCGTGCTGATGCCGCCATCGATGTCGATCCACGAGTCGGCCTTGGTCGCGCCCGTGGCGTACGACAGCGCGTAGAACTCGTCCTTCTTCTCCGTGAGGAACTTCGCAAGATTCTTCACGAGCGCCGCCCGCTCGTGAAACGTGAGCGCACGCAATGCCGGCCCGCCCACGTTGCGCGCGTATTCGAGCACGGCACGAAAGTCGATGCCCTCGGTGGATGCCTGCGCGATGACGGCGCCCGTCGTGGCGTCACGAAGCAGCGCGCCCTCGCTGGCGCCTGCGACCCAGCGACCGCCGACGTAGTTCTTCAGTTGCATGGCGTGCCTTCCGAGAATCAGCGGCCCGTGAACTTCGGGGTGCGCTTTTCCATGAACGCGGCCACGCCTTCCGCGTAGTCCGCCGAGTATCCGAGCTCGCGCTGGAAATCGCGCTCGAGATCGAGCTGCTGTTCGAGCGTGCGACTGCCGGAGGTGTAGATCGCCTCCTTCGTGCGCGCGAGCCCGAGCGTGGGAGCGGCCGCGAGCTGACGCGCCAGTTGATCCACCACGGTGGGCAGCTCGGCGTCATCCACGCAGCGCCAGATCAAGCCCCACTCCGCGGCCTCCTGGGCACTCAGCTTCTCTCCGAGAAAGGCGAGCCCGATCGCACGCGCGGTTCCGACGAGCCTCGGCAAGCTCCACGTGCCGCCCGAATCCGGCACGAGACCGAGCTTCGAGAACGACTGGATGAAGCTCGCCGAACGCGCCGCGATCACGAGGTCACACGCGAGCGCGATGTTCGCGCCGGCACCGGCCGCCACGCCGTTCACCGCCGCGATGACCGGCTTCGGCATCGAGCGCAGCGCGAGGACGAGCGGCTTGTAGCGCAACTCGATGGACTCACCGAGATCGGTCTTTGCACCGGCCGGTGCGACCGCGCGATCGTTCAGGTCCTGCCCGGCGCAGAAGCCGCGGCCGGCGCCGGTGATCAGCAATACGCGACAGCTCGCATCGTCACGCACCCGCGCCAGCACCTCTCGCACCTCGGCGTGCATGTCGACGTTGAACGCATTGAGACGGTCCGGCCGGTTCAGCGTGAGTCGCGCGATGCCGTCGGTGTGATCGAAAAGGATGCACTGGTAGGACATGTGCGCTACTTCTCGTCGTAGGTCAGCTCGAGCTCGGGGGTCGTCGCGTGGGACTGGCACGCCAGGATGAAACCTTGCTCCAGCTCCCAGTCTTCCAGCGCGTAGTTCTCGACCATTTCCACCTGGCCGCGGAGCAGCTTCGTCCGACAGGTCGCGCAGACGCCCGCCTTGCACGAGAACGGCAGATCGATGCCGGCGCGTTCCGCGGCGTCGAGAATGGATTCGGTGTTCGTGTGCATCGAGAAAGACCGGCGGCGACCGTCCATAACGAACGAGACGCGGGTTTCACCGGCCTTTGGCGGAGCTTCGACCGCTTTCGGCGCGGTGGCTGCGTCGCCCGTGCGACCCGCGTGATCCGCGTGCTGCAGACTCGCCGCGTCGGCCGCCGAATGCGCGTGCGCCGCTCGCGCGTGGTCTCGAACCGGCGCGCAGTGGATGCGAGTTTTGTCGACCCCGAGCTTACCGAGCGCCGCGTTGACATCCACCGCGAGCTGCTGCGATCCGTAAACGTGGTACTCGCGCACCGACTTCGCGTCGAAGAGCGTGGTCGCGAGCGCATCGATCTTGGCTGCGTCGAGTGGACCGCGCAGCAACTCCGCTTCGTCGGGCTCCCGGTCCATCACGAAGCTCAGCGACAGGCGATCGAGATGCCGATCCTTCAGAGCCAGGAGCTGCTCGAGCGGCTCGGCGTGCTCCTCGCCCTGGGCGGCGCAGAACACGAGCACACGCGTGCCTTGATCCTGACCCAGCAAGCGCTTCACGAGAGCGACTGCAGACTCGACGCCCGCATCGGCCGCGAACGCCACAAATGTGTTGCTCAGATGCATTTGAAGTAGTCGAACGGCTCGAGACAGACCGTGCACCGGTAGTGCGCCTTGCACGGTGTGGATCCGAATTCGCTGACGCGTTCCGTCGCGCGACTGCCGCACTTCGGGCACGGCACGACGGTGGGCGCACCGAAGAGCCTGCGCACGCTGCTCACCGACTCCGCAGGCGGCGCGATGCCGAAGGCGCGCAGTTTCTGCTTGCCCTCTTCCGTCAGCCAGTCGCTCGTCCAGGGCGGCGAGAGCACGTTGTCGAGCACGGCGTCCGCGAAACCGGCGCGCGACAATGCGTGCTCTATCAGGCTGCGGATCACTTCCGTCGCAGGGCATCCCGAGTAGGTCGGCGTGATGCCGACGTGCAAGCGCCCGTCGTCGCGCCACTCGACGTGACGCACGATGCCGAGATCGACGATGCTGAGCACCGGAATCTCGGGATCTTGAACCTCTTCGAGCACGCGCCACACGACCGCCTCGCGCGTCGCAACCCCGCCCGCGACAGCTTGCGATCCCTCGCTCGAGGGCGCACCGGACTTGCGATCGGCCGCAACTACCACGTCGCCCCCGGATACGCGCGATGCAGGAACTGCATTTCCGCGAGCAGATACCCGAGATGCTCGGTGTGCTCGCCGCGTTTGCCGAACCATGAATACGGCGCATCCGCCGGCCGCGCCAAGGTCGCCTCCTGCAGCACCTCGTCGATGCGCGCGGACCAGCGCGGCTGCAGCTCGGCGAGGGACGGCGCGACACCGGCGGCCACCATCTCGCGATCGATGTCGTCCTCGGCGAAGAGCTCGCGCGTGAAGCGCCAGAGCTCGTCGAGCGCGGACTGAACGCGCCGGTGACTCTCCTCGGTGCCGTCGCCGAGCCGCACCACCCAGCCCGCGCTGTAGCGGAAGTGGTAGCGCGTTTCCTTCAGTGCCTTGGCGGCGATCTCCCCAAGGCGCGCATCCGACGATCGCTGCAGGGCTTCGTACAACTCGAGCTGAAAGGCATCGATCAGCAGCTGCCGCACGATCGTCCGCCCGAAATCGCCGTTCGGCTGCTCGACGAGCGCGAAATTCAGGAAGTCCGATTGATCGCGCCCCATCGCCAGATCGTCTTCGCTGCGTCCGCGCCCTTCCATCTCGCCGGCGTACGTCAGCAGCATCCGCGCCTGGCCGAGCAGATCGAGCGCGATGTTCGCAAGGCCAAGATCCTCTTCGAGCGCGGGCGCATGCCCCACCCACTCGCCGAGCCGCTGGCCGAGCACGAGGCTCGTATCCGCCAGCCTGAGCACGTAGCGCAGTCGGGCGTTCACAGGTTCTTCACCTCGTCCGGGATCGCGTAGAACGTCGGGTGGCGATACACCTTGTCCTTCGCGGGCTCGAACAGTGCATCCGCATCGGCGGGATCCGATGCCGTGATGTCGCTCGACTTCACGACCCAGATGCTCACGCCTTCCTGCCGCCGCGTATAGACATCGCGCGCGTGCTCGATGGCCATGCGGGCATCCGCCGCGTGCACGCTACCGACGTGCTTGTGCTCCAACCCCGAGCGCGGGCGGACGAACACTTCGAAGAGAGGCCATTCTTTGTCGAACATGGATACGAGCCCTCACGCCGCCTGCGAGGCGCGTTGTCGCTGCTTCTCTGCGTACGCAAGCGCCGCTTCGCGTACCCAGGCACCTTCCTCGTGCGCCTTGCGCCGCGCCTCGAGACGTTCGCGGTTGCACGGACCATTGCCCTTCAGCACGTTCTGAAATTCGCTCCAGTCGATGGCGCCGAAGGTGTAGTGCTGAGTCGCCTCGTCCCAGCGAAGATCCGGATCGGGAACCTTCAGGCCGAGGAAATCCGCCTGCGGCACGGTCACGTCCACGAAGTGCTGGCGCAGCTCATCGTTCGTGAAGCGCTTGATCTTCCAGCGCATCGACTGCGCCGTGTGCTTCGAATCCGCATCGCTCGGGCCGAACATCATGAGCGACGGCCACCACCAGCGATTCAGCGCGTCCTGCGCCATGCGCTTCTGCTCCGGCGTGCCGCGCGCGAGCGTCATCATGATTTCGAAGCCCTGCCGC
>DASTRY010000030.1:0-132352 GCA_035760965.1 Steroidobacteraceae bacterium | reverse complement strand
CCTGCACCTGCGCGCGCACGTTCCACGGCAGGGCTGCACCGATTTCGATCGCGAGCTGCGCCAGCTCGAGGCGCGTCTTGCGTTCGAAGCCGGAAGCCGTGGCTTCGCCGCCATAGCGCATCTTGCCGAAGCCGGCGTCGGTCCAGCTCGTCGCGGGGCCGGCGCGCACGAGACGCACGTCCAGCAGCGCCCGCAGCCACACGCGGCGATCCTGCTCCACTTCGTACTGCGCGAGAGCCGGTGACGAGAATACGCAGCAGGCGACGATCCATGCCGTCCCGGTGATCGCGTGAGACCTGCGCATCAGTTGCCGCCAGAGAAGCGGGAAGCGAAACGATATACTGCGTGCCGCACGTCTGCACCCGCGGACGGTCTGGGTACTCTCGCCGTGGCACTGAACGCGAAGACGCTGATCGAGCGGAATCATCTGTTCCGGGGCTTGCCGCAGAAGACCATCGATCGGGTGGCCGCGCTCGCCACCCGGCGCATCTATGACGAGGGCGCCATCATCTTCATGCGCGGCGACCCCGGAGACTCGCTGTGCGGCGTGGTGACCGGGCGCGTGCGCATCAGCGCGAGCCGTGCGGGCGGCAAGGAAGTCTTCCTGAACATCATGGAGCCGGGCGACGCGTTCGGCGAGATCGCGCTGCTGGACGGCAGCCCGCGCACCGCGACGGCCACCGCGATGGCGCGCACCGAGCTCATGATCATCGCGCGCGACGCGTTCTTCGCCCTGTTGCGCACCGAGCCGCAGCTCGCGGAGCACCTCATTCAGCTGCTCTGCAAGCGCGTGCGCTGGACGGCGGAGCAGATGGAAGACTCGGCCTTGCTCAACGTGCCCGCGAAGATCGCCAAGCGCCTCTTGAGTCTTGCGAGCGTGCACGGCCGCGAATCGCCGGAAGGCACGCGGCTCGTCATCTCGCAGGAGGAGCTTGCGCAATTCCTCGGGTTGTCGCGACAGGTCGTGAATCAGCATCTGCAGTCGTGGCGCGCGCAGGGCTGGATCGCGCTCGGGCGCGGCAATGTCACCATCGCGAATCCGCGCGCGATGCAGAAGGTCACTCAACAAGCCTAGCTCCTCCGCAGACTCGTCGGCTGCTGCGCAGCCGGCGGCGTCGAATCTCGCGCCACGCGCGCCGCGCGGCCTCTCGTGTGTCTTGTGTCAACACGTTGACAGATCGCGGGGCGCCGCGCGCTCATGATTTCGCTCACCTGAGGTTTATCACTCGAAAGGAACCGACGATGAGCAGGATCACCACTCCCCTCACTCTCCACGCAGCCTTCGAGCGCACCGCGGCGCTGGAGCTCGAACCGGCGATCGCGGCCACGCACTGGGAGGCGAGATGGTTCAGAGCCGGGAGCGCGTTCGATCCCGCGTACGACCGAGCCACCGCCGCCTTGCGGCGCTGGGTGGACGGCATGGAGGCCGCTCTTCACAAGCGCACATCCTGAAGCCCATCGGGAACCGGAGGTGTTACTGATCCAGGCCGTGTCTGACGGCGAGCAGCGCGGCCTGGGTTCGATCCTCCAGTTTGAGCTT
The DNA here is from genome assembly GCA_035760965.1 of Steroidobacteraceae bacterium. Lineage (GTDB taxonomy): Bacteria > Pseudomonadota > Gammaproteobacteria > Steroidobacterales > Steroidobacteraceae > JADGHX01. The sequence continues at coordinate 130,812 of DASTRY010000030.1, read as the reverse complement.
CGCGAGGATGTTGCTCACGTAGCCCTTCACCGTGCCTTCGGTGAGGGACAGGGTTCTGCCGATGTCCTTGTTGCTGCGGCCCTGCGCGATCAGCTTCAGCACCGAGCGCTCACGCTCGGTGAGCAGCTCGAGCGGATCGAGCTGCGCCGGCCGGCGAATCCGATTCACGATGAGCCGCTGCGCCTCTGCGTGCAGCCATGGCTCGCCGCGCGCCACCGTTTGCATGGCGCGCAGGAGCTCGTTCTTCGCCACGTCTTTCAGCACGTATCCGAGCGCGCCCGCGCTCAGTACGGCCTGAACCTGCTCGTCGTCCACGTAGCTCGTCAGCACGAGCACGTGAGTCGCGGGACTGCGCGCGCGAATGACGCGAATGGCGTCCGCGGCGGGCAGTCCGGGCATCTTCAAATCCATCAGCACGAGATCCGGCGTGAGCCGTGCAGCCATCTCGGTTGCTTCGTCGCCGTTCGATGCCTCGGCGACGATGGAGATGCGCGCGTCCTCTTCGAGCAGCGCGCGCAGGCCTTCGCGGACAATGGCATGGTCGTCGACGAGTAGCACACGCAGAGCACCCGAAGCGGCGCTGGGCGCGTGCGCGGGAGTCTTGACGCGGGTGTTCATCGGTCGCTCCGTGGCAAGTCAACGATGACTCGCGTGCCCTGGCCGGGCTTCGAATGGATGGTGGTCGCGCCGCCGAGCGCGATGGCGCGCTCGCGCATCGTCTGCATGCCGAGACCCCCGAGCGCGGTCTGCACGAGGACGGTCGGCTCGGTGGCATCGAACCCCTTGCCGTCGTCCGCCACTTCGACGCGAATGTGTCTCGCATCGATGACCTCGGCACGAATGGTGATACGCCGTGCGTTCCCATGACGCAACGAGTTCGAGACGGCTTCCTGGCAGATACGATAGAGCGCTTCTTCATGCTCGAGCGCTTGAAAGCGGTAGTTGGCGAAGTCGAACCGCACGTCCGCTGTTTCCGGGGCCAGCACGGCGAGCAAGCGTTGCAGCGCGCGCTTCAGCCCGTAGCTTTCGATCTCGGCCAGGGCTCCGGCACGCGTCGCCGTAGTGCCCGTCGCGACGGGCCGCAACTCGTTCAGCAGCCGGCGCATTTCCGCGAACGCGAGCTGCGAGAGCTCCTCGATGCGGCGAGCGCGGCGCTCGCCTTCTTGCGCGTCCTTCTTGTAAGCCGCGATTATCGATTGCGACATCAGACTGATGCTGGACAGCACCTGCGTGACCGAGTCGTGCAGGTCGCGCGCGAGTCGCTGGCGCTCGCGCATGACCGCCGCTGCCCGCGCATCGTCGAACAGCCGTGCGTTCTTGATGGCCACGGCCAGATGGTCCGCGATGACCTGAATGCTGGAAATGTCCTCGCGATCGAACGCGGCGCGGCCTTCGATGTTCACGACGCCGAACACTTCGTGCCCGAGCACGATCGGCACCGCCAGCTCCGCCGTCACGTCGATGGGCAGGGGAGGCGGGACATAGCGGGGGTCCTGCGTCACGTCGTTCACGACCTGCGCCGCATGCGTGCGCACGGCTGCGCCGGTGATGCCCTGCGAGACGTGCAAGCGATATTCCTCGCGGAAAATTTCGCGATACGCGCCGGCGTGGGCCCGGTACACGAGGTGCTCGTCTTCGAGCAACGGAATCACGACATTGGCATAGCCGAGCTGCTCGTGAATCACCTGCGCGGCGGTCGCGACGAGATCCATCGGCTCGAGCCCGGCGGAGACGAGCCGCGACACGCGTGCAATCAATGCGAGGCGCTCGCTGCGGCTCTTCTCGCGCTGGTAGCGCACCGCGTTGTCGATGGCGAGCGCCGCGTGACGTGCAAAGAGCTGCAGCGTCGCCAGGTCTCGCGAATCGAACTTGCGCGGCGGCCGCGCGCCGATGCCGAAGAAGCCGACCAGGTGCCCGTGACTGCGAATGGGCACGCCGATGACGGAATTTTCGGCCAGCTCCGGCAGGGGCACATCGCCGAGATCGCCGTAACGATCGAGAATGAGCGGCGCGCCGCTCGCGAAAACCTTGCCGGCGAGGCCGACGTTGGCCGGCACCTCGGCCCCCTGCTCGCGCGCGGGCATGCGATAGACCGCTTCGGTACGAATCACATTGCGCACCGGGTCGAAGAGGCCGATCGACCCGTCGTCCGCCCCCAGGAGCTCGCAGGCGTGCGCGACGATGCGGGTGAGCAGAGGCCGCAGCTCGAGCTCCGAGCTGATTTCCTCCACCACCTGACACAGGGTCGCCGCCTCCCGGAGGCCGTGGTCTTCGACGTGTTCCAACGGCGGCGCAGCTCCCATGGCGAGCGAGTGTACTGCAAGGAAATTGCCCGCATCCGAAGGCCTTGCGGCAGCTTCGGATGCAGGCGTCGGGGTCCCAGGGGTTCGATCGGGGGGCACTGTGCCAGGACGTGAGCGGCGCGATCAGCGCGGTCGGTCAGAGCACGGCACTAACTTTTGGCAGGGATGCTCGCCTTCGCGAGCCACTGTCGCGGGCCGCGTGCCCGACTCACGAAGGTCGGCGCGCGCAAGACGCGTGAGCCAGTGCGTGCGCAAAGCGGCGCGTTCGTGTGCGCCACATCGAGCGGGTTTGCCTCGATCAGGTATGCGATGGCGCACCGTCTGCGACCCGGCCAGTGAGCGGACAGCGCGGGCCGGCGCTTTAGCCGCGGCGCCGCAACGTGTATATAGCCTGCCGGATGGACAACAAAACGATCGAAGTCACGGGGGTCGTCGATTCGGCCAAGTTCATTGGCGTTCCCCTCGGTATCACGTTGCTCACCGTCTTGATGATGCTGGTCGACGGGTACGACCTGCAGACGATGGCGTTCGTCGCGCCGGTGATCATTCCCGAGTGGAACGTCTCGCCCTCCTCCGTGCTGTGGCTCCAGAGCGGCAGCATGATTGGCATGGCGGTCGGGTCCGTCGCGCTCGGCCGCCTCGGCGATGTGATCGGGCGGCGCAAGTCGTACATCTGGTGTCTCGCGTTCCTGTTCGCCGGCTCGCTGCTGAGCGCGCTGGCCACGAGCCTGTGGGGCTTGTTCTCCTGGCGCTTGCTCACGGGCATCGGCCTCGGCGGCGTGACGCCGCTCGCGGCGACCATGATCACCGAGTGGACCCCGAAGCACGCACGCAACGTCGCGGTTGCCGTCTCGATCGTGGCGGTCCCGACGGGAGGCATGGTCGGTGCCGGCGTCGCGCAGTGGATCATTCCCGAGTACGGCTGGCGCACGATCTTCTGGATCGGCGCGGGACTCCCGCTCATCTTCCTGGCGATTGCCTGGTTCCTGCTGCCGGAATCGCCGCGCTATCTCGCGACGCGGCGGGAGAGGCATCCGCAACTCGCGCGTCTGCTCAATAGCTTGCTGCGCGAGCGGCGTTTCGAAGGCACGGAGCATTTCGCGGTCGCCGAGCCGCCGGCGCCGCCGGGCAACTGGTTCGCGACGCTGCTGAGCAAGACCTATCTCTCCACGACGCTGCTGCTATGGCTCGCGTTCGCGTTCAACACGCTGTGCCTCTATTCGTTCGTGAACGGGCTGCCCACCGTGTTGCGCGAGACGGGCATGCCGCTGCACGACTCGCTGCAGGGTTCGAAACTCTTCAATTTCGGCGGCATGTTTGGTGCGATCGGCGGTGCCGTGCTCATCGGGTATTTCGGCTCGCGCATCGTCGGCGCGGGGCTCGCGTTCGTGGGCGCGCTCGCGACATTCTTCGTCGGCGGCGCGGTGCTTGCGGCCGGGGGACACGCGAATCTCCAGCTGCTGCTGCTGCTCATCGCGGCCGGCACGTCGCTGAACGGTATGCAGTCGTTCCTGTACACCGTCGGTGCGCACTCGTATCCAACGTACTTGCGCGCAGCGGGCGTCGGTTGCGCGCAAACGGTGTCGCGTATCGGGGGCGTCCTCAGCACGGTGTTCGCCGGCGGGTTCTTCGCGCTCGATCCGCGGCCGCCGGTGAGCTACTTCTTCTATGCCGTCGCGATCGGCATCCTCGTCGTGGTGGTGAGCTTCTACTCGCTGCGCACGCATGTGCCCGCGAACCGGCGGCGGCGCAGCGAAGATCCCGCCGTCGCAGTGGAAAGCTCGACGCCCTGAGCGCACGTCGAGCGTGACGCGCGCCGACGTGGCGCCGTCCGTGAAGCGGCGCGCCGTCAGCCCGCCTTTTTCAGCGTCACCTTTCGCAGCATGAAGTCCGCGTCGGGCTCCACGGCGCGAACCAGCTCGGAGAGCTTGTCCATAGTGGGCGAGGCGCGTCCGCTCTCATAGCGAGCCCACGCTTCCGACGAGCTCGCGCCGAGTCGCGCAGCCGCTTCTCTGAGGCTCAAGCCGCTATCGACGCGCAGTCGATGGAGCCAGCGCGCGATGAGCGGCCGCGAATCCGTTGCCCGGACGAGGAAGCGACCGCCCCTCGTGGGTACGACATCGATGAGGTTGTCCCGCTCGTCGATGAGCGTCGCGAGCGCAGTCAGTGGGGACAGTCAGAGGGACAGGGTCGGATCGCCTTCCAGGACGCGCCGCTCCAGTCGCGGCGACTCACCGGGTGCCCAGAGTTTCGCGGTGTGAAGCACCCGATAGCGCAACGGCCCGCCGTCGGCGGTCGCGCTGCGCTCGAGCGGCCGCGGGATGCACACGAACTCGGTTTCCACGGCCGTCGTCGTCGCGCGCACCGTCGCGTAGCCGTGCCCGCCGAGATCGAGGAACGAGAGGTGCGGCGCGAGCTCGGGGTTCGAGAGCTTGCGCGCCGCGCGGGCGTCGCCCGTTTTTCGATACTCCAGGCACGCGCGCACGCCGTGCAGCAGGAGCATGTTGATCGCCGGCTGCGGCCGCGGTTCGCCGGGCACGTCGGCGAGATAGAGCGCGCGCAGCGGATGATCTTTGGGAAAGCGATGCTCGTACGCCTCGACCAACCCCGGCGCCGAGATCGAACCCGTGATGAAGGCGACGCCCACGGGCTCGAACTTCTGCGGCGGCAGTGCCTTCGCCGCGAGCCCCGCCCAGAAACTGTGACGATCGCCGGAGACGGTCACGAATCCCGTGATGCCGCCGGCGCGGATCGCATCGTAGATTTCCGCGCGCTCGACGTACGCCGTGCTGAAGTCGCCACCACCGCCGAAGACCGCATAGCCGTCCCCGGGCCAGGGTGTACCCACACCTTCCGGCAGATTCTGCGGATCGACGCGGAAGTCGAGCGTGCCGACGCTGTTGCCCCACACCTTCCACGTGGCTTTCGAGCTGCGCAGCTTGTCGAGGAACCACGCCTTCTGCCGGGCGCCCAGGATCGTCTGCGGCGGCGAATCCTTGCGGAAATTGGGGATTTCGGTCGCACCGAACCGCACCGTCGGCGGCGGCTTGCCGCCATCGTACGCACGGCCCGCGTCGAGAATTTGCAGCGCTTCGAGCGGCGCCAGCTCCGGAAACGCCTCGTTGTCGAGCGCCGCAGCTTCCGGCTGCAGCGTCGGATCTCGAGATCGGAAGCTGTGCTGATCGGTGATCAACAGCTCGACGTTGCGTCCAAAGCGCAGCGCTCGATAGGCGATGAGACTGTCGATGGCCGCGCGATTGCCGCTTTCCTCCCCGAGCCCCTGCGCGTCGAAGCGCTCGATCGGCGCGTCCTTCACGTGCGGTGCGGCGAAGGTTTCGAGCGAGCGGCCGCCGGCCTGCCGTACGCGCGCGGCGTGATACTCGAACCATGCCTGATTCGCCGCGACCTTCCGCGTCTGCGCGGGCACGTCCTTGCCCTCGAACACTTGCATGGCCTGCCAGCCGAGCCATGAGAACTCGTGGTTGTCCCACATATCGACGAACGGCCAGCGGGCGCGCGCGTCCTGGAGATCCGGATCGTGGAGGTACGCGCGATAGGCGGCGCGGTAGTCGTCCACCGTCGTCGGAATGTGAAAATCCTGCACCTTCTGGCCGTGCGCGTAGCGCACGACGTCGCGCAGCCGGCGGTCGTACATTCCCTGCGGCCGGTCTTCCGGATACCACACCACTTCGTAGATGAAGTCCCCGAGATGCAGCACGAACTGGATCGCATCGTCCGCCGCGGCCTTCTGGTCCTCGAAGATCATGCGGCGATATGCGTTCTGCGCGCCCTGGCAGACGTTCTGGCAGCTCACGAATGCGAACTTCACGGGCCGCTCGTCATTCAGCGGGGGCGCGGTGATCGTGCGCCCGATCCGGCTGCCGCAACCCTCCGCATCCGTGAATCGGTACCAGTACACGCGCGCGGGCTGCAACCCGCTCACGAGCACGCGCGTCGTCCAGTCGGATGCCGGTGAGACATGAGCCGTGGCGCGGGAAATCACGCGCTCGAATTTCTCGTCCTCCGCGACCTCGACGAGGAGTCGCTCGCGCTTGCCGGAAGCGAACGGCCGGCGCGTCCAGAGCAGAACGCTATCGGCTTGCGGATCGCCCGAGGCCACGCCTTCCGCGTAGACATCGCGCCTCTCGACCCACTCGACGCGCGAAGGCTGCGGGCGCTCGCTCGCCCAGGCGACGGAGGCGCCGAACGCGCCCGCGAGGGCCATGAATCGACGACGGCTGAACGTGCTCATGATCTCGACGCTCCCCGACCGCGCGTGCTGCGCATGCGCCGAGCTTGAGCGCTTGCGCGCGAGGAGGCGAGGGCGCCGGTCGCCGCGTGCGCACGATTCGGCGCAAGCCGCGCGCTCAGCGCCCTAGCGCACCGCCCAGTAACTGTCGTCGGACGTCGTCGGCTCGATCCGCAGGCCGCTCTTCTCGACGCGCAGCGCGACGCTGAGCAATCGTGAGCTCAACTTCAGCCCGCGCCGCTCGGCGGCAGCCAGCGAGACTTCGAACCGCACGTTCCCGTCCACCACGAGGAAATTGATCACTGCGCCGCGCGCTAGCGCACCTTCGTCCTCGGTGACGACGAGCACCGGATCGCCGCCGTGGTCGCCGAGAAGGCCGCTCAGATTCTTCTTCCACTGCGCGCCGACGAAGAGAACGTCGGCATCGAGGCCTTCCGACAGGCTCGTCACGCTACGCGCGACGATTGCGCGACCGTGCGCCTTGCGTCCGCGTACGGTGTGCTGCAGCTCCGTGGCGAGCTTGTTGTCCGCCAGCACCGCGATCGTGAACGGCTCGGCGCGGCGCGCCTCGATCGGCCAGTCGACGTATTCGAGAAAGCGGTACAGGAACGCCGCCTTCACGCTCTCGACGGAATACGCGATCGGCTGCGCCGGGCTCCGTCCCGCCGCGAGTCCCACCAGCACGAGGCACGCGGCCCATATCCTGATCGATATCTTCATCAAGGTTGCCAGGTGATGTACGCGAACACGCTGCGCTCGATGAGCTGCCGCCCCGGCGGCCCGAACTCTCCGTGCGAGTCGTGCAACAAGTTGTGGCCGAGGAGCGCAAGATCGACGGCGGAGGAGAACCGCCAGCCGGCTCGCAGATCGAGCTCCGTGTACGCGGGCACGCGTTGGCTCGCAATTCGCCCGATGTGCCGCAGGGTGCCATCGAGCTCGAGGTTCGCGGGCAGCGTGAGCGAGGCTCGTAGAAAGGCCTGATGGTTCCAGTCGCGCGCATCAACCGTGCCGCCGAAGAGATCGCGGCTGCCCGGTCGCGTGTGAAAATGCTCGTGCAACGTGGTGTAGCCGCCGGAGAGTCGCCAGAACGTGCCGGGATAGTAGTCGGCGCTGACCTCCGCGCCGTACGTCTCGCCCTGCAGGAGGTTGTCGAGCGTGATCGGAATGGAGCCGATGGGCGGCAGCTCGTAGCTGCGCAGATCGTCGTAGTCGTTGTAGTAGGTCGCGACGGAGAGCACGAGCGGCAGCAACGGCTGAGTGCGCAATCCCAGCTCGTACGCGATGAGTTTCTCCGAATCGAAATCTGCGTTGCCCACCGTGAAAGGCGGCAGCGTGCGATTGGCCAAGTCGCGATCGACACGCGACGGCGTTCGCACCGCGCGTGACACGGCGCCCCAGAGCAGCGCGTCCGGATTGACGCGCCAAGAGAGCCGGATGCTCGGCTGCCACTCGGCGCCGCTGTACTCGTTGTCCTCGAGCTTCGTCCCGAGCGTCAGGTGCACCGTGTCCGCGAACAACGCGATCTCGTCCTGAAAGAATCCGCCGGGACGCCGCAGCGTCCGCTCCGGCGGATCGAGAGCGTAGACGAGGGTCTCGAAGTCGTCGTGCTCGGAACGGTACGTGAGGCCCCACACGATGTCGTGCCGCGTGCCGGCCTGAAAATGGTGTTGCAGCTCGATGTCGAAGGTTTGCAGCTCGTCGCCATACGAAGGGGGTACGCGACGCACGGCGCGGTCGTAGTACGCCTGCACCTGCAATTCGCTGGTCGCTGAAAATTGTCGGCGCCAGCGCGTGAGCAGATTCTGCGAGCGCGAGGTGGCATCCGCGGTGAACGGCGCGGCCGTGTTCACCTCGTTCGCATCGCCCTGCACAGTGAGCGCGTCGCCGCGGCCCGAAGCCCAGTCGATGCGGAACCCGGCCTGGCCGACGTTCGAGTCGGTCATGGCATCGCCGCCGCTCGGCAATTGGGCGGCATCGCGATCCGCGTACTGAGCGTACACGCGATAGCTCGCCGAGCCCGCCGTGCCCCCGTAACGAATCGCTGCGTCGCTGTGCAGCTCGTTGCCGCCGCCGCCGCGCAGGAGGAGACCCTGCGTCTCGGCAGCGCTGCGCGTGACGATGTTGATGACGCCGTTCACGGCATTCGCGCCCCACAGCGTGCCGCCGGGCCCGCTGATCACCTCGATGCGATCCACGTCGTAGAGCGGCACGTCCTGTGCTTCCCAGAACGTGCCGGCGAACAGGGGCGAATAGATCGTTCGCCCGTCTATCATCACGAGCAGCTTGTTCGCCAGCGCGCTGTTGAACCCGCGGGCGGTGATCGCCCAAGTGTTGCCGGTGATCTGCGCGACCTGCAGGTTCGACGCGAGTCGCAGCGCTTCGGGGATGCTCGTTGCGCCCGCGCGCCGAATTTCGTCCCCGGTGATCACCTGGATGGCCGACGCGGCATCGGCCAGCGACTGCGGCCGCCGTGAGACGCTGGTGACGACGAGGTGGCTGAGCTCCTCGAGCGTCATGTCCGCGGGGTCGCGCGGCTCGGCGGCGAGCACCGCACCGGGCAGCGTGTGCGATGCGAAGCCGGTCAAGAGCAGCAGCTTGGCGGTGATGCGCACCGCACGCGGGCATGGCGGCTCGTGCCGCCGTGTCTCACTTCTTGTCATCCCCGGGTCGAACGTCAGCAAGCGAAACCGGTAGGATACGCAACTTGCGCCGCGGCTGGCAGTCGAGAGAAATGTAATTCGTAAACGCAATCGTGCTTCAGAAGAAACTGCCCGCCACTACCGGCTCGATCGGACGAAAGCTGACGCGGCTCGTGTTGACGACGACGTTCGCCGCGCTGCTCGTCGCCGCGATCGCGCTCGTCATCTACGAGGCGAAGACGTATCGCGAGATGTGGGTCGCCGACCTGACGACGCAGGCGGAGATCCTCGCGCGTAGCACCGCCCCGGCGCTCGCCTTCGAGGACCCGAAGACCGCCTCGGCCAATCTCGCGACGCTGCAGGCGCGCGAGCCCGTGGAGGTCGCGGCGATCTACCGTCCGAACGGTGCGCTGTTCGCGATGTACGCGCGCCAAGGCGTGGACGCTGTGGCGCCGCCGCTGCCTACCTGGCGTGGCTGGCGCATCGAGGATCGCAAGATCGTGCTCGTCCATCCCATCATCGAGAACAAGGAGCGTCTCGGCTACGTCTACCTGCGGGCGCGTTACGAACTGTCCACTCGCATACGGGACTACCTGCTGATCCTCGGGGCGGTGATGCTCGGCAGCCTCATCGTCGCCGTGAGTCTCGCGACGCGCCTGAAGAAGACCGTGACGAGCCCGATCCTCGAGCTGACGCGCGCGACGCAAAAGGTGATCGACGACCGCGACTTCTCCGCGCGCGTCGCCAAGACGACCGACGACGAGGTGGGTGTGCTCGTCGACGCGTTCAACGCGATGCTCGTGGAGGTCGGCGAGCGCTCGGCCGCCGTCGAGGCGTCCAACCGCTCGTTGCAAGCGGAGACGGAAGAGCGGCGCGCCGCCGAGGCGGCACTGCGCGATGCGGACCGGCGCAAGGACGAGTTTCTCGCGACGCTCGCACACGAGCTGCGTAATCCGCTCGCGCCCATGGTGAATGCCGTCGCCATCCTGCGTCGTGCGGGCAAGGACCAGCAGGTCGCGGAACGCGCACACGCGATGATGGAGCGGCAGCTTGCACAGATGGTGCGCCTGGTGGACGACCTCCTCGATGTGGCGCGCATCACCACCGGCAAGCTCACCGTACGCCGCGAGTCCATCGAGCTCGCGCCGATCGTGCGCAGCGCCGTCGAGACGGTGCGTCCGCTCATGGATGCTCGCAAGCACCAGCTGACCGTGTCGCTGCCCGCGGAGCCGATCCATCTGAACGCCGACGCGACGCGCCTCGGTCAGGTGTTCTCGAATCTGCTGAACAATGCCGCGAAGTACACGGAGGACGGCGGCCACATCGCGTTCAGCGCCGAGCGCGCGGACGGCTGGCTCACGGTGCGCGTCACCGACGACGGCATCGGCATTGCGCCCGAGACGTTGCCGCGCATCTTCGAGATGTTCGCGCAGGTGGATCAGTCGATCGAGCGCAAGCAAGCCGGCCTCGGCGTCGGACTCACGCTGGCGCGGCGCCTGATCGAGCTGCACGAGGGCACGATCGAGGTGCGCAGCCCGGGGCTCGGCAAGGGCAGCACGTTCATCGTGCGCTTGCCCATCGCCGCGCGGGCGAGCGACCACCGCAGCGCCGGCAACGGGGCGGCGCAGCCGGAAGGCCTGAGCCCGCTGCGCATCCTGCTCGTCGACGACAATGCGGACTTTGCGACCAGCCTGTCGATGCTCCTCCAGAGCCTCGGGCACGAGGTGCGGGTGGCGCACGATGCGCGGACCGGGCTCGCGGCGGCCCGCGAGTTTGCGCCGCACTTCGCGTTTCTCGATATCGGCCTGCCGGAGGTGAACGGCTACCAGCTTGCCGCGCAACTGCGCAACTCGCCGGCCACCGAGCATACGACCCTCGTCGCGGTGAGCGGGTGGGGCCAGGTGAAGGACCGGGTCCGCTCGCAAGAGGCGGGCTTCGCGATGCATCTCGTCAAGCCGATCGAGCTCGAGCAGATCCGCACGGTATTAAATGGGTTAACGACGCGGGCCTAAACGTCAAGCTCCAGCTTTCGGTGGACCCCGCCGAGCACGCGTGAGGGCGATCTGTCGCCAAAGGGCGCCATGGCGTTGGGCGCGCGCTGCGGATATGTTCTGCTGCCCGACAAACGCGGGGCTTTCCGAAGGCGCATTACAGTGGACGTGCTGCGGGAAACGCAGGAGCGGCTTGCCGAGCAAGTGCGCGACCTTTCGCGCCTCTACGACTTGAGCAGCCGACTCGAACAGACGCACGAATTGCCCGAGCAACTGCTGGCGATTCTGCAGTGCGCGGCCGCGGCTCACGGCACGACTCAGGGCCTCATCTGCCTCTTCGACGATTCCATCAAACGGCTGGTGGTGGCCGCCCGTGCCGGGTTCGACGACGCCGCCGTACGCGCTCTGGGCAGCGTCGAGCCCGGCACGGGTGCTTCGGGCCGCGCGTTCACCGAGCGGCGGCGCGTGATCGTGATGGACACGGAGACCGATCCGGCCGTCGCGCCCTATCGCGAGCTCGCGCGCGCGACGAACGTGCGCGCCGTGCACAGCGTGCCGCTCATTTCCGGCTCCGGGGAGGCGATGGGCGCGCTGTCGGTGCACTTCTCGACGCCTCATTTTCCGTCGGAGCGCGAGATGCATCAGGCGGACCTGCTCGCACAGAAGGCTGTGCTGTACATCGAACGCAGGCGCGCGGAGGAGGCGCTGCGCGCGAGCGCACGGCGGCTCGAAGAGGCGGATCGGCGCAAGGATCAGTTCCTCGCCACTCTCGCGCACGAGCTGCGCAATCCGCTCGCGCCCATGCGCAACGCGCTGCATTTCATGCAGCTGCGCGGCAGCCGCGATCCGGAAATGCAGAACGCGCGCGACATGATCGACCGGCAGGTGCGCCAGATGGTGCGTCTCGTCGACGACCTCATGGAAGTGTCGCGCATCACGCTCGGGCAGATTCAGTTGCAGAGCGAGCTCGTGCCGCTCGCCATCGTCATCACGAATGCGGTCGAGGTGAGCCGTCCGCTCATCGATGCCGCCCGACATCACCTGACGGTCGAGCTGCCCTCCGAGCCGCTCTATGTGGAGGGCGATAGCACGCGCCTCTCGCAGGTGCTGCAGAACTTGCTGAACAACGCGGCCAAGTACACGCCGCCCGGCGGCCAGATCACCCTGCGCGCCGATCGCGACGGTGACACGGCGATCATCCGCGTCCGTGACACCGGCATCGGCATCCCGCCGGCGATGCTCGATCGGGTGTTCGAGATGTTCACTCAAGTGGATCGCGGCAGCGCCTTGTCGCAGGGCGGGTTGGGAATCGGCCTTGCGCTCGCGCAGCAGCTCACGCAGATGCACGGTGGCCGCATCGACGTTACGAGCGACGGCGCGGGCCAGGGCAGCGAGTTCACGGTGCGCTTGCCGCTTTGCGCCGCGCCGAGCGCTGTGGCGGAGGCGGCGGATCGAGCCGGCGCGTTTCATCGGCCCGCGCGCCGTCGCGTGCTCGTTGCCGACGACAACATCGACGGCGCCGAGAGCCTGCGTCTCAATCTCGAGATCCACGGTCACGAAGTGCGCGCGGTGTTCGACGGCGCTGCCGCCGTGTCGCTCGCCGAGGAGTTCCGACCGCAGATCATGGTGCTCGATCTCGGCATGCCGAAGCTCGATGGTTACGAAGTATGTCGCCGCGTGCGCGAGCGTCCGTGGGGCGATGCCGTCACGATCATTGCCTTGACGGGCTGGGGCCAGGAGCAGGACCGTCGCCGCACGCTCGAAGCCGGCTTCGACCGGCATCTCGTCAAGCCCGTGGACCCGGCGTACCTCGCCAAGCTCATCGGCGAGGCCGACGAGTCGGGACCGATCGCGGCCGTGGGCTGATCAATACTCCGCGACGCGCGGGCGCTCGCCTGCGCTTAGAATCGGCGGCTCCAAAATCACAAGAAGGGAGGTCGCCATGACTCATCGTGTGGTCCGCAGGAGCGCCGTGCTCGTACCCGCCGCGCTCGTCACGCTCGCCGGCGTCGCGCACGCCGACGTCACGATGAAGGAGCATCTCGCGGTCGAGGGTCAGGGCATCATGGCCATGGCCAACATGTCCGGCACCACCACGACGTCCATCTCCGGCAAGCGCGCGCGCACCGATAACGACTTGCAGATGGAGTCGCGGCTCGTGCGCATGTTCGCGCACGGCGTCGGCTCGAATAGCGAGATCGTTCTGCTCGACCAGGACAAGGTGTACGAGCTGAACAACGCCAAGCGGACCTACACCGAGAGCTCGCTCAGCGAGCGTCGCGCGCAGATGGAAAAAGCCATGGAGCAGGCGCAGCAGCAGCAGGCGAAGCAGCCCGCGCCGACCGGCATGGACGAGTCCGAGTGCGAGTGGACCGATCCGACGGCCGAGGTCAGCCGCACGGGCCAGAAGGCGACGATCGCCGGCTTCGCGGCGGAGCAGGTCACGCTGGTGACGAAGCAGAGTTGCAAGAATCGCAAGACCGGCGCGGTGTGCGACGTCGCGCTCTATCTCGACGAGTGGGTCGCGCCGAGCTTCGATGCAGGCGAGGAAGCGCGCGCCTATGGGGTCGCGTACGCCCAGCAGATGGGCCTGATGACCGGCGGCCGCGAGGTGACGGAGCGCGCCGAGGCGCTCTTCGGCCGCTACAAGAGCGCCTGGTCGAAAGTCCTGGAGAAGATGCAGGACATCAAGGGCTATCCCGTGAAGACGACGTTCAGCTTGGGATTTGGCGGGCCGCAGTGTCAGACCGCCGGTGCCCAGCAGACTGCGGATTCCGGCGGCGATTCGAGCAGCAGCGCGCCCACATCCACGAGTCCGACGAGCATCGCCGGCCAGATCGCCGGGTCGTTGTTCAAGCGCAAGAAGAAGGCGGAAGAAGCGCCCGCGCCGGCGACGCCCGCAACGCCGCTGCCGGCTGCGATGAGCGGCCTGATCGTGCCGCTGAAAGTCACCTCGGAGCTGCTGTCGGTGAGCAAGGAGCCGCTCGCGGCCGATGCGTTCGCGCCGCCGCCGGGATTCAAGAAAGTCGCCGAGAAGGACTGAGCGCGGCTCGTCCGCATCGCCGGGATTTCGAGAAAGTCGCCGAAAAAGCTGAGCGCGGCGCGCACGCCGGGGGGGGGTAGCATTCGATGAGGTCGTCACCCGCGTCGTTCGGCGCGTTGGCTGTTGCACTGGTCACGACGGCAGGATCGGCGGCGTCGCCGCCGGCCGGTCCGCTGCCGCCGCCCGAAGATCTCGATCTCGCACGCGCGCTCTTCAAGGAGATGATCGAGATCAAGACCACGCACGATGTGGGCTCTACCGCACTGGCGCGCGCGATCGAGGAGCACCTGCTGCGCGCAGGCTTTGCCGAGAGCGACGTTACGTTCATCGCGCCGCCGGAGCACCCGAGCAAAGGGAACGTCGTGGTGCGCTATCGAGGCAAGGGACGCGCGCGACCGGTACTCTTCCTCGGCCACCTCGATGTCGTGGAAGCACAGGCGCAGGACTGGACCTTCGATCCGTTCATCTTCAGCGAGAAGGACGGATTCTTCTACGGCCGCGGCACCATCGACATGAAGAGTGGCGATGCGGCGCTGCTCGAAGCGCTGATCCGCTTGAAGCGCGAGCGGTTCACGCCCGAGCGCGACATCATCGCCGCCTTCACGGCGGATGAGGAGGCGGGCGGTGACGCGAACGGGCCTGCGTTCCTCCTGAAGAACCATCGCGAGCTGATCGATGCGGAGCTCGCCGTGAATCTCGACGGCGGCGGCGGCAACTACAAGGAGGGCAAGCGGCTGTACTTCTCGCTGGGCACGAGCGAGAAGACCTACGTCACCTACACCGCCGAGACGACGAGCCCGGGTGGGCACGGCTCGCTGCCGGGGCCGGACAATGCCATTTATCGGCTCGCAGCCGGGCTCGGACGACTCTCCGCGTACAAGTTTCCAGT
Organism: Steroidobacteraceae bacterium; assembly: GCA_035760965.1. GTDB lineage: Bacteria > Pseudomonadota > Gammaproteobacteria > Steroidobacterales > Steroidobacteraceae > JADGHX01. The sequence goes on along the minus strand of DASTRY010000030.1, from coordinate 115,698 downwards.
GATGCTGACCGCTACGACGCGCGCGAATCTCGCCGCGCTCGCGGACCTCGACCCGAGCGCACAGAGCGCGGACATGCGCGCGCTCGCGGAGGATGCAACCGACACCGCGGCGGCGGAGCGATTGAGCGAAACGGTGCGCCTCAACGCCCAGCTACGCACCACCTGTGTGGCAACGCTGATCTCGGGCGGCCACGCGGAGAACGCGCTTCCGCAGCGGGCGCGCGCGACGATTCAGTGCCGGATGATGCCCGGCGACACCGCCGAGCACGTGCAGGCGGCGCTGACCGAGGCGCTCGGCGATCCGCAGATCGCGCTGACTCTCGATGCACCCCCGATCGTGAGTCCCGAGTCGCCGCCGACCGATGCGATCATGCGCAAGGCGGCGGGCGTGATCCATTCGATGTGGCCCGGTGTACCGATCGTGCCGACGATGGCCACCGGCTTCAGCGATGGTCGCCAGACTCGCAACGCCGGCATTCCGACGTACGACCTCGGCGGCATATGGTCGGACATCGACGAGAATCGCGCGCACGGCCGCGACGAGCGGGTGGGCGTGCGCGAGTTCGACGAGAGCGTCGAGTACACCTATCGCCTCGTGAAGGCGATGAGCGCCAAATGAGGCGAACGCGTGTTACTGCTTCGCGCGGATCGGAATCCGGCGCGCGACCTCGAGCAGCCCGTCCATCAGGTCGCGGGCTCGTGAAGGCGATGATCCGCCAAATGAGACGAGCGCGGTTTACTGCTTCGCGCTGATCAGGATCAGGCGTTGGGCCTCGATCGGCCCGTCCATCAGGTCTCGGATCGTCGCGATCATCTTCTTGGCGTGCTCGCTCTTGCCGTGTGCGGCGACCGCGTCGGCGTCCTTGTAGCGCTCGACGATCACGTAGAGCTGCGGGTCATTGTTGTCCACGAAGAAATCGTAGTAGACGTTGCCCGGCTCGTGCGCGCGCACGCCGTCCTGCATCTCGCGGAAGGCTTTTTCGAACTCGGCGTTCTTGCCCGCTCTCACGCGAAACTTCACGACCATCGTCGTGGGCGTGCCGCGCGGATTGGCCTGCGCGGCAGCAGGCGCGCTCGGTCCCGGCGTTTGCGCCTGAACAGCGAATGTCACGATCAACGCGAGCCCGAACAGAGAATGGCGAATGCGCACGGCGAGACTCCCTTTTGTTTGCGGCTGAGCGTATGAGCCGTCCCCGCTCCGAGCAACCGGCTCACGCGTCGCGTGCGGCTGATGGTCGGCGGGTGAGGGAGTGCCGCGCCGGGACAGCGCGTCAGCTCTGCCCGTCGCGGAAGAAGCTCGCGTCGACCGGTTTGTTCGCGAGGATTTCCTCGCGCGTCAGGCCGCGCACTTCGTGCGGGAACACGAGCCAATCGTCGGTGGCGCGCACGTAGAAGTCCGGCTGCACGGCGGTTCGATTGCGCCCCGGCTTGTAGTACACGGTGGCCGTGCGAAATCGCTCCGGGAAGTTGCGCCGGCAGCGCCGCTGCAGCTCGCTCACCACCGCCTGCATGCTGAGGCCGGAGTCGAACACATCGTCGATCAGCAGCAGCTGATCGTCGGCGTTGAGCTGCGAGACGAGGTAGTCGACGGCATGCACGCGCACCGTCTTCGACTGCTGATCGATGCCCGTGTAGGCGGAAGTGCGGATCGCGATGTGATCGCACACGACGCCGTGATACTCGAGCACCTCCTGCACGGTGATGCCGATGGGCGCGCCGCCGCGCCACAGCGCTGCGAGAAAGGTGGGTCGAAAGCCGCTCCGCAGGATCTGGAGACCGAGCTCCATCGAGTCACGCAGCAGAGAATCGGCCGAGATGAAGACTTTGTGCATGCGGCCATCCGGGCGAGGCCGCGACTATACCTCAGCTCGTCAGACGCATGCGGACATGCGTTCCGCGGTGAAATCGATGAACGCGCGCACCGCGGGTAACAGACCGCGTCGCGTGGGGAACACGACGTGAAAGACCCCTTGCGGCATATTCCACGCCGGCAGCACGCGCTCCAACGTGCCGTCGGCCAGGTTCGACCGCACTACCGTTTCGGGCAGCAGCGCAATGCCCATCCCGGCGAGCGCGGAGGCTTTGAGCAGCACGAAATCGTGGCACACGAGCCGCGGTTTCAGCTCGACGCGCGCCGGATTGCAGCTCGCATCGAACAGCTCCCAGACCTGGCTGTCCGCCTCGGGCTCATAGCCGAGCGTCTCGTGCGCGGCGAGTTGCGAGGGATGTTCCGGCCGGCCGGTTCGATCGAGGTACGCGGGGCTTGCGACCAGAAGCTCGCTGAACTCGCGAAATTTGCGCATGACGAGGCCGTCTTCTCCGCTCGGCTGCGTGCGCACGCGAAATGCGACGTCGATGCCTTCGTTCAGCAAGTCGACGCGCCGATTGCTCGCGTGCAGCAACACTCGAATGCCCGGGTAGCGCGCAAAGAACTCCGGCAGGATCTCCACGAATGCCGTCTGTGCGAGTGACACCGGACAGCTCACGCGCACGATCCCGCGCGGCGCAGCGCGCGCGAGCTCGACGGCCTCGAGGGCCGCGTCCGCTTCGGCGAGCATGGCGGATGCGTGTCGAAACACTTCCTGGCCGACCGGCGTGATCACGAACTTGCGCGTCGAGCGATTGACGAGGCGCACGCCGAGCCGGTTTTCGAGCGCGCTGACGTGCCGCGACAAGCGCGACTTCGGGATGCGCAAGGCCCGGGCCGCCTTCGCGTACCCGCCGAATTCGACCACCTTGGCAAAGTAATAGAACTCGTCGAGCGGCTGCATGGGGCGTCCAGATTGAATCCAAAAATAGAACGAGATGTTCTGTTTCTGCTGGATTCTATTCCAGCGTTCCAAACCCTAGCTTATTGCCCACCCAAAAGACACCCGCTAGGAGCTGAGGACGCCATGAAACTGCTGCACCTGGATTCGAGCATTCTGGGCGAGGGCTCGGCGAGCCGCGCGCTGACCCGCGAGCTGGTCGAGCGCTGGAAGGCCGCCATTCCCGGCCTCGAGGTTCAACACGTCGATCTCGGCCGGGAGCCGCTCCCGCATCTCACCGGCGCCTCGCTTGCCAAGGTGGACGAGATCGAAGCCGCGCGCGATGCGCGCACGCTCGCGGACTTCCTGGCCGCGGACGTCGTGGTGATCGGCGCGCCGATGTACAACTTCGGCATACCGACGCAGCTCAAGGCCTGGATCGATCGCATCCTGGTCGCGGGCCAGACCTTTCGTTACACGGCCCACGGTCCCGAAGGCCTCGCGGGCGGCAAGCACGTCATCATCGTGGCGTCGGCGGGCGGCGTGTATGCGCCGAATGCGCCGGGCGAGTACGTCGAGACGTATCTGAAGTTCGTCTTCGGCTTCATCGGCATCACGGACGTGACAGTGGTGCGCGCCGAAGGACTTGCGATTTCGCCCGAGAATCGCCAGAAAGGGCTGGATTCCGCACTGGCCTCGATACCCGCACCCCCCGCGCTCGCGGCGTGAACGACCGGCGACGGTCGAAGGAGCTTTCTCGATGAATGCCAAAGCTGAGACGGTGAACACTCGTGCCGTGACGCGCGTCGTGCGCGGCATGGCCACATCCGACGGCGCCGGAGTGAAGCTGACGCGCGTGATCGGCCAGCCGCAGCTGCAGGACCTCGATCCCTTCCTGATGCTCGACGAGTTCGGCACGGAGAATCCCGGCGATTACATCGGCGGCTTCCCGTCCCATCCGCATCGGGGGTTCGAGACCGTCACGTACATGCTCGATGGCCGCATGCGCCACAAGGACAATCACGGGCACGAGGGCGTGCTCGTGCCCGGCAGCGTGCAGTGGATGACGGCCGGCCGCGGCATCGTGCACTCCGAGATGCCGGAGCAGCAGGAGGGCCGCATGCGCGGCTTTCAGCTGTGGATCAACCTGCCGGCGCGCGACAAGATGACCGCGCCGAAATATCAGGAATTCGGGCCGGAGAAGATCCCCGTCGTGCAGCTCGGCAAAGGGGTCACGGTGAAGGTGATCGCCGGGCGCGTCGGCGATACGACAGGTCCGATCGTGCAGCCGGCAACGGACCCGACGTATCTCGACATCGCGCTGGAAGCGGGCGCGCAGTTCACGCACGCCGTGCCGTTCGAGCATGCCGCGTTCGTGTACGTGTACGAGGGTTCAATGCGCGTCGGTGCCGGCGAGACGGCCGCGACGATCGACGCGCATCAGCTCGCCGTGCTCGGCAACGGCACCGAGGTGCGGCTCGAAGGGCGCGAGCCGCCTGCGGGCTCGCCTGTGAGCCGGGCGATTCTCGTGTGCGGCAAGCCGTTGCGGGAGCCGGTGGCGAAGTACGGACCGTTCGTGATGAACACGCGCGAGGAGCTCATTCGCGCGGTCGAGGACTTTCAGAGCGGCAGGTTCTGAGCCGCCTGCGGCGGCCCGACCCCGCCGCGGCCCGACCCCGCCGCGGCGTGGCAGCGAGCTCAGCGCGCGCGGAGCAGGGCGGTGATGCGCTCCGGCTCGATGGGCTTGGTGAAGTGATGATCGAAGCCCGCCGCGAGCGCGCGCGCCTTGTCGCTGTCCTGGCCCCAACCCGTGATCGCAATCAACATCACGGCGCGTCCGATTGCGCTCTGCCGCACGCGCCGCGCGACCTCGTATCCGCTGAGCCCGGGCATGCCGATGTCGAGCAGCGCCACTTCCGGCCGCAGTCGTTCCACGGCGGCGAGTGCAGCCGCGCCATCGTGCACGACGTTCACCTCGTGACCCTCGACGCGTAAGAGGAGAGCGAGGCTCTCCGCGCCATCCACGTTGTCGTCCGCCACGAGCACGCGCCGGCGGACGGTCTGGTCCAGTGAGGGTTCGAGCGAGGGCGCCGCCGTCTCGCGCACCGGTGCCGCGCGACGCGGTAGCCGCACGATGAATTCGCTGCCCTGACCGGGCCCCGCACTGCGCGCTTCGATCGTGCCGCCGTGCAGCTCCACGAGCCCCTTCGAGAGCGCGAGCCCGATGCCGAGGCCGCCTTCCGAGCGGTCGCGGCCGCTGTGGAGCTGCGAGAACATCTCGAACACGGAGGGCAGCGTCTCCGGCGCGATGCCGATCCCCGTATCTGCAACGGAGATGAGCACGGTGTCCGGTTCGAGGCGCGCGGAGAGGCGGATCTCGCCTTCCGGATCGGTGTACTTGGCCGCGTTCGTCAGCAGATTGGAGAGCACCTGGGACAAGCGCAGCGGGTCCGCCGACACCTCGATCGGCGTCGTCGGCAGCTCGACGATCAGCTCATGCCGCTTCAGCTCGATGCCGGGCCGCGCCGTCTCGACCGCCGCGTCGATGGCTGCGCCGAGATCGGTCGGCACGAGCCGCAGCTCCAGTGTGCCGCGCGTGATGCGCGAGATATCGAGCAGGTCATCGAGCAGCAACGACATGTGATGCACCTGGCGGATGATCACCTCGTTGCTCCAGCGCTTCTGCGCTTCGGTCGCGGTGGGAATGCGCGCGATCTGCGCGGCGTGGCGGATGGGCGCCAGCGGATTGCGCAGCTCGTGTGCGAGCGTCGCGAGGAACTCGTCCTTGCGCCGGTCCATCTCGCGCAGCGCCTGTTCGGCCTGCTTGCGCGCGGTGATGTCCTGCACGATGCCGATCATGCCGAGGACCGCGCCGCTGTCGCTGTAGAGGCCGCGTCCGCGGGCGGCGATCCAGCACTGCTCGCCGTTCGGGCGCACGGCGCGATATTCCATGTCGTAGTCGGCGTGTGTCGCGAGCGAGCTTTCGATGGCGAGGCGCACGGGTTCGCGGTCCTCGGGGACGAGCATCGAGCGCAGCGTGACTCGGGAGACCGCGGAGCCATGCGGCAGGCCGTAGATATCCGCAGCGCGATCGGACAGCAGGATGAGGTCCTTGTGCGCGTCCCACTGCCAATCGCCGAGATCGGCGGCGGCAAGCGCCAGCTGCAAGTGCTCCGCCGAATCGCGCACGGCGTTCTCGGCGAGCTTGCGCTCCGTGATGTCGATGACGATGGCGGGCACGGCTGTCGCGACGCCTTCGGCGTCCCGCTCGACATTGCCGCGCGCAATCACCCAGCGGACGGCGCCGCTGGCGCGCACCACACGGCACTCGCATTCGTACTGGTCGGAGCCGCCGTTCAGCGCATCCCGCAACACGCTCTCGAGCCGCGGCCTGTCCTCCGGATGAATAGCAGCGAGATAGCGCTCGATCGGCGCGCCTGCCGCTTCCGTTTCCGCGACGTCGAACAGGCGAGCGAGATTGCGATCCGCAACGACGAGGTTGGTCGGCACGTTCCAGGTCCACGTGCCCACTTCCGCAGCGCGCAGCGTCACCTCGAGTCGCGCGCGAGCTTCACGCAGGGCTGCTTCAGTCGTACGAAGCTGCGTGTGTTCGCTCGGCTCGGACGTCAACGGCTCAGCTCGCGTCAGGCAAGAGGGCGGCGATGATAGCGTGAGCCCAGTCTCGAACACGAGCCGATGGGTCACAGAACGCGTGCCGTGCGATGCTTGGCAGTAAATGCGAAAGGATCAATCTTGACCGATACCGAATTCGTGCGCGTCGCGGCTGTGAAGGACCTGCCGCCGGGCCGCATGCGCTCCTGCCGCATCGCCGGCCGTGACGTCGTGCTATGCGCCACTCGCGAGCGAGGCGGCTATCAGGTGTTCGCGCTGGACAACATCTGCACGCACGCACTCGCTCGCATGAGTGAAGGGCGGCTGAAGGGCGCGCGCCTCATCTGTCCGATGCACGGCGCCGCATTCGACGTCAGAGATGGAAGCGTGTGCAACGGGCCGGCAACGCAGCCCTTGGTCGTACACCGCGTGCGAATCGTGGAGGGAATGATCGAGGTGGCGCTGAATCCCGCAGCGCCACCGCAGCTCTCCGAGTGAACCCGCTGCATCGGCGCGTGCCGGCGCAGCGGGCTGCTCGACTTACTTGTTGTGCACGCGCCAGGTGTCCTCGGCGTAGTGCTCGCGCGCCACTTCCGAGTACGGGACCGGGCTCACGATCGCGCGGATCTCGAACTGCTCGTGGCTCTCGACGGTGGGCTTCTTCGAGCCGCCGCCTTCCTCGCCCCACACGAACGTGACCTGCGTGCCGGGCTTCGCATAGGCCTCGTCGAGAATGGCGAGCGTCAGCATCTTGCGCTCGTTCGAGCTGTAGCCGACCCAGGTCGAGATGCCGGCCAGCTTGCCGTCGCGCGCCAGCACCTTGTCGTACGGGTACATCGAGTACACGGCCGACGGCCAGTCGATGAACTTCGCGCGGCCGCGTCCCTTGGTGCCGAACTGCGTGCCGATCGCGCGCGTCACGTCCTCGTCGTTCAGCGCGAGCGTGACTTTCTTGCGGTGCGGCCCCTTCGCCTTCTGCTCGAGCGCTTCGCGACCGATGAAGTCGTGGTCGAACTTCACGAACGGACCGTAACCGAGGTCGTACGGCGTGAGGTAATAGTCCTCGATGTTGTTCGAGTAGAAGCTGCCGCCGAGCGAGGCGCGGCCTTCGAACCCGTTCGCCGGCAGGTACTCGCGGTAGGGTTTCATCTTGTCGCCGCTGTACACCGCCGCCATCGGCGAGGGGATCCAGCCCGATTCCAGCGTGTTCGAGGAGTAGGCGCGCGCGCCGACGAGACGCAGGCCGTAGTCCTTGCCCGCGTCGACGAGCAGCTGCTTCACCTCTTCACCTTCGGCCCACGGCCCGAAGAGCTCGAAGCCGGGCTGGCCCGCCATGCCGTGGCGCAGGGCGCGCACCTCGCGCTTGCCGATCTTGAGCGTCGTCATGTTGAAGAACTTCAGCTCGGGCGGGGTCTTGCCGAGCGCCTTCTCCATGATCTTCATCGCGTTCGGACCCTGGATCTGATAGCGATACACCTTGCGGTTGGCGCCGCCCGAATCCGCGGTGCGCTCGTCGCGCTCGAGCTTCACGTCGTATTTGTTCGTGATCGCGTGGTACTGCACCCAGTTGTGCACCGGCGGGCGCCCCACGAGGTTGAACTTGTTCGGCGCGAGGTAGAACAGGATGACGTCGCCGATGACGTAGCCGTCGTAGTTCACCGGCACGTACTGCTTCGCCTTGTCGACCTCGAAGCCCTTGAAGCTGTTGACGCCCAGGCTGTTCAGCAGCTTCACGGCGTCCGGGCCTTCGACGTACATGTCCGTCATGTGATACGACTGGTTGAAGAGCACGGCGGTCTCTTGCCACGCGCGCTGCTCGTCGCGCCAGTTCGTGTATTCGCTGAACACGCCCGGATACGGGTTCGGACCCGTCGGCGAGTTGCGCAGCATCTCGACCGGGCCGCCGGACGCTTTGATCAGATCTTCGAGACTCTTGATGCTCATGGTACCTCTATAGCGCGCGTTCACAGTGAGTTGTCGGGTGGCGCAGCCGGCGAAAGTCGCGCCTGTTGCCGGCGGCAACCGTGCAGCGTCGCGAGACGATCGCCGCCGGCCTTTTCAATGCAGCTAGCGCACGGCCGTCAAGCGCCGTGCCGTGTCGTTGCCAGGCACGTGAATTCCAGTGACGTTGATGCTCTCTTTCACCTGAATCGCATGCTCCCGCATCAGCGACTCGGCGCGCGCGCTCTCGCCGCCGGCGAGCGCCTCGACGATCGCGTGATGCTGGCGATGGGCGTAGTGGAGCATGTCGAACGTCTGTTCGAGATTGGTCTTGTCGAACGCGAGCGCTTGCGGCGCCGCGAACGGAATACGGTTGTTGCGCTCGAGCGCCGCCGACAGGATCGGGCTCCCTGCGGCCTGCAGCACGAGCGTGTGGAAGCGCGCGTTCATCTCCGCATAGCGGGCCTCGTCGGTTTCGACGATGTGGCGCTTCTTGAAGATCGCGTCGCCGTCATCGAGGCATTCGCGCAGCTCGCGCATGAAGGTCTTCGAGACGCCGGTTTCGGCGACGCGCCGCGCGGCGAGCCCCTCGATGATCGCGCGCAGCTCGATGGCGTCCACGATGTCCGCCGCGGTGAAGGCGCGGACGACGTAGCCTCGGGTTTCGTGCTCGGTGAGCAGGCCCTCCTGGGCGAGGAGCGGCAGTGCCTGACGCACAGGGGTGCGGGACATCCCCAGCATCTCGGCGAGCGGCGCTTCCGCGACGCGCTGGCCGGGCGCAAGCTCCCCCCGCAGGATCATTTCGCGGATGCGGACGACCGTCTCGGTGAGCTGGCTGCTCATGTCTCGGAAAGGGGCCTTCGGGCCGCGATTGAGGCCGGCGATGGTGCGTTTGGGATCCCATCTTGTCAACATGGGATCCGGAAACGGCCAAGGACTGGCTGTAGACCACCAGACGTCAACGACGATCCGTGTGCCTTGACTCGGCGGGATCCCGCGCGCAGGCTCCGGCGTCCACTTTCCAGTCATCCGCGCATCGCCGAGGGGGCCCCATGAACGCCGTCGAACGCACCGTCGCTCAGTATTCGATCAAGGCGCCGCAATCGCTTTTCATCAACGGCAAGTGGGTGGCGCCGGTCGGCACGCAGAAGCTGCAGGTCATCTCGCCCGTCACGGAGGAGGTGCTCATGACCTTCCCTGAGGCCAGCGAGAAGGACATGGACAAGGCCGTCGCGGCCGCTCGCGAAGCGTTCGACAACGGCCCCTGGCCGCGCATGTCGCCGCAGGAGCGCGGCAAGGCGCTGCTGAAGGTGGCCGAGGAGCTGAAGAAGCGCCTGCCGGAGCTCGCCAATACCTGGACGGCGCAGGTCGGCGCGCCGATCTCGCTGACGAAGTACGCCGTCCACCAGGCCCCGACACTCTTCGAGTTCTACGGCAACCTCATCCAGAACTATCCGATCGTCGACGAGCGCAAGCGTGACGACGGCGGCGCGGTGCGCGTCGTGCGCGAGCCGGTGGGCGTCGTCGCGGCGATCACGCCGTGGAACGCGCCGCTCGTGCTTCTCTGCTACAAGGTCGCCGCAGGCCTTGCGGCCGGGTGCACCATCGTGTCGAAGCCCTCGCCCGAGACGCCGATGGATGCGTACATCGTCGCCGAGTGCATCGAAGCAGCGGGCCTGCCGGCAGGCGTGTTCAACGTGCTGCCGGCCGGGCGCGAAGTCGGCGATTACCTCATCCGCCATCCCGGCATCGACAAGATCAGCTTCACCGGCAGCACCGCGGCCGGCAAGCACATCGCAGGCGTTGCCGCCCAGCGCCTCACGCGCACGAGCTTCGAGCTCGGCGGCAAGTCCGCTGCGGTGGTGCTCGACGATGCGGATATCGGGCACGTGCTGAAGAGCCTCGTGCCGTATTCCATGCCGATCACGGGCCAGGTGTGCTTCTCGCTGACGCGTGTGCTCGTTCCGGAATCGCGGAAGAAAGAAGTGCTGGACGCGTACGTGAGCGCGGTGAAAGGCGTGAAGGTCGGCGATCCGTTCGAGGCCGACACGAACATGGGACCGCTCTCGATGCAGCGCCAGTTGCAGCGGGTGCAGGGCTACATCGAGAAGGGCAAGGCCGAGGGCGCGAAGCTCGTGACGGGCGGCGGCCGGCCGAAGAACCTGACGCGCGGCTACTTCGTCGAGCCGACGGTCTTCGACAACGTCGACACGAAGATGACCATCGCGCAGGAAGAGATCTTCGGGCCCGTCGTGTCCTTCATTTCGTACAAGGACCCGGAGGACGCGATCCGCAAGGCGAACGACACCGTGTACGGCCTGCACGGCGCCGTGTACACGCAGGACAAGGAGCGCGGCTACCAGTTCGCGCGGCGCGTGCGCTCGGGCAGCGTCACCGTGAACGGCCTGATCGTCGATCCGAAGATGCCGTTCGGCGGCTTCAAGCAGTCGGGGCTCGGGCGCGAGGGCGGCATCGAGGGGCTCGATCCGTACTTCGAGACGAAGACGATCTACTTCGCCTGATGCATTCGCGGACGCGCGGCGCGGTGAGCCACAACCGCGCCGCGCGCCGGACTATGATCCCCCGTGCGGCTGTCGATGAGGGGGGTTCATGTCCAAGCGATTTTCCGCGGCGCTCGCCGCGCTGGTCTGTCTCGGTGCGGCTGCGGCGAGCGGCGCCGCGCAATCGCAAACGCCGACGGGTACATTGCCGCCGGATTGCGATCGGGCGTGCCTGTACGGCTACCTGGACAAGTATCTCGATGCGCTCGTGCATCACGATGCCGCGCGACTGCCCTGGGCTCCGGGGGCGCGCTATACCGAGAACAACGTCGAGCTCGCGATCGGCGATGGCGCCTGGGCCACCGTTACCAAGCTCGGCGACTACAAGCTGAAGTTCGCTGACACCCACACGGGCAACGTCGGCTTCTTCGGCGTGCTCACCGAGACGAACGAAACGTCCGGGTTCGCGTTGCGCCTCGCGGTCGTCGACCGCAAGATCACCGAAGCCGAAACCATCATCGTGCGCGTGAACGACTTCGGCGCACTCACCGGCGGCGTGAATCCGTTCGTCGCGGGGAAGTTCGTCACCAAGCCCATTCTCGAGGAGAACGTCGCGCCGGCGCAGCGCCGTCCGCGCGAACGCATGATCTCCATCGCCGATGGGTATTTCGACACGCTCCAGCTCAACGATGGCCAGGTCTTCACGCAGTTCGATCCGGCCTGCAATCGCGTCGAGAACGGTCTGCAGACGACGAACAATCCCGAGAAGCCTCTGGGACCGATGACGGCGCTCGGCTGCGCCGAGCAGTTCGAGCTCGGCACCTACCGCTACGACGACCGCCTGCGCGCGCGACGCTTCCCGCTCATCGACGAGGAGCGCGGGCTCGTGCTCGGCATGGGCTTCATCGATCACTCGGGCCGGCTCGGCACGTACCGCCTCACGGACGGCCGCACGGTGGAGTCGGTGATCCGGCGGCCGCACTCGTTCGCGTTGATGGAGCTGTTCAAGATCGTGGACGGCAAAATCAGACAGATTGAAGCCGTCTTCATCACGGTGCCTTACAACATGCCCTCGCCCTGGGTGCAGTAAGGCTCGTAACATCGGCGCGTGCCCGAACGGATTGAGGATTACGCGCTCGTCGGCGACGGCGAGACTGCCGCGCTGGTGAGCCGCAACGGCTCGATCGACTGGCTGTGCTGGCCGCGCTTCGATTCGGACGCGTGCTTTGCGGCGCTGCTCGGAACGCCTCAGCACGGCCGCTGGCTCATCGCTCCGCGCAACGCACCGGCGCGCGTCACCCGCCGCTACGTTCCCGATACGCTCGTCCTCGAGACGGAGATCGACACCGCGCAGGGGCGAGTCCTCATGACGGATTTCATGCCGCCGCGCGGCGGGGTCTCCGATGTCATCCGCATCGTGCGCGGCCTCGAGGGGCGCGTGCCGATGCGAACCGAGCTGATCATCCGCTTCGGCTACGGCGCGGTAATTCCCTGGGTCACGCAGCATCGCGGCGGTCCGGAGACCGAGCTGCGCGCCATCGCCGGGCCCGACATGCTCACACTGCGCACGCAGGTGAAGTTGCGCGGCGAGGACCATCGCACCACCGGCGAGTTCGAGGTTGCCGCGGGCGAAACGGTCACGTTCGTGATGAGTCACAGCCCGTCGCACCTCGATCCGCCGCCGCCGATCGACGTAATGGCGGCGCTCGCCGACACGCTCGCGTACTGGCGCGACTGGTCGGGGAAGTGCCGCTTCCAGGGGCCCTGGCGCGAAGCGGTGATGCGCTCGCTCATCACACTCAAGTCGCTCATCTACGCACCGACCGGCGGCATCGTGGCCGCTGCCACGACCTCGCTGCCCGAGCGCATCGGCGGCGTTCGCAATTGGGACTATCGCTACTGCTGGTTGCGCGACGCGACCTTCACGCTGCTCTCCCTGATGAACGCGGGCTATTACGAGGAGGCGCAGGCGTGGCGCGGCTGGCTCGTGCGCGCGCTGGCAGGTTCACCCGATCAGGCGCAGATCATGTACGGCGTGGCAGGTGAGCGGCGGCTGACCGAGTGGGAAGTCGACTGGCTGCCGGGTTTCGAGGGTGCGAAACCGGTGCGCGTCGGGAACGCCGCCTCCCGGCAGTTGCAGCTCGATATCTACGGAGAGATCGCCGATGCCTTTCATCACGCGCGGCTCGGCGGGCTGAAGCCCGCGAAGGAGGAATGGGCCGTGCAGCGCGCGCTCACGGCGCACCTCGAGAAGATCTGGTCCGAGCCGGACGAAGGGATCTGGGAAGTGCGCGGCCGGCGCCAGCAGTTCACCTATTCGAAGGTGATGGCGTGGGTCGCGCTCGATCGGGCGATCAAGGCGATCGAGACGTATCACTTCGGCGGCCCGCTCGCGCGCTGGCGCGAGCTGCGTGAGCGCATCCACGCGGAAACGTGTGCGCGCGGGTTCAACTCACGGCTCGGCAGCTTCGTGCAGGCGTTCGACTCGGATCGGCTCGACGCGAGCCTGCTCATGATTCCGCTCGTCGGTTTCCTGCCGGCGAGCGATCCGCGAGTGCGCGGTACTCTGGATGCAGTCGGGCGGCATTTGATGGTGGATGGGCTCGTGCGCCGCTATCACACGAGCGAGACGGAAGACGGGCTACCGCCGGGAGAGGGCGCCTTTCTCGCCTGCAGCTTCTGGTACGTCGACAATCTCGCGCTCGCCGGACGGTATGACGAAGCGCGCGAGATGTTCGAGCACCTGCTCACGCTACGGAACGATGTGGGCCTGCTCGCGGAGGAATACGACGCGCACGCCCAGCGCCAGCTGGGCAACTTTCCGCAGGCGTTCTCGCACGTCGCGCTCGTCGGCTCGGCCTACAACCTGAACGCGAACGAATGTCCGAGGCCCGCCGAGCAGCGCGGCGCGTCCGCCGCGCAAGCGGGTTGAGGGACTACGGCTCCCTCGACCCGCCAGTCGCCGCTCAGCGTGCAGCGTTCGAGCCGTTCTCGTACGCAATTCGATACACGACATTCCCGCCGTCGTCGCTGATGAGCAGCGAGCCATCGCGCGCCACGGCGGCGCCCACGGGGCGTCCCCAGGCGTTGCCGTCATCGGTGATGAATCCCACCATGAAATCTTCGTATTCGCCCGTCGGCACATTGTTCTTCATGCGCACGCGCACGACCTTGTGCCCGGTGCGGAACGCGCGGTTCCACGAGCCGTGCAGCACCGCGAACCCATCGCCGACGTATTCCTTCGGGAACGCCGCCTTGCCTGAAGTCGCCGTGTAGAAGGCGAGATTGAGCGCCGCCGAGTGCGCCTGGTACGGCACGTCCGGCACGATCGCCTTGCCGGCGAGGTCCGGCCGATCGCCTTTCAGGCGCGGGTCCTCGTACTTGCCCATGTAGTACCACGGCCAGCCGTAGAAGCCGCCTTCCTTCACGCGCGTCGAATAGTCGGGCACGAGGTCGTCACCGAGCAGGTCGCGCTCGTTCGTCGTGCACCACAGATCGCCGGTTTGCGGCTGCACGGTGAGCCCGACGCAATTGCGGATGCCGGTGGCGAACACCTTGCCCGGATTCTTCGAGCCGACTTCGAACACCAGCACATCGGCACGATTCTCTTCCGCACCCCACGCGGCGCCGAGACCGTGCTGCGCTTCCCACGCCTTGATCTCCTCCGGCGTCTTCTTCGGCATCTGCTCGGCGACGTTCGACTGCGAGCCGACCGACACGAACATGCGCTTGCCGTCGGGCGAGAAGGCGATATCGCGCGTGAAGTGGCCGCCTCCCGAGGGCGCGAGCTGAGGCACGACGACCTCCGGCACGCCGCTCGCCTGGGTGTCGCCGACCGTGTACGCGTAGCGCACGACGCGATTCGTCTCGGCGACGTACAGCCATTGCGGCTGGCCGTTCTCCGGGTAGAAGCGGATGCCGAAAGGCTGCAGCAATCCCTGCGCGAACGTCGTCACGCTCGCCGCGGACGCGCCGTCCGCGCTCGGTCGCATGACTTTCACGCGGCCCGCCTGCGTTTCGCTGATGAAGATGTCGCCGTTCGGCGCGACGCGCATCGCGCGCGGGCCGGTGAGGTCTTTCGCGAACACGTTCACCGTGAAGCCAGGCGGCAGCGACAGTTTCGCGTTCGCGGGCTTCTCGACGAGGCGCGGGAAGTTCGCGGCGGAGGGCGTCGCGAAGGGCGGCGGCAAGTTCGCTACGTCGATGCGATGCACGCGGCCGGGCTTGTCGTTCTTCCAGTCGGCCGCGCCGTGCGCAGCGCCGGCGCTGGCCGGCGGCGTCATGCCGGGCGGCGGGCCGCGTCGGGGCGGCTCTTCGTCCTTGAACGTGCCGTTCTTCAGCGCAGTGAAATACGCGATGACGTTCTCGCGATCCTCTTTGTTCGGCAAGGCGATCACCATCGCCGAGCCCGGCACGACCGTCGTGGGCGAGCTCAAGAAGCGGTCGAGCGTCGCCGCATCCCACTTCAGATGCGAGCGCTTCATGGCATCCGTGTAGGAGAACCCGGGCGCGCTCGCAGCGGGGCGGCCGATGAGGTCGCTCAGGTTCGGTCCCTGCGCACCGCCGTTGTCGTTCGGCTCGGCGCTGTGGCAGAGCGCGCACTGCGCGCGAAACGTTTTCTTGCCGGCGTTGGCATCGGCGGCGAGGGCAGGGGTGCTGGCGGCGAGTGTTGCGCCGAGCAGCGCGGCGACGACGAGCGTGACACGTTGCATGTTCATCAGGCTTCCCTTCGGTCTGCGGCCCGGCCTCTATACAAGCCTGCGCTGCGCACTGTCCAGCGCAAGCACCGCGGAGCCGCCGCCCGAAGCGTCACGTGTCGCGGCGTGGCGGTTGCGAATTCTCGCGCGAGTTCGTATCGTTATGTCCGCTAAAATATAGCGGACTCGAGCCATTCTCTCGAGCCATTCTGAATGGGAGCTTTGCTTGACGCACACACGGCGCGCGGTCTTCTCGGTCCTGCTCGCGGTTCTGATGGTGCCGGTGTTGCCGGTGCGTGCGGCCGATGCGCCGTTGCTGGTGTTCGCGGCTTCTTCGCTCACCGACGCGCTCAATGAAGTCGGCGCGAAGTACACGCGCGAGACGGGTCACGAGGTGAAGCTGTCGCATGCGGCGAGCTCGGCGCTCGCGCGGCAGATCGAGGCCGGCGCGCGCGCCGACGTCTTCTTCTCGGCCGATACCGACTGGATGGACTATCTCGCCGCGCGCAACCTCATCGACAAGGCGAGCCGCACGGATCTGCTCGGCAATCGCCTGGTGCTGATCGCCCCGAAAGACAGCACGATCCAAGTGCAGATCGCGCCGAACTTTCCACTCGCGCGGACGCTCGGCAGAGGCCGCTTGGCGACCGGCGATCCGGACTCGGTGCCGGTCGGGAAGTACGCGCACGGCGCGCTCACGTCGCTCGGCGTATGGGACGAGGTCGCCGATCGGATCATTCGCGCGGAGAACGTGCGTTCGGCGCTCGCGTTCGTCTCGCGCGGCGAAGCGCCGCTCGGCATCGTGTACGCGACGGACGCGCTCATCGACAAGGGCGTGAAGGTCGTCGGCGTCTTTCCGGAGAGCTCGCACCTGCCCATCATCTATCCGGTGGCCGCCACTGCGACCGCGCAGCCCGCGACCGCGCAATTCCTGAAGTACCTCCGCAGCGAAGGCGCGCGCGCCTCGTTCCGGAAATTCGGGTTCACGATTCGGCCCTGACGTCTCGGGCCTGAAAGACAATCGATGCGACGTCATCCATATTCGTGGCGGCGTGCGGCTGCCATGCTGCTGCTGGCTGCGCTCGGCGCGCCGTCTCTCCAGGCGGCTGAGACGAAGCCTTCTATCCAGCAGCAGATCGAGCAGCTCCAGCAGGCTCTGGAAGCACAAAAGGCGCAGCTCGAAGCACAGCAGAAGCTGCTGGAGCAACAGGCCGCGCTGATCGAGCAGTTGCGACAGCAAGCGCAGCAGGCCGGCGAGGCGGCGGACACGGCCGCGAAAGTCACCGCGCTCGAGCAAACGGTCGCGCAGGCCAAATTGAAGGAGCAGGAGAGTGCGCGCGTCTCGATCGCGAATGGCCGGCCGACCATCACGAGCGGCGACGGCAGGCAGTCGGCGTCATTGCGTGCCGTCGTGCAGCTCGATATGGCGCATCACGAGCAGGATGCCGCCGGTCCGCTGACGAGCGATTTCCGACGCGGCTCGGTGGGCGGCAGCGGCAATCGCGAGATCGCGGCGGCGCAGGACTTGTCGGACGGCGCCTACTTCCGTCGCGCTCGCATGGGCTTCGAGGGACGCCTCGCGCGCGACTTCGACTATCGCTTGATGCTCGAGCTCGGAGGCGCGGGCACCGAAGGCCCCACACGGATCAACGATGCGTGGATCGCGTACAGCGGCTTCGGGCCGTTTCGTCTGCAACTCGGCGCGTTCTCCCCCGCCGCGAACATGGAGGACAGCACTAGCGTCGAGGATCTGCTCTTTCCCGAGCGCGCCACGCCGTCCGAGCTCTCGCGCACACTCGCCGGCGCGGACGGGCGCATCGGGTTCGCCGTTCGCGGCAGCGGTGCGCGCTGGATGAGCTCGCTCACGCTGACGACGCGCACCGTGAACGACGCGGAAGTGTTCGATTCGCAGCGCGCTGCGGTGGGGCGCTTTGGCTATCTGGTCGCGACGTCGGATAGCTATAACGTGCATCTCGGCACGTCCGGCACGAAAGTGTTTCGCCCGGCCGACCAGGGTGCGACGGCCAGCGGCGCTCGCTATCCGATCCGGTTCCGCGATCGCCCGGAGATTCGCGTCGACAGTACCCGGCTCATCGATACGGGCAGCCTCGATGCCGATTCCGCATACGCTCTGGGCGTCGAGCTCGGCATGAACTGGAAGAACTGGCTGCTGCAAGCCGAGAACTTCTGGTACGGCGTCGAGAGGCGCGAGCCCACGACGTTGCCCGACCCCTCGTTCGGCGGGTACTACGTGCAGACAAGTTGGGTGCTGACGGGCGAGAGGCATCGTTACAACGTGGCGAACGGCTCCTTCCAGTCGCCGCGCGCACGCGTGCCGTTCAGTTCGCAGGGCGGATATGGCGCGTGGGAGCTGGCTGTGCGCTATTCGCACACCGATCTCGATTTCCACGAGGGTCTCGCCGGCACCGCGGCAACGGCGGACGGCGTGCGCGGTGGCGTGCAGAACATCTGGACGGTCGGCCTCAACTGGTACCTGAACGCAAACTTCCGCCTGATGCTCGATTACATGCGCATCGACGTGGATCGCCTGAATCCTGCGGGCGCGGGGAATATGCAGCCGTTCGGGCCGCCACCGGGCACGCCGCCGCTCGGCGTGCAGATCGGGCAGGACTTGGACGTCATTGCGCTCCGCTCGCAGTACGCCTTCTAAAATGTGACCGGTTTGTCGCCATAGTGTCAGGAGGTGACACGCCGCGTTAGCTGTTGCGGCCTTTGGTGCCGAACTTATGTCCCACGCGGCTGCGAAAAGCGCCTGCTTTTGGCGACAGTGTGCTCGGGCTGTATGCGAGCCGATATATTTTTTCTGAGGATTGCGCAGGGGAAGGCGGCGCATTCCGCAGGGAAAATCTGGACATGACATTCGTAATGACACAGCCCGCCCCTGAATTTCCGGATGCGGACATCCTTTCCCTCGATGTCGACCTCGCGGAGGTTACGGCAGAGATGCCTGCGCTCGTGCCGCCGGACGAGGCGCGCAGCCGCGCGCAGGCGGCGGTGTCCGGCTTTGCCGATGATCCGACCGAGATGGAGGCCGCGGGCGACGCAAGCCGTGCGCGCGAGGCGCTCGAAGAATCGCAGCGGGCTCTGCTGCGTCAGGCGGCGGAGGTGGTGCGAGCCGGTGTCGCCGCGGACGAGATGCTCCGTGCGCTGTTCGGCGACATCCGCGAGCCGATGGGTGTCGATGCGTACTTCAATTTCCTGGTGAACGATGCGGGCGATGCGCTTGCGCTTGCGACGTGCAGCGGCGTGAGCGAATCGGAAGCGCGCAGTCTCGAGCGCATCGAATTCGGACAGGCGCTGTCCGGCAACGTCGCACTGAAGCGCGCGGCGCTGGTCGTGGCCGACGTTCAGAGCTCGAGCGATCGTCGCGTGCAGATCGTGAAGCAGCTGGGCATTCGCGCAGTGGCGTGCCATCCGTTGCTGGCGAGCGATCGATTGCTCGGCACGCTCTCGTTCGCGAGCCGCACGCGCGATGCGTTCGGCCCCGAGGACGTGACGTTCTTTTCAGCGATCGCGCGGATCGTGGCGTTGTCGCATGAACGTTCGCGGCTCGCGCGCGAGCTCGCGGTCGTCGACGGTGAGTTGAACGCGATGGGGCGTGGCGCGGGCACGGGCGCCGATTCCGCGCAGCTGCGTCCCGCGGCGACTTCGTCGCTTGCGTCGTCCAACACAACTGGGGTCCTCTCGTTCGCGGTGAGGGACGACGGAACAGCAGTGGAGACGCGATCGTCGACAGCGAAAGAGGCCACTGCGAAAGACGATGCGGCGGTCGACGTGCAAGACGCGGCCACCGTCGAGGCGCAGGCCGCAGGCGGCGTGCAGGCCGCGGGTGACACGAATTTCGCAGCCGCTGCGCGTGATGCAGGGTCCGCGGCAGCGTGTGCCGACGCCGGCGCGAACGCGTTGCGAGCCGACGCGCCGGATGCGATGGCGTCCGAGGCGTCCCAAAGCGCTTCCGCTGAGCCGCTTTACGTGGAGCCCGCCGGTGCCGAGGTCATCCTGTTCTCCCGATATGTCGCAGCTTCGGGCGCTGCGGCCGTCGATAGCATTCCGCTCGGGTTGATCGAAGCCGCGCCGGTGAGCGCGCTGGAAGTCTCACCGCTCGCGCTTCCCGAATCGTCAGCGGGCGACGCCGTGCCTGCTGAGACGCCGAGCGCAGCGGACACGCCGATCGCGCAAGCTGCCGATCAGAGCGCCGAGCTTTCGAGTCACGCGGATGTCGATTCATCACGCGGTGGCGTGGAGGCACTGGAAACAACGCCTGACTCGGAGACCATCGCGCCCGCAGCCGCCGTGCACGTCTCTGAAGTGCCGGCAACGACGTCACCCGCGGTGACGATGGCCGACGCGACGGTCGGCACAGTGACAGAGGCCGAAGGGCACTCGTCTCCCGATCCGCTCGTGCAGCCCCCCGTCGTCGAGGAGGCGTCGCGCGACGAGGTGCTCGCTCTCGCGCTCGCTGCGGGGGACGCGCCTACGCTCGAAGTGCTGGCGCTCGCGCTCACCGTGGACGATCCGCCGCCTCAGGAAGGCGCAGCGCTCCCGCGCGTCGAATCCGAGATCACGGTCGAGCTGTGCGCGCTCGACGCGAACGCGATCCGTGCGGCGACGGAGGAAGGGCCCGCCCTCGACCTGAGCTCGCACGAGATTGCCGCCCTCGATCTGCGTCCGGTGGAAACGATCGAGGTGGTATCGGGCGACGAATCGACATCGGCGGCGGCGGAGTCGCCCGTGGCCGATGACGACCAGGCGCCGACCGTCGAAGTCAAAGCGCTCGCGATTCAGGAGCTCGAAGCCGAGCGCGCACCGGTCGACGACGGCGAAGACATCACGTTCACGTACGTTCCGCCGACGTGACTTTGCCGCCGCCGCGCTGTACTGCGCCGCCACCCGCGATGTGCTCGTGTGGTGGCGCCTCACTGAACGTGTCGCAGTTCACTGAGCGTGTGCCGCTTACTGGGAGCGCGGCACCTCACCATCCCGCGCCGCTTGCTGAGCTCCCGGCCCCTCACCGAGCCTGCAGCTTCGCGTAGGCGCCCGGCGTGAGCCCATAGGCGCGCCGAAACAATCGCGTCAGGTGACTCTGATCGTAGAACCCCACGGCGGCAGCCGCATCCGCGGGTGCTTGCCCGGCGGCGATGAGCCGCTTCGCTTCGAGCAGCCGCAGCTGATTCGCGTAAGCATGCGGCGGTAACCCGAACTCTCGCGCGAACGAGCGCATCAAGTGAAATCGCGTGAGCCCGCTCACCGCGGCAAGCTCGTCCACCGACACATTGCGCGCCAGGTTGTCGGCGATGAAATCGCGCGCCAGCCGCAGACTCTCGCGACTCGGCGCGCGCTCTTCGGGCCGCGGTTGCGGCTGCCCGTACCGCCCGAAGAGCATCCCCATCGCGGCCCACCAGCGCGCCTGCCGCTCGAGCATCGACGTGTGCTCGTCGAAGCACCGATGCGCCGAAAGCAAAAGGCGGGCGAGCTGGGCGTCGTCGTACAACCCCGGCGGCACCCACAGTCGCGTGCTCCGCTCGTCGTTCAGAATGCGCGCGAGCGACCGCAATCCCGCCTCGTCGATGTAGATGCCGCGGTAGTGCCAGCGGCGATCGCCGCTCACGTACCCGCAGTGATATTCGCCCGGCGCGAACACCCACACCGTATCCGGGCCCGAGACATCCGATCCCATACGCGTGCGGCACTCGGCACCGCCGTACTCCGTCACGGCAATCACCATTTCATCGTGGACGTGCCGCGAGAACTCGTGCTCGCCATAATGCGCGCTCGCAAGGCATGCGCCATCCAGCGCGCAGTCCCGCCAGAATCGCAGTTGCGCGGACATGGGCCTCACCCGACGAGCTGCAACCGCACGCGCCGATTGCGTCGTCCCTTGTTCTCGATCTTCGTGATTCGCACGGGCAGAGATTCTGCGGTGTTGGTGAGGTGCGTGCCACCGCAGGCCTGGCGGTCGAGCCCCGCGATCTCGACGATGCGCAACCGTCCGTCGGGCGTGGGCGGCGGCGTTACCGACATGCTGCGGATCAATCCGGGCGTGGTACGCGCCTCATTCACCGACACGTAGACGGCGCGCACATCGAGGCCTTGTCGAATGACGTCGTTGAGCTCGGGCTCGAGCGCGCGCACGTGATCATTGTCGACGTCCGGCAGATCGAAATCCATGCGCGCGGTGCCGTCGCCGTTGATCTGCGCGCCGGTGACGAGCGCGCCGGCGAAGTGCCTGAAGACCAGCGCGTTGAGAATGTGCGTGTCCGTGTGGAGCTGCGCCACGCGCAAGCGATGTGCGGCGTCGATGCTCACCGCCACCGGTCCGCTCGCAAGCTCGACGTTGCTGTCGAGCACGTGCCAGTACCGGCCGCGCTCCAGCGACACGTCGACGATCTGCGCCTCGCCGTCCCGATGCAGCAGTTGCGCGCGATCGGATACCTGACCGCCGCCGCCCGGATGCAACGCCGAGCGTGCGAGCACGACGCCGCCGGGGCGGCTCGCGACGATCTCCGTTTCGAAGTGCAACAGATCCGGTCGTTCATGGCACAGGTAGACAGTCACGCGGAACGCTCCATTCAACGGTGTCGCTCCGACCGTAGGTGATCGCGCCGCGTGGGGTATAGGACAAAGATGCGCGCTTCGCTCGGCCGCGAGCGCGAGTTGCTCGGCAAGCGGCGTCAGTTGGCCGGCAGCGGCACGTTCTTCGGCCAGAGCAGCCACATGCGCCCGGGCTGGCGCATCTTGCCGGCCTGTTCGAGCGCCTCGGGCCCCGTGCCCCAGAAGAAGTCGGCACGCGCCGGTCCGGCGATCGCGCCTCCCGTGTCCTGCGCGATCACCAGTCGCTGCAGCGGCGCGCTCGAAGCCGGATACGTCGTCGCGAGGAACACGGGCGAGCCGAGCGGCACGAACGCCGGATCGACCGCGATCGAGCGGCCCGCCGTGAGCGGGATGCCCTGCGCGCCCTTCGGTCCGAGGTTCGGATCGCCGAGCGGCGCCTCGCTGAAGAACACGACGCTCGGATTCGCGTTCAGCACTTCATCGAGCCGCGACGGGTTCGCGGCGAGCCATGCGCGAATGCTCGGCATCGAAGCCTGATCGAGCGTCATCTCGCCCTTGTCCACGAGGTAGCGTCCGATCGAGCGGAACGGCTGCCCGTTCTGATCCGCGTACTGCAGCCGGATGGTTTCGCCATTCGGCAGCTGCACGCGCCCCGATCCCTGCACCTGAAGCATGAAAGCGTCGAGCGCCCCGTCGATGTACACGATCTCCTTGCCGCGCAGAGCCGGAGCGCTCGCCAGCTCGGCGCGCGTGTAGTAGGGCACGACGCGATTGCCGTCGAGTCGTCCACGGACGCGCTTGCCTTTCAGCTCCGGGTAGAGCGATGCGAGATCGACGATGAGCAGGTCCGGTGGCGGGGCGTAGATCGGCGTATTGAATCGCGCGCTCGGCGTGCGCGAGCCATACAGCAACGGCTCGTAGTAGCCCGTCACGAGCCCCGTGTTCGGCCCGTCGTAGCCCGGCGAATTCGTGACCTGATACGGAGCGAAGTACTGGCGGAAGAAGCCGCGCACGACGTTCGCGTCGGGCGCCGACAAGCCTTGCGCTGCCGTGCACGGCACCGCCCATTCCGCGCGAAAGCGCAAAGCACGGCAGCTCGCAACGAACGCGGGCCACGCCTCGTGTACGGCGTCCGCGTTCCATCCTGGCAATGCGGACCAGTCCGCGCGCTCATAGCGCGGCGGAGCGACCGGCGTCGGTCGTGGCGTCGGCCGCTTCGGAGGCGCGCCCGAGAAGCACCCCGTGAGGACGAGAGAGATGAACAGCGCCACGAGAAGCGCGGCAGAACGGGCTCGCATTGTCTATAGATACGACCGCAGGAACACTCTGTAAGCCATTGATCCATCTGCGCGGAGCCATCGGGGCGCGTGCCCGTCAGGCTCGCGGTACCGCAGCGGCGGGTACGCGCCGAACGTGTCGATTCGTACGGCGCCGCGAGGCGTGGATCGACTTCGGGTTCAGCGACCGGCCGGCGGTACGGATGCGTCCCAGCCAGTCAGCCCCGAATCGAGCGCATTCTGCCAGCTTCGGCGCGAGCGCAGGACGACGCCGGCGGGCGACGCTGGATGGGATGCGGCGGGCTACTTGCCGGGCTTCGTGTCGCTCGGCTTGGGCTTCGGCTTCTTGGGCGTGTCGACTTTCAGCCCCTGCTTCCATTTTTCTTTGCAGCGCTGGATCGCGTCTTCCTTGCGCAACGCCGGGTCGGACTGCTCGAGGCACTTCGTCATGATGTCGTTGTAGTCGGCCGTCGGATTTGCCGGAAGAGGCTGCTGCGCGAACGCCGCCGCGCCGGCCAGCAGCAGCGGCGTGAGCCATTGCGCGACTCGCGTGAACTTGCGCATACGGGTAAAACCAGAGGGCGACGGCGAAGGTTCCATGGCGATAGCGGCAGGCATCGAGCTACGATGCTGCGCGCGGGGCGGAGGGGGAACAAGTGCCCGGGTACGAGCCCATCGAGACGGCGAGCATCGACGAGCTGCGCGCGCTGCAGCTGACGCGGTTGCAAGCGACGCTGCGCCACGCGTACGACAACGTCCGGCACTATCGGCGCGCCTTCGATGCCGCCGGCGTTCATCCGGACGATCTGCGTTCGCTAGACGATCTCGGCTGGTTTCCGTTCACGGTGAAGGCGGATCTGCGCGAGAACTATCCCTTCGGTTTGTTCGCCGTCCCGCGGGACCGCGTCGTACGTATCCATGCCTCGTCCGGCACTACGGGCAAGCCCACGGTCGTGGGATACACGCAGCGGGACATCGACACGTGGGCCGGGCTCGTCGCGCGCTCGATCTATGCGGCGGGTGGTCGGCCCGGGGATATCGTGCATATCGCATACGGGTACGGGCTCTTCACAGGCGGGCTCGGCACGCACTACGGCGCGGAGCGGCTCGGCTGCACCGTCGTACCCGTCTCGGGTGGACAGACGCCGCGTCAGGTGCAGCTCATCGAGGACTTCGGTCCGCGCATCATCATGGTGACGCCCTCGTACATGCTCGCGATCGCGGATGAGTTCGAGCGTGAGGGGCGCGATCCGCGCGCCTCGACGCTCGAGATCGGCATCTTCGGCGCCGAGCCGTGGACCGAGGCGATGCGGGCCGAGCTCGAGTCGCGCGTCGGTCTCGACGCAGTCGACATCTACGGCCTGTCGGAAGTGATGGGCCCCGGCGTGGCGCAAGAGTGCATCGAGACGAAGGACGGGCCTGTGATCTGGGAGGACCACTTCTATCCCGAGATCATCGATCCGGAGACCGGCGCCGTGCTGCCCGAGGGCGCAGCGGGCGAGCTCGTGCTCACGTCGCTGACGAAGGAAGCGCTGCCGATCATCCGCTACCGCACGCGCGATCTCACGCGCCTGCTGCCGCCGACTGCACGGTCGATGCGACGGATTGCGAAGATCGTCGGCCGCTCCGACGACATGCTCATCATTCGCGGCGTGAACCTCTTTCCTTCGCAGATCGAGGAGCTGGTGCTGCGAATCGCGGGGCTCTCGCCGCATTACCAGCTCGAAGTCGTGCGCGAGTCGAGCCTCGATGTGCTCACCGTGCACGTCGAATGTGCTCCGGGGCAGGAGAGCGCGGCCGGCGAGCGCTGCGGCCACGAGCTTGCGCGGGACGTGAAGGCCTACATCGGCATCTCGGCCCACGTAAGAGTGCACGCGTGCGGCACTCTTGAACGCTCCGGCGGCAAAGCGAAGCGCGTCATCGATCGGCGGCAGCTCTGACATGATTACATCGGCGGCAGCTCCGACATGATCACCTCGCGCGAAATTCGGTTGAAGAGTCGCCCGAGCGGCGCCCTCGGTCCCGAGCATTTCGAGCTCGCCACCGTCGAGGTACCCCCGCCAAGCGCGGGCGACGTGCAGGTCCGCAACCTCTGGATGTCCGTCGATCCGTACATGCGCCCCCGCATGAACGACGTGAAGAGCTACGTGCCGCCGTACGAGGTCGGCAAGCCGCTCGACGGTGGCGCGATCGGTGAAGTCATTGCGAGCGCGGACCCGGCGTTCGCACCGGGCGATCTCGTCGAGAGCGGCTTCGGCTGGCGCGAAGTGTTCAATGCACCCGCGAAGACGTTGCGCAAGCTCGATCCGCAGGGACTGCCCCCTCAAGTCTTTCTCGGCGTGGCCGGCATGCCCGGATTCACGGCGTACGTGGGGCTGCTGAAGATCGCCGCGCTGACAGAGGGCGACGTCGTGTTCGTGTCGGCCGCCGCCGGTGCGGTCGGACAGGTCGTGTGCCAGATCGCGAAGGCGCGCGGGCACAAGGTGATCGGCTCGGCGGGCGGTCCCGAAAAAGCGGCATGGTTGAAGGAGATCGGCGTCGACGAAGTCATCGACTACAAAGCCGTGAGCAGCATTCGCGAGGCGCTCGCACGCGCCGCGCCCGAAGGCATCGACGTGTACTTCGACAACGTCGGCGGCGCGCATCTCGAAGCCGCGCTTGCACTGTCGAAGAACTTCGCGCGCTTTGCGCTCTGCGGCGCCATCTCGGAGTACAACAGCGCGGACCGGTCGAACGGCGTGCGGAACCTCTTCGTTGCGATCCAGAGGCGCCTGCGTCTGCAAGGGTTCATCATCCTCGATCACTTCGATCAGCTGCCGCAATTTCGTCGTGACATGCGGGACTGGATCGTCGCCGGCCGCATGAAATGGCGCGAGACCGTGGAGACCGGAATCGAGAACGCGCCGGCGGCGCTCATGAAGCTCTTCACGGGCGGCAACGTGGGCAAGATGCTCGTGAAGCTGGCCTGAGGCCGCTGGCGACGCATCCTTCCGAGCACGGGCAGATCCGCGCCGCAGATTCGCGCCGCAGCTCGCCGTAGATTCTCGCAAAAGCCCGCCCGCACTCCGCTCCGTGCGCCAGTCGGCGCGCTCGCGACTACCTCCTCCGGGAGACCGCAAACGGCGGCCAGAGCCGTGCGAGTCGCGTACTATCGCCGTTTCGCGTCGCTCGCGAGCGGCGCGCCTCGAGGTCGGTAGAAGGCTGTTGCGATGAATCTGCGCCTGCGTCTCAGAGTTTCCGTATACGTCGTCGTCCTGTTTGCGGCCGTCGTTACGTCCGTACCGCGCGCCTATGCCGGCGGCGGCATGCGTCCGGAGCACGCCGAACACGGCATGGTGGTGAGCGTGCACGAGCTCGCGTCGCAGGCCGGCGTGGAGGTGATGAAGTCGGGCGGCAACGCCATCGATGCGGCCGTGGCAACGGGCTTTGCGCTCGCGGTGGTGCATCCATTTGCGGGCAACATCGGCGGCGGCGGCTTCATGCTGGTGCGCATGGCCGACGGCACGACGCACTTCGTGGATTTCCGCGAAAAAGCGCCCGGCAAGGCGAGCGCGACGATGTATCAGGATGAGCACGGGAACGTGATCCCCGGCCTGAGTACGCTCGGCTACAAGGCCGTCGGCGTACCGGGCTCCGTACGCGGCCTCGCGTACGCGGAGTCGCACTTCGGCAAGCTCGGCTTGAAGCGCGTCATGGCGCCGGCGATTCGCCTGGCCCGCGAAGGCTTCCCGCTCGATTGGTTCGAAGCCCGGCGCCTCACCAACGACAAGGGCCTCGCACAGTTTCCGGACTCGAAGCGCATCTTCCAGAACGGCGGCAAGGGCTGGAAGCAGGGCGATGTCTTCAAGCAGCCGGAGCTCGCGCGCACGCTCGAGCGGATCGCGGCGAATCCCGAGGAGTTCTACACCGGCAAGATGGCGCGCGAGATCGCCGAGTTCATTCAGAAGGGCGGCGGTCTCATCACGACCGAAGACCTCGCCAACTACGACGTGAAGGATCGTGAGCCGGTGCGCGGCACGTATCGCGGGCTCGAGATCATCAGCGCGCCGCCGCCGTCCTCGGGCGGCATCGCGCTCATCGAAACGCTGAACATTCTCGAGGGCTTCGACCTCGGCAAGGCAGGGCTCGATTCCGCCGCGGCCGTGCACCTCATCGCCGAGGCGTATCGGCGCGCGTTCTTCGATCGCGCGCAGTTCCTCGGCGATCCGGAATTCAGCGACGTGCCCGTGCGCGAGCTGATGGACAAGAAGTACGCGGCCGAGTGGCGCAGCTCGATCAAGCCCGACCAGGCGAGCCGCTCGCTCGCGCTCGAGCGGCCGCCCGTGTCGCCCGCGCTCGAGAAGTTCGCGCGCGAGCATCCGATCCTCGCGCCGCTGAAGGAATCGACGCAGACGACGCACTACTCGGTGGTGGACGAGGCGGGCAATGCCGTCGCCGTCACGACCACGTTGAACGGCGCGTACGGCTCGAAGGTCACCGTCGGCCCGCTCGGCTTCCTGCTCAACAACGAGATGGACGATTTCGCCTCGAAAGTGGGCGTGCCGAACATGTTCGGCCTGATCCAGGGCGAGGCGAACTCCATCGCCCCGAACAAGCGACCGCTGTCCGCCATGACGCCGACCATCGTCTTGAAGGACGGCAAGGTGTGGCTGGTGCTCGGGACCCCCGGCGGTCCGACCATCATCACGACCGTGGCGAACGTGCTCCTCGGGGTCGTCGACTTCGGCCTGGATATCCAGCAGGCCGTGAATTCACCGCGCTTCCATCACCAGTGGCTGCCGGACCGCATCATGCTCGAGCGCGACCGCTTCTCGCCGGACACGGTGGAGCTGCTGAAAGCGCGCGGACACGCGATCTCGTGGGGCGGCATCGGCGATGCCGAGTGCATCCAGATCGATCTCGAAACGGGCGAGCGCCTCGGCGCGAGCGATGCGCGCAACGTGTCCGGGAAGGCCGTCGGCTACTGAGATGCGCGTTGCAGCCAGCTCTCGCGCAGCAGGTGCTTCTGCACCTTGCCCGATGGCGTGCGCGGCAGCTCGCGGATGATCTCGAAGCGCTTCGGGACTTTGAACTTGGCGAGGCGGCTCACGCAGTGGCTCTGCAGCTGAGCGGCATCGAGCGAGGCGCCCGCCACCGGCACGACGAACGCGCAGCCGACCTCGCCCCACTGCGCATCCGGAATGCCCAGCACGGCAACGTCGGCCACCGCGGGCAGCTCGACGATCACCGCTTCCACCTCGGCCGGATACACGTTCTCGCCGCCCGAAATGAACATGTCCTTGATGCGATCGACGATGGTGTAGAAGCCCTGCGCGTCGCGTACCGCGACGTCGCCGGTATGGAACCAGCCGTCGGTGAATGCCGTGCGATTCAGCTCGGGCCGCCGCCAGTAGCCCGGCGTGACATTCGCGCCGCGCACCCAGATCTCGCCGGGCTCGTTCACGCCGACCTCGCGGCCCTCCGCGTCGACGAGCTTCATTTCGACCGTGAGATGCGGCAAGCCGACCGCGCCGGGATTCGCGCGGATGCGCTCGAGATCGCCGACCGGCTGCGCCGTGGCCGAGCAGATCTCGCTCATGCCCCAGCCGTTCACCATCATCACGCCGTCGTCGATCCAGCGCAGGATGTGCGCAGGCGGGTTCGGTGCGCCGCCCGTGATCAGCGCCTTCAGATGCGCGAGCCGGCGGCCGTCGAAGCCCGGAAGCTGCCGCATCATCATCGCCATCTGCGTCACGCAGAAGTAGTGCGTGATCCCGAGCGCGGGATCGGCGAGGCGCTCGTACGTCACGGGCGCATCGAATTTCTGGCTGATGTGGACCGTGCCTCCGACGAGCAGCGGCACGCGCGCGGCGGCGAAGAGCCCGGCGGTGTGGAACATCGGCATGTCGCACAGGAACACGGATTCCGCCGAGCAATTCGTGCCGAGCGCCAGGTTGAGCGCGCCCGCGAATGCGTTGAGCTGAGTGACGATCACGCCCTTCGGCTTGCCGGTCGTTCCGGAGCTGTAGAGGATCGTGATCGGCGTTTCGCCCGATACGGCGACGCCGAGGCCCGGCCTCGTCGGTGCCGGTGCGGCTTGCATCCGTGCGCGGAGCCCCGTGGCGCTGTCATCGAGCATCAGACGCGGCAAGTCGCGTCCTGCGACCCGATCCGCAAACATCTCCTCCAGCACCAGCAGCCCCGGCTCGCAATCGTCGAGCATGAACGCGATTTCCGCGGGCGCGAGACGCCAGTTGAGCGGCACGAAGATCGCCCCCGAGCGGACGCACGCGAAGTGCAGGGTGAGCATGTCCGCCGAATTGCGGGAGAGCACGGCGACCCGCTGACCCTGGGCATTGCCGAGCAGGCTGCGCAGGACGTGCGCCGCACGGTCCACCGCGTCGTCGAATTGCGCATATGTGAGGCGCCGGCCGGAAGTGAGGTCGTGGACGGCGAGGCGCGTGGGGGTGGTGCGAGCGAAATGGGCGACGAAGTCGAGCAGCAGCGGCTGAGGGGTCATGAGCGGTTGTAATGAGTCAGGGAGGCCCGATTGTAGGGCATGCGCTCGCCCCGCTCTTGTCCGAGTAGGCACTCGGACGCGAACGTACCGTAGCGCGGTGCGCGGCGGGGGATCGGATACCATCGACTCATGTACCGCGGCTTCATTCTGCAGGCCAGTTATCGCGTCGTGCCCCGGGCGGACGGCGGCGGCGATCCCGTCGTGCACCTATACGGCAAGCTCGAGAACGGCGAGACCTTTTTGGTGCGCGACCATCGCCAGCGCCCGCACTTCTACATCCGCGCGGCCGACGCGCAACGCGCCGCCGCGCTCGGTGCGCCTGCACCCCAGGCGACCGAGAAACGCACGTTCAGCGGCGAGCCGGTCGTGCGCATCGACATGGAGGTACCGGGCGATGTTCCGGCTCTGCGCGATCGGCTGCACGATGCCGGCATCGAGACCTTCGAGGCCGACGTGCGCTTCGCCGTGCGCTACCTGATCGAGCGCGGCATCAAGGGCGGCTGCGAGATCGAAGGCGTTCCGGTGCCCGGGCAGGGGCTGACGCACGTGTTCGACGACGCGCGCCTGCGGCCCGCGCAGGTAAAGGTCGAGCCCCGCGTGCTGGCGTTCGACATCGAGACGGACCCGAAGGGCGAGCGGCTGCTCGCGATCTCGATGTACGGACCCGATCTCGACGAGGTGCTGATCGTCGACGGCAGCGGACGCGAGATGCCCGAGAAGGCGACGCGCTGTGTCGATGAGCGCGCCGCACTCACGGCCTTCTGCGAGCGCATCAAGACGTTCGATCCGGACGTGCTCACGGGCTGGAACACCATCGACTTCGATTTCACCGCGCTCGAGCGCATCGCGAAGCGAGTGCGTCACCCGCTCCCGCTCGGCCGCGACGTCGGCGCGATCCGCCTTCGCAAGCCGGAGGGTTACTTCGGCAGCGGTCAGGCCTCGATCCCGGGGCGCCTCGTGCTCGACGGGATCGATCTGCTGCGCGGCGCCTTCGTCCGCATGGAGGACTATTCGCTCGACGCGGTCGCCCGCGTCGTGCTCGGCGAAGGCAAGGCGGTGAAGGGGGATGTGCGCGACCGCATCGCCGAGATCATGCACAACTACCGGCACGATCTGCCGGCGTTCGCGCTCTACGCGCGCACCGATGCGCGGCTCGCGTACGACATCATCGAGAAGCTCGATCTCGTCCGACTCGCGTTCGCACGCAGCCAGCTTGCGGGCATGACGCCGGATCGTGTCGCGGCGAGCATCGCTTCGTTCGATTTCGTGTATCTGACCGAGCTCGAGAAGCGCGGCATCGTCGCGCCGACCGTGCGCTCCAGCGATTCGCGCGTCCATGCGGCGCAGCAGGGCGGGCACGTGCTCGAGCCGATCACGGGCTTGCATCGGAACGTGTGGGTGTTCGACTTCCGCAGCCTGTATCCGAGCGTGATTCGCACGTTCAACATCGATCCGCTGTCGTATGTCGCCGAGCCCGCTGCGGACGAAGACCTGATTCACACGCCCGGGGGCGCGTTCCGGCGCGAGCCGGCGATCTTGCCGCGCCTGCTCGACGAGCTGTTCCCGCGCCGCGAAGCCGCGAAGAAAGCCGGTGACGAGGTGGCGGCGCACGCCATCAAGATTCTCATGAATTCGTTCTATGGCGTGCTCGGGACGCCCGCGTGCCGCTTCTTCAATCCCGCGCTCGCCAACGCGATCACGGGCACCGGCAAGGAAATGCTGCTCTGGTCGAAGCGGTGGTTCGAGGACGTGGGATTCCGCGTCCTCTACGGCGATACGGACAGTCTTTTCGTCGAGTCCGGCAGCGACGATGCGGAAGCGGCCCGCGAGCGGGGACAGGAGCTCGCGAAGGCACTGAGCGCCGATCTTGCAAAATACATTCACGAGCGCTGGCGGGTGCAGAGCCGCCTCGATCTGAAGTTCGAAAAGCTCTACCTGCGTCTGTTCCTGCCCACCGCCCGGCACAGCACGCGCGGCGCGAGCAAGCGCTACGCGGGGCTGCGCAAAGGCAGGGACGCGAACACAGTCGAGTTCGTCGGCATGGAAGTCGTGCGCAGCGACTGGACCGCGCTTGCCAAAGATGTGCAGCGGGAGCTCTATGCGCGCTTGTTCGCCGACGAGCCGGTCGATGCGTACCTCACCGAGATCGTGAAGCGCGTGCGCAGCGGAGAGCTGGACGAGGCGCTCGTATATCGCAAGAACTTGCGCAAGGGCTCCGAGGAATACACGGCGACCACGCCGCCGCACGTCGCGGCCGCTCGCAAGTCCGCGCAGAAGCCCGGGCGCCTCATCAGCTACGTGATGACGACCGACGGGCCGGAGCCCACGGACAACATCCGCCATCCGCTCGACCGTGAGCACTACGTCGAGAAGCAGATCAAGCCGGTCGCGGAGCCGGTGCTCGCCACGCTCGGGCTCGACTTCGACCTGATGATCGGCGACCAGCGCCAGATGCAGATGTTCTGACGCCGCTCAGACGCGGTTCAGCGTGCGAATCACCGGCTCGCTGAGGTCGTGATCGTAGCCCAGCACGCTGATGGAGGATGTTTCGAGATAGAGACGCCGGCCTTCCTGCGCAGGCAGCTCGATCCAGCGCGCGATCAGCACCCGCAGGATGTCGCGATGGGCGAAGACGGCCACGTTGCCGTGCACGGCGCGCAAGCGCGCGAGCACGCGATCGGCACGAGCGCCGACATCGGCCACGTTCTCACCTCCCGGACAGCCGTCGACGAAGGGGTTCCAGCCCGGCCGTTCCGCGCGGATCTCGCTGGTGCGCCGGCCTTCATAGGCGCCGTAGTCCCACTCGCGCAGATCGTCATCGGTTTCGATCCGGCCCGCGAAACCGGCGAGCTCGGCTGTGCGTCGGGCCCGCGTGAGCGGGCTGCTCCAGACGTGCGCAAACGCGACGTCGCGCAACCGGCTCTCGAGCGCGCGCGCATCGCGTTCGCCGCGCTCGGTGAGGGGAATATCCGTTCGTCCCGTGTGCTGATGACTCAGCGACCAGGCCGTTTCGCCGTGCCGAATCGCGTAGACGACAGGGAGTGGGGGTGCCGGGGATGCCATGGGCCAATTTCTACCACGTTGGGAGTAACGTAGCGCCCTTCGAGCAGGCTCACTTCGATGGAGGACCCTCATGCAGTACACCCGGCTCGGCAGTACCGGCCTGGTGGTCTCGCGCCTCGCCTTCGGCGCGATGACCTTCACTCAGGGCAACAAGGACTTCGGCAGCGTCTACAAGGTGGGCGCCGAGCTCGCCGCGGAGCTCGTCAGCCGCGCGCTCGATGCGGGCGTGAACTTCTTCGACACGGCGGATGGTTATGCGCGCGGCGAATCGGAGACGCTGCTCGGGCAGGCACTGCGCGCGCGGCGCAACGACGTGATCGTCGCGACGAAGGTGGGCATCCGCACGGGGACGGCGCTGCCGCAAGCGGGGCTCAATCGCCGCCACATCCTATGGTCCGTCGATCAGAGCCTGCGCCGGCTCGGCACGGACTGGATCGACATCTACATCGTCCACCGCGAAGACCCGAACACGCCGCTCGAGGAAACGCTCGTTGCGCTCGACGAGATCGTGCGCGCCGGCAAGGTGCGCTATCTCGGCTTCTCGAACTGGTCCGCCTGGAAAGTGGCCGCGGCGGTGGCGTTTCAGAAGGCCAACGGCCTTGCGCCTTTCACGCACGGCCAGATGTACTACTCGCTGCTCGGCCGCGACGTCGAATACGACGTCATTCCGATGATGGCGCATCACGGGCTCGGCCTCACGGTGTGGAGCCCGCTCGCGAGCGGCTTCTTGAGCGGCAAGTACACGCGCGAGACCCTCTCGGATCCGCAGAATCGTTATTCGGGCTTCGATCTGTTGCCCTTCGACAAGGAGCGCGGCTTCGAGCTGGTCGAGCGCATGCGCGCCATTGCGCGCCAGCGCGAAGCGAGCGTGGCGCAGGTCGCGCTGGCGTGGCTGCTTGCAAAGCGGGCCGTGACGAGCGTGATCCTCGGCGCCACCAAACGGGCGCAGCTCGAGGACAATCTCGGCGCGGCAGACGTGAAGCTGACGGATGCCGATATCGCCGAGCTCGACGCGGCCACTGCGCCGCCGCCGCTCTATCCGCACTGGTTCGCGCAGAAGATCGTCGATCAACCCGTGGCGGAGGCCCTGGCGCGCACGACGGCGCGCTGAGCAGCGGGACGACGCTCACGCGGCCGCCGGCGCACGGCCAGCCCGGGCGCGGCGCCGCGTCGAGCGTCCGCGCTCAGGTGAGCTTCGCGTTCAGCGATATCTCGGCCTTCAGCAGCTTCGACACCGGGCAGCTCTCCTTTGCCGT
This sequence comes from Steroidobacteraceae bacterium, assembly GCA_035760965.1. Taxonomy (GTDB): domain Bacteria; phylum Pseudomonadota; class Gammaproteobacteria; order Steroidobacterales; family Steroidobacteraceae; genus JADGHX01. The sequence continues at coordinate 81,532 of DASTRY010000030.1, read as the reverse complement.
CACGGCGAGGCTCTGAAACCGCGCCTCGTCGATGCCCGGGATCTGCGCCTCGAGCGTGAGCTGCGAGGAGGTGATCGCGAAGCCTCCTTGAACTTGCTCGATGGTCACGGCCGCGTTCGTGTGCATGCGCGTGGCCTTGAAGCCGGCCTGTTCGAGAACGAGCGAGAGCGCCATCGTGAAACAACTGGCGTGCGCCGCGGCGATGAGCTCTTCGGGGTTGCTGCCGCGAACGCCTTCGAAGCGCATCGCGAAGCCGTAGGGCTGCTCCTTCAGCGCGCCGCTCTCGGTGGAAATGGACCCGCGGCCGTCCTTCAGTCCGCCGCTCCACGTGGCCGATCCAGTGCGTGTGATCTTCAAAGCCATGGCCCGCTCCTTCATCGATGGGGGCGGGCATGATACGCCTGCTCGCGCTATCGACAGACGAAGCTGTCTGCCGAGTTTGGGTCGCCTTTGCCTTTGTAGCGTGGCAGTGCCGGGTACTGGCACACGGGGCGCGAGAGCGCGTGGTCCGCGCGTGTCGCGAGCAGCGTGCTCGGTGCCTTGCCGTGCTCCACCCACTTGTCGATGGCATCGACGAAGTTCACTTCATCGGCGCCGGGGCCGCCGCGACAGTGGTACACACCCGGCTCGATGAAGAGCCGCGCATTGGCATCGAGCGACTTCACCTTCGGGCGAGTGATCTTCTGCACCTCGTCGAAATACTCGATGGTCGCGAGCGGACTCGGGCCGGGATCGAGCATGCCGTGCCAGAGCAGCAGCTTGCCGCCCGCCTGGACGAACGCGCTGATGTCGGGATTTTTCGCCTCGTACCCGGCCGCGAACGCGCTCGCGCGCACGGTGCGATAGTCCTTGTCGATGTCGAAGGCGCGCAGGTTGAAATTCGGGTCCTTGAACAGAAGCGCCCGCAACCCGCCGAGACCCGCACCGGCGGCGCCGGTGTTGAAGTCCTCGTCGGTCGGCGCTTTGGCGGCGGAAATGAAGCGCGTCCACGAGCCTTCGCTGCCGCGGGCCAACGGATACGCGACGGTCTCGCCGGCAGCGTTCTTGACGCCGGCGTAGACGGTGCGCAGCGTCTGCACCTGCTTCGGCGTCAGGCAGTTCTGCTGATCGTGATTGCTTGCGACGCCACACTGCAGAGTGCCCGGGTCGAAGGTGCACGCGCGCGGATCGGTGATCACGCCGTCGACCAGGCCGTCGTTCCCGTCACACGCCTCCAGCGCTGCAGTTTGCAGAGTCTGGATCTGTGCCGCGGTCAGCGGCTCGGCGCGCGCGAACGCTTGATTGCGGACGACGCTCATCGTCTGCACCGTCAGCGTGTATACCGGCGCGCCGGCGATGACGCCGTCGTAGTCCTTGGGATAGCGCTGCACTTCCATCAGCGCCTGGCGTCCGCCGGTCGAGCAACCCTCGAAATACGCGTGCCGCAGGGGGCGGCCGTAGTAGGTGGTGACGAGCGCCTTCGCGACATCCGTCATCACGTGAATGGCCCGATAGCTGAAGTCGACGACGGCCTCGGGATTCGCGGTCCAGCTCGTATCCCAGATGTTGCCTTGCTTGACCTCGTGGCCCCCGTTCGTTTGCGCGACCGCGTAGCCGGCCACGAGGCCGGGCGTTGCGCCGTCCGGCAAGCCGGGCCCGGGCGCCTGAAGGTTCGTGTTGCCCGCCCAACCGCCACCGCCCGAGCCGAGGAGCTTGCCGTTCCAGGTGTCCGGCATACGCACGACGATGGTGATGTTCGAGCCCGGTACAGGTGTGGCCGTTGCGATCACTTCGCAGAACGGTGGGCGATGCCGTTCGGCATTGGCCGGCTGCCTCTTGGCGCTCGTGATCGTCGTGTGCTCGAGGATCTTCCGCGAGGCGAGCCCCTCGCAGTCGCGCGGCGCGTCGGCGGCGTGAGCGGCCAGTGCGTGCCAGCCGAGAAACGAGACTGCGAGTCGAAGCGGGAGCCGCAATGAACGGCACATGCGTTTTGTGTTTGTCATTTGAGACCGTGCGCCGACGCCCCTGATTGGTGCGAGCATAGACGTCTGCACGCTTGGCTGCCGGCTGCGGCGCGCACGGTTCATCGTGCGGACTCGAGCGCCGTCGCGATGGGTAAGCGTTGCTGACGGCCGCGGCGCGAGGAACGTGTGCGCATCGGGATGGAGCGCCGGCGCGCGCACAGCGCAAGACATGGGCGACGGATGGCGGCGCTCTGAGTGGCTCGGCTAGGGAATGGGCGCCCGGCGCGCGGCGCATGCGGCCGGCGTGCGGATGTGCCACGATCCTCGCGTTCACTCACCACGGGTAGCCCAGTGAAAAGCGCAGCTCTTCTGGTTCTAGGTCTTGTCGCCGCCGGAGCGGCGCACGGCGAGCAGGGGACGGTCACGAAGGCGGCCTGCGACGCCGCGCTGACCGCCGAGGTGAAGCGTCTGGAAGACGGCTTCTCGCGCACGCGCGCCGCATGGGAGCAGTCCGTCGAGCAGCGCTTCCGCGATCACCCGGAGCTCACCGCCGCCGAGCTGCAAACGGCGCGCGCGACGTTCGACGACGCCGTGATGGAGCTCTCCGCCGAGCACCTGAGGGCCGTGGCGCTGCCCGGCATGTATCGCATGATGCTCGCGGTTCCCCGCTACGATCTCGGCATCTGCGCCCGTCCCGACGAGATGCGCTCGATGGGCGATCAGGCGATCGCCGGCTTTCTGCTGAAGCTCACGGCGCTCCTGCCGCTGGTCGAGACCTCGATCCAGTCGGCGAAGGTGCACGACTGAGTCACGGCGCGCGCCACGACTGAGTCGCGCGTCGGCGCGCGAAGCGCGACCTCGACGGCACGCGCAATCACTGCAATTCCTGCGGAACACTCGCGCCGGGTCTGCATTCATTACGCAGATCAATCGGTACGAGGAGACCTTGCATGGGCACCGCATCGGGGCACACCAAAGCCATTCGCGCGAAGAAAGTCATCGGCACGAGCGTCAAGGACGCCACGGGAAAGAAGATCGGCGAGATCGAGGACGTGGTGCTCGACAAGCTCTCGAACAACATCATGTTCGCGGTCGTCGGGTTCGGCGGCTTGCTCGGCATGGCCGAGAAGTACCATCCCATTCCGTGGTCGGCACTGGATTACGACGAGACCCAGAACGCGTACGTTGTGAGCTACTCGAAGGAGCAGCTGCAGGCGGCACCCGCAGGCTCGATCGACGAGCTCACGCGCGACGATGGCCTCGCCATCCGCGATCGCACGTACGACTACTACAAGGCGCCGCGATACTGGGAAGGCAACGCGCTGCGTTGACGGGATGCTGTCGCGGGGCTCCTTGGCGCAGTCCCGCGATCGCAGGCAGGGAAGGGCCGCTTCGTGCGGCCCTTCTCGTTCTTGGCGCCAGGGCTGTTCAGCGCAGCGGAAGCTGTGCTAGCGTCCGGTTCATGGATCGCTTCGGCCTCATTGCCGGTTCTTCTGCAGCCCGCGCGCTCGCGCGTGCTCTTCTTGCGCTCCTTCTCCTTGCGCCCTGAGGCGCAATAACCACCCCACGCGCTACCAGTCGGCGCTCACAAGACTGGACACAACACGGGTCTGGTCGAACGCCAGGCCGGAAGAACCCTTTTTTGTGCGAGTGAAGCCCATGCTGCGAGATCCCTCGGTCAAATACCGTCCGTTTCCGCCCGTCCATCTGCCCGAACGTCGCTGGCCATCACGCCAGATCACGGCGGCCCCCCTCTGGTGCAGCACCGATCTCCGCGACGGCAATCAGGCGCTCTTCGAGCCGATGAACCGCGAGACCAAGAAGCGCTTCTTCCAGGCGCTCGTCGCGGTCGGTCTCGAGCACATCGAGGTGGGATTTCCGTCCGCCTCCGAGACGGACTTCGCGACGGTCCGCGCACTCATCGAAGAGGACCTCATTCCGGAGCACGTCACACCGATGGTGCTCACACCGGCACGCGAAGAGCTGATCGTGCGCACTGTCGAGAGCCTGCGCGGCGCGCGTCGCGCGATCGTTCACGTGTACAACGCGACCGCGCCGACGTGGCGCCGCGTCGTGTTCGGCCTCTCCGTCGCGGAAGTCATGCAGCTGATCGAGCGGCACGTGAGTCTCATCAAATCGCTCACCGACGCGCAGCCCGAAACCGAATGGCTGCTCGAGTACTCACCCGAAACGTTCTCGCTGACGGAGCTCGAAGTCTCGCTCGAGGCGTGCCACACGGCGATGGCCGCGTGGGGCGTTGGGCCGGGCCGGCCGATCATCCTCAACCTGCCGACGACCGTGGAATGCGCCACGCCCAACGTGTTCGCGGATCAGATCGAATGGATGCACACGCACCTGAGCCAGCGCGAGCACGTGACGATTTCCGTACACCCTCACAACGATCGCGGCACCGGCGTGGCGGCGGCGGAGCTCGCTCTGCTCGCAGGCGCCCAGCGCGTCGAAGGCTGTCTCTTCGGCAACGGCGAGCGCTGCGGCAACGTGGACCTCGTGACGCTGGCTCTCAACCTCTACACGCAGGGCATCGACCCGGGCCTGGATTTCTCGGACATCAACGCCATCGCCCGCGTCGTCGAGGAAGCGACGAAGCTGCCGATCCACCCGCGCCACCCGTACGTCGGCGACCTCGTGTTCACGGCGTTCTCGGGCTCGCATCAGGACGCGATCAAGAAGGGCATGGCGGCACAACGACCGGATGCGCCATGGGACGTTCCTTACCTGCCAATCGATCCGGCCGATCTCGGCCGCACGTACGACAGCGTCATCCGCATCAACAGTCAGTCGGGCAAGGGCGGAATCGCCTACCTCCTGGAACGCGACTACGGCGTCGTGATGCCGCGCCGGATGCAGGTGGAATTCAGCGCGCTCGTGCAGCGGCACGTCGATCAATCCGAAACGGAGATGTCGGCGGCGGAGCTGTGGGCGCTGTTCGAGAAGACTTATTTCGTCGCGCGCGGAAGCGCCGCGCCGGATGCGACCATCGTCTACCACGACCATGCGCTCTTCGAGTCCGGCGCACGCCAGGGCATCGAGCTGGATGTCACACTCTTCGGACAACGTCGGCGGCTGCGCGGCATCGGCAACGGCCCGATCGCGGCCACCGTGAACGCGCTCGGGATCGAGCTGCGCGTCGACAGCTACGAAGAGCGGTCGCTCGGACACGGTGCGGACGCGTCGGCGCTCGCCATCGTGGAAGCCGCTCGGGACGGCGCAGCGGGCAGTCGCTTCGGCGCAGGCCGGCACGCGAACATCGTCACGGCATCCGTGCTCGCCGTGTTGAGCGCCGTGCGCAGGCTCGGCATCGACGCGTCGGAGGTAGTCGCGCCGGAGGCGCGCGCTGGCTGATAATGCGCTCCTTTTTGGAGTGGCCAGTGTGACCCGGACCAAGGCGAGCGGATTCGTAGCGATCGGCATTCTTGCGCTGGTGAGCGCGCACGCGGTGCAGGCCGCGCGCGCTCCGGCGCGCAACACACCGTTCCCCGGTACCATCGAGCTCGCCGTGGACGTCACGGATCTCGATCATCGCGTGTTCAACGTGACCGAGCGGCTGCCCGTGCAGGCGGGGCCCCTCACGCTGCTCTATCCCGAGTGGCTGCCGGGAAATCACGCACCCCGCGGCACCATCGCGGGGCTCGCCGGGCTCACGATCACCGGCGGCGGCAAGCGCATCGAATGGACACGCGATTCGGCGGACGTGTTCGCGTTTCATCTCACCGTGCCGACGGGCGTGAAAGAGATCGAGGTGCGCTTCCAGTACGCCTCGCCGCTCGTGCGCGATCAGGGTCGCAGGGTCGTGACGCCGGAAATCGTCGGCTTGCAGTGGAACAGCGTCGTGCTCTACCCGGCCGGGCACTGGTCGAATCGCATCACCTTCGCGCCGTCGCTCACCCTGCCGGAAGGGTGGGATTTCGGCAGCGCGCTCGATGTCGCCGAGCGCAGCGGCGCACAGGTCCGCTTCCAGCCGATCTCCCTCGAGATGCTGATCGATTCGCCCGTCTTCGCCGGCAAGCACTTCAAGCGCATCGAGCTGACACCGGGCGCGAGCCGGCCCGTCTTTCTCGATATCGTCGCCGACCGGCCCGAGAATCTCGAGATCAAGCCGGAACAGCTCGCGCCGCATCGCAAGCTCGTGCAGGAGATGTATGCGCTCTTCGGCTCGCAGCACTACGAGCACTATGATTTCCTGCTCGCGCTGAGCGAGGCCTTCGGGTCCATCGGGCTCGAGCATCACCGCTCGAGCGAGAATCAGCAGGAGCCCGACTACTTCACCGACTGGGACAAGAACGCACCCGACCGCGACCTGCTGGCGCACGAGTTCTCGCACTCCTGGAACGGCAAGTTCCGTCGTCCGCTGGGCCAGTACGTGCGCGACTTCAACACGCCGCTGCAGAACGAGCTGCTGTGGGTGTACGAGGGGTTGACGCAGTACTACGGCCACGTCATCGCCACTCGCTCGGGGCTCTGGAGCGAAGACCTCGCGCGCGGCCAGCTCGCGTTCAGCGCGGCGAATCTCGATCGCAACCGGCCGGGGCGCGTGTGGCGCGATCTGCAGGATACGACGAATCAGCCGGTCGTGACGCCGCGCCGGCCGCTGTCGTTCGTGTCGTGGCAGCGCACGGAAGAGTACTACGCCGAAGGCGAGCTCATCTGGCTCGACGTGGACACGCGCATTCGCGAGCTCACGAACGGCAGGCGCTCGCTCGATGACTTCGCGCGCGCCTTCTACGGCATTCAGGACGGGGCGGTGGGGCCGCTGCCCTACACGTTCGACGCGGTCGTCGCCGCGCTGAACGGCGTCGCGCCGAACGACTGGAAGAGCTTCTTGCGCGCACGCCTCGATGGTCACGGCCCGGGTGCGCCGCTCGACGGGCTCACGCGTGGCGGCTGGAAGATCACTTTCACGGACACGCCGTCGGCGTATCAGAAAGGAGTCGAAGAGCTGCGCAAGTACATCGATCTCACGCACTCGCTCGGCGTGCGAGTCTCGACGCGCGAAGCCGGATCGCTGAGTGAAGTGAGCTGGGAGGGCCCGGCGTTCAAGGCGGGTCTCTCGATGGGCGACACCATCGTCGCGGTGAACGGTCGAGCCTTCAAGGCGGACGTGCTGAAGAGCGCCATCAAGAGCGCGAAGGGCGGCAGCACGCCGCTCGAGCTGATCGTGAAGAACGGGGAGCGCTACAAGGTGGTGCGCGTTCCGTATTTCGATGGACTCCGGTACCCGCAGCTCGAGCGCGTGAGCGACACGGAAGATCGGCTCGCGCAGATCCTCAAGCCCCGGACTTGAGGCGCGCGAATTCCGGCTTGGTCGCCGTGAGGATCTCGAGAGCGGCCTTGCGCTCGTCCGCGCCGCTATGCGCGAGCTCGGGGCTCGTGTCGACGCCCGTGAGCACATCCCGCACGCGACGGTAGATGTAGTCGCGAGCGCTCGGGGGCAGGCCCTCGAAGCCTTCCGAGTACACCATGTAGCTCAGCGGGTACGTGAAGAGGCGCGTCTTCAGGTCCAGCTTACGCAGCGAGCGGCCGCGCGCATCGCGCGGGCCGCGCGACTGGAACCACCGGTCGAAGCCCGACGAGCTCGTGACGGTGTCCATGAGCGGCGCGGCGTTCACGAAGAAGAGCGCATTCACGATCGAGTCCATCATGGGCCGGAGCATGCGCTGCATCTTCGGAGACAGCTCGGCCCACGTCGGCGTCGCGACGTCCTGGTGCTCGCGAGCCATCAGCGTGCGCGACTTGAAGTTCGCGCGCGTCACCAGGTTCTCCACGTTGATCTGATGCTCGAACACGAGCAGCGCCACGATGTCGCTCTTGTCGGTCGGGTAGGGCCGCGTATCGAGCAATCCTTCGAGCGTATCGAGATTGGTGCGCTGAATGGCCGGGAGATCGACCACCTGGTTCGCGCGCACGTCGCCGGGCTTGAAGATGATGTTGCCGAGATGCGCTTGCGTGCCGCTGCGCCCGGTGACGTACCAGCCCGCCCAGCGCTCGGCGATGGGCGTCGCGTCGGTGGTCTCGATGGACGTATCGTTCGTCACCATCTGGCCGTTGGCATCGACGAACGAGGACATCACGAGGAAGCGCGGCACGCCGCCGCCGAGCATCGAGAACGTATCGTGACATGCGAGGCAGCGCGAGTTCTCGCGCTCGAAGTGGCGCTGGTTGGGCTCGTTGATCATCGTGTAGAACACCGGGCCGAGCTTGCTATCGAAGGTGTTGAACTCGAGGAGCCCCGTTCCCTGCACGTACGCGACGTAGGTGTCTTCGTTGAAGTACAGCGCGCGCGGCGTGGCGGCATTGATCGCGTTGACCTGCAGGCTCGTTTTCGAGAACACGAGCGCTTGCGAGCTCGGATCGATGTCCAGCGCTCGCAGCAACGAGTCGAGATAGCCGCGCGGCTTCTCGTATCGCAGGGTTACTTCGCCGCGATCCAGCCGCTCTTGCAGGCGCGCGATGCGGTTGTGAGTCGCGGTCTGGCTGTAACCGATCGTCGGGTAGTCGTAGTCATACCTCAGCTGGCTTTGCCGAGGCGCGGGCGCGGCACTGATCGCGCCGGAGGCGCTTTCGCCGAGGGCGATGGCCGAGACTGCGGAGCACGCGATGCCGAGAAGCCATCGCGAGAGGTGTTTTGCCTGCCGGTGAAACATGATGCCCGTAGTGATCCCGGGCAATCGTAGGGGTGCGCAGCGGCAATTCCTACCCGGAATACTACGGTGTCCATTGAATGAGCGCCCACGGGCTCAGTGCCGCGCGGACATCGAGTAGGGCCGCGCGGAAGCGTTCACCGCCCAGCTTTTGTTCGGCACCGCCTGCATCGTGAAGCGCAGCTCGCCGCCGGCCATGATTTCCTCGTGACGAACGAACGATCGCGCGAGGGGCTTCCCGTTCAGCTCCACCCTGCCCACATAGCGGTTCTCGTCCGAGAGATTGGCGGCCACGATGACGAAGCGCTTGCCGTTCGGTAAGCGCAGTGTCGCGCGTTCCACGAAGGGTCGGCCGATGACGTACTCGCCGGACGCCGGCGTCACCGGATAGAAGCCGAGCGCGGTGAACAGCAGCCACGCGGACATCTGCCCGAGATCGTCGTTGCCCGAAAGACCGTCGGGCACCGGCTGATACTGCGATTCGACGATCTGCGCCAGCCGCTCCTGCGTGCGCCACGGCTGGCCGGCGTAGACGTAGAGATACGCGATGTGATGGCTCGGCTCGTTCCCGTGCGCGTAGTAGCCGATCAGGCCCGAGATGTCCTCGACGTGTGCGAACGCCTTCGGATCGACCTTCGCGTCGAAGAGGGCGTCGAGCTTGGCGACGAACTTGCGCTCACCGCCCATCGCGCGAATCAGGCCCGCGGTGTCTTGCGGGGCGTACCACGTGTATTGCCACGCGTTGCCTTCGGTGTAGTCGCCGTAGTAGCCCGCCGCGGCGGGATCGAACGGCTCGCGGAACGTGCCGTCTGCTTTGCGCGCGCGAATGAAGCCGGTCTTGCGATCGAACACATTGCGCCAGTACCCGGCACGCTCAGCGAACGTTTTTTCGATGTCGTTGCGTCCCAGCGCCGCGGCCATGCGCGCGATCGTCCAGTCGTCGTACGCATACTCGAGCGTCTTGGATGCGCCTTCTCGCTCGCGATCCGATGCAACCCAGCCGAGCTTCATGTATTGATCGAGCCCGGCGTAGCGCGGATTCGTCGCGCTCGCAACCATCGCCTCGAGCGCCTCTGCCGCGGAGTAGTCGCGGATGCCTTTGAGGTACGCATCGGCAATCACCGGCACGGCGTGATAGCCGATCATCGTCCACGTTTCCTGGCCGTGAAATTGCCACACGGGCAGCAGGCCATCCGGGCTGTATTTCCACGACGAAATCAGCGAGCGAACGAAGTCGTTGTTGTCCGAAGCGGGCCGCAGCAGTGTGAGGAGCGGATGGAGCGCGCGATACGTGTCCCACAGCGAAAACGTGGAATGGAACGCGAAGCCCTCGGCCCGGTGGACTTCGTGGTCCGGGCCGCGATACGAGCCGTCGACGTCCATGAAGAGGCTCGGCGCCATGAACGCGTGATACAGCGAGGTGTAGAGCATCCGGCGCACCGGCTCGCTGGCCTCGATGTCGAGCACGGAAAGCGCCTCGCGCCACGCCGCTGCAGCGGCCTGACGCTTCGTATCGAAGTCCCAACCCGGCGCCTCGGCTTCGAGATTGCGGAGCGCGTTCGCCTCGCTCACCGGCGAAAGGGCCACTTTCACGAGCAGCGGCTCGGCGCGCAGCTCGCCGAAATCGAACACGGCAACGAGTCCGCGACCCTCCCGGAAGTCGACATCGTCGCGTCCGTACCAAGGGGCGAACTTCGGGTCGTACGCGGGCGGCGAGGTCTCCCGGTTGTAGAGCGCATGACCCGTCATGGGGCGCGAGAAGCGCATCGCGAAGTAGAGCTGCCGGCCCGGCGCCCAGCCGCGTGTCTCACGATAGCCTGTCACGGTTCCGTCCGGATGGATGCGCACGCGCGACCAGAGCACTTTGCCGGGATAGTCGTAAATGCTCGAGCGCAGATCGACCAGCACGTGTGCAGGCTTGCCCGGCGGAAACGTGTAGCGATGCAAGCCCACGCGCGCCGTCGCGGTGAGCTCCGCATGGACGTCGTAGTCGGAGAGCGTGACGGCGTAGTACCCCGGCTCCGCGCCTTCGCTGTCGTGACTGAAGCGCGAGCGGTAGCCGGATAACGGCTTGTCGATGTCGCCCGGATCGAGTCGCACTTCGCCGGCAATAGGCACCACCAGGACATCGCCCAGATCCGAATGGCCCGCACCCGAGAAGTGCGTATGCGAGAAGCCGAGGATGGTGGTGTCGTCGTACTGATAGCCAGCCGCCCACGGATAGCTTTCCTTGAAGTTGCGGATCTGCGTATCGGGGCTCAGCTGCACCATGCCGAACGGCACGACGGCGCCGGGAAAGACGTGGCCGTTGCCCTTCGTGCCGATGAAAGGATCGACCGCGCGCACGGGGTCCGAGAGCTCGGACGCGTCGCTTGCAACGCACAGCACGAGCACGGCCAACAGAAACAGGTAGCGACGAGTGTTCATCCCGATAGCGTAAGGCTTCGGGCGGCGCGCAGTCATTGCGACTTCAGGTGCAACCGGCTCCGCCGAGCGGTGTTGCGCGCGTCAAGCCCGGGCGCTCCGCTTTGATCCGCCCCGAAATGGGCAGCTTCAATTGCGCGAGGCGCTCGACGATGAGCTCCGCGACCTGGCGCGCACCCATCTCGCTGAAGTGCGTGTTGTCCTCGTGACCTTCGGGGAAGCGCGCAATGTGCTGCTCCGGTGTGAATACCAGATAGTACTGGCGCGATGCCGGCTCGCCGAGGCGCGCGAGCCAGCTCATGCTATCCGCCGTCAGATCGACGAGCGGTGTGTGCGTCTCCGCAGCAAGCTCGCGCATTGACTGCGCGTACGGCGCGTGTGTATCGACCGGCACGCCGTCCTTGAACTTGCGTCGGGCGACCGGCGTGATCAGCACCGGCTGGGCGCCTTTGTCGCGCGCGGCATCGATGTACCGGCGCAGCCAGATTTTGTAGTCCGTCTCGGGATTCGTGTAGCGCGACTCGTCTGCGATCTTCTCGTCGTTGTGCCCGAACTGGATCAGCAATGTGTCGCCCTTCCGCATCTCGCGCTCGATCCGGCTGAAGAAGCCTTCGTTGATGAAGCTCTTCGAGCTGCGGCCGCTCTGGGCGTAGTTGCGGACCGCGACGTCCTCATCGAAGGCGCATTTCAGCACCATGCCCCAGCCGAGTTGCGGATAGCGATCGGGTGCGTATTCGGCTGCGGTGGAATCGCCCGCAATGAACACGTTCATCGTCGGCGACGCAGCCGCGGCAACGGCTGCGACGAAGAGGGCGAGCAGGCCGCCCGCAAGCTGCGTCGCCGTGGCACGCCTCATAGCGCTTGATACCTCACGTTCCTGACGCGCACCTCTCCGTGGCCCGCGGCGTAGATCGCCGGCCCCAAGCTCACGAAATCGCCCGCCACGTTGTGGTGATACCCGGACAGTTCGAGTTGCACGTCTGCCGGGCCGCCAAGGGCGAGCGACTTCAGGGCATCACGACGGGTACGGCGCTTCATGTCTGTCATGGATCGGGCTGCGGATGACACCGGTGTCTTGCCCGCGCAAGTATCGAGTCACCCCCTGCAGCGGAGCAACTGCCTCGCGGAAGTCTCGGCCAAGGTGCGCTCGCCAGGGCCGTGGCCACGATCGCTGTGCTGCGAGCCGCTAGCGCATTCACGCGACGCGTGCAGCCGGCGCGAGAACCGCAGCTCACTCCTTCGGGCGATGTCGACAACCCTACGGGAACGTAAGGTGCTCAACCCTTCACCAGCGACGTTGCACGGTCAGGAGGGATTCATGAGCACCGAGTTGAACGCCGGCCGCGCCGGCACCTTCCTCATTGGCGGCACGAGGCAGATCAACCGCTTCGGCTTCGGTGCCATGCGCATCACGGGCCCGGGCCAGTGGGGCGAGCCCGAGGATCGTGAGGAAGCGTTACGTACCGTGAAGCGGCTGCCCGCGCTTGGCGTGAACTTCATCGACACCGCGGACTCGTACGGGCCGGACGTGTCCGAGCGCATCATCCGCGAAGCGTTGTATCCCTACCCGAAGGACATGCTCATCGCGACCAAGGCCGGGCTCGCACGCACGGGGCCGGATCGATGGATCCCGCTCGGGCGTCCCGAGTACCTGATCCAGCAGGCTCACAAGAGTCTGCGCAACCTCGGCGTCGAGCGGATCGGCTTGTGGCAGCTTCACCGCATCGATCCCAAGGTGCCGCGCGACGAGCAGTTCGCAGCGGTGAAGTCGCTGCTCGATGACGGCATCATCGAATTCGCAGGGCTCAGCCAGGTGTCGGTGGAGGAAATCGAAGCGGCGGCGCGCGTGTTCAAGGTGGTCACCGTGCAGAACCGCTACAACCTCATCGATCGCAGCAGCGAAGATGTGCTCGAGTACTGCGAGAAGAAGAACATCGGCTTCATCCCGTGGTTTCCGCTCGCGGCCGGCGACCTCGCGAAATCCGGCTCGCTGCTCGATGAGATCGCCAAGCGTCACCGGGCCACGCCGAGCCAGGTGGCGCTCGCGTGGGTGCTGAAGCGCAGCCCGGTGATGCTCCCGATTCCGGGCACCTCGAAAGTGAAACACCTGGAGGAGAACGTCGCCGCCGTGAACATCGAGCTGTCGAACGAGGAATTCGCGGCGCTCGATCGCGAAGGGCGCGCGGCGGGCTCGGCCCAGCGCGCAGCGGCGCGGCGCTGAGCGACTGCGCGACGGCTCGCTGTGGTCGACCCAGCCGAGTGATCGCGATGCCGTGCGGCGGGCGGTAGCGCTGTCCGATGCCTGGCGCTGAGCGATCGGCGAGCCCAGCGATCGGCGAGCCCCAGCGGTCGGCGAGCCTGAGCGGTCGGCGGTTTGCCGGCGGCGAGGAGTCAGCAGTGGCGCCGCACCGCGGGGGACGGGCCGCTAGCGCCGCCCCTGAAGTGAACGCCGCGCGATTGCACGACCTTGTGGAGCAGATATGACCAAGCTCGAAGGTACTCTGCGGCGCGAGATCGAGATCGATGGCCAGCCGTACACGCTCGCGATTTCGCCCGAAGGACTGAAGCTCACACCGAAGGGACATCGCAAGGGTCACGAGTTGCGCTGGAAGGACCTCGTCAGCGGCGAGGCGGCACTCGCTACGGCGCTGAACGCCTCTCTTCGAACCGCGGGTTGAGCGCCACGTCGGCAGCACGCGGCGCGTTCTCGGGCCGATGGGCTTCGATGAAGATGCGCCTCACGGCCGGGTGGCTCTTGCGGATCGCCTCCTCGATGCGGCCCACCGCCGCGAGCTGCTCGCTCGCCGATACACCTTCGCGGAAGTCGATCTCGAGATTCACCAGGATGTCCCGCGGACCGAGGTGCATCGTGAGCGGCGTGTGGGCGCGCTGAACGGCCGGGTCGCGCGCCGCGCTCGCGCAGATGTCCGCAACGATCGCGGGGCTCGCACTCTCACCGATCAGCAGACCGCGGCTTTCATGAGCGAGCGCGACGGCGGCGGCCGCGAGAATGATGCCGATGACGAGGGAGGCGCCACCGTCGATGTAAGGGTTGTTCAAAAGATGGCCGAGAAAGACGCCGACGAACGCGACGAGCAAGCCGAGCAGAGCGGCGAGGTCTTCGATCACCACGGTGAACACCGACGGGTCTTTGCTCCGGTGAAATTTCTGGAAGAATCGCCCCGAGCCCGGGCGGCGCCGCAACTCGCGCACGGCGATGATGAACGAGGCGCCTTCGAAGGCGGTCGCGACGGCGATCACGACGTACGCCCAGAACGGATCCTCGAGCGGTTGCGGGTTCAGGATGTGTGTGATGCCCTCGTAGAAGGCCATGCCGCCGCCGGCCGCGAACAGCAGCAGCGCGACGATGAGGCTCCAGAAGTACAGCTCTTTGCCGTAGCCGAACGGAAACTCCTCATCCGCCGGTCGCTCGCTGCGCTTCAGGCCGAGCAACAGCAGCAACTCGTTCCCCGTGTCGACGAGCGAGTGAATGGCTTCGGAAAGCATCGCGGAGCTGCCGGAAACGCCCGCGGCGACGAACTTGGTGGCCGCGATTCCGAGGTTCGCCGCTGCCGCGGCGTAGACGACGATCCGCGAGCTTGACGGCGACGTGCGACTCATTTGTCGCACACCCGAGCAAGCGCCATACCGCCGCGACTGCCATCGCGTCCCGAAGCTCGTTCAGTGGGATGCGAACGGAGCGCCGTCGGTCGCGAACGTGGACGCTAGTCTATCGTGCGGCACACGCCGGGCACGCCCTGACCACACTCGAGCGCTGCTCGATCCCAGCTCGCCGTCACGGCGGCCGCTTCGTACGTGCTCTGCAGAAAGTCGAGCAACGTTGCATCGGGATCGCTCGCCGTGCGCACGGCGTCGTACGGCAGCACGAATTCCGCGAGCTGCGGATGGAAGTACGCCGTGCTCGGTCGCACGGTCTGGTCCTTGAAGCGCTCCGGCGCAGGATACGCGTAGGAATAGAACGCCGCGAAATCGATGCCACCGCCGCCGGGCCAGAACCCGGCGCTGCTCACTTCGTGCGAGTACGCTTCGCGCATCACCTCGATCTTCACGCCGGGTACCTTGCCCTGGAACGCCGGGGCGCGGCGCCCCGAGAAGCGCGTCACCGCCAGATCGAAGCTGCCCCAGAAAAAGTGCACCGGGCTGGCCTTGCCGAGAAATCGCGTGCGAAAGGCCTTGAACACGCGATCCACCTGCACGAGCGCTCGCCAGAAGCGTTGCGCGGCATCGCCGTCGTACGACGCGTGAGTGGTGTCGCGGGCGAAGGGAATCGCGTCCGGGATTTCGGAGGGGTACTGGTTGATCTCCACCGGCACGTCAAGATCGGTCAGCGCCTGCATGACCGCGCCATAGAAATCCGCGACGGTACGCGGTGCAAGCGCGACCATGCGCGCGTTGCCGTCGGTGACGGTCACGTCGAGCACGTGGTCGATGAAGTCGAAGTGCATCTCGAACGAGCGATCGTCGTACGGGATGAGCGATGTCGTGAGGCCGCGGGAGGTCACGTACAGCGGAACGTGCCAGCCGTGATTCAGCCAGGGCGTGCGCGCGAGGCGCACTTTGCCGACGATCTGCGTCCACAGATGCAGCGTCGCGCAGGTGTCGCGCCAAGCCGGATAGGGAATGTCGGGCCAATGCGTGCTCATGCCCCGAGTGTACGAGGCATGCGCCGACGGCGCCGCTATTTCATGGTCACGCTCACGCCGGCGAGCATGTTGAAGCCGGGACCGGGTTCGAAGAATCGCCCATTGCCGTCGCCGACGATGACCGAGCCGACGTAGCGCCGATTGAACGCGTTGTTGATGCGCACGAAGCTGTTGAGATGGAACGATCGCAACTCCGCGCCGTATCCCGCGTCTGCACCGAACAGCGCATACGACGGCGTGAACACCGTGTTCTGATCGTTCACTGCGACGGAAGTGACGTACTGCCCGTTCACGCCGGCATGCCAGCCCATGTCGTCGCCCCAGCGCAAATTGACGTAGGCGTTGTTCTTCGGCACGCCCGGGAGTCGATTGCCTGCGGGAATGAGTGACGTCGGCGTGGGGCAGGGCGTGCCGGCGCACGTTCGATACGCATCCCGATACGTCGCATCGACGTAGGTGTACGCGAATTGCGCGCGCCACTGATCGGCGAACCGGTAGGTGAGCGCGAGCTCGGCCCCGCGCCGGCGCGTGCGGCCCGCGTTCTGATAGGTCGAGCGGCCGCCGGAATTCGTGTTGACGACGATCTCGTTGTCGGTCAGCGACTGGAACGCCGTGACCTCACCCGTGAGATCGGGCCCGAAGTGCAGCTTCGCGCCGACCTCGGTGTTGTCGCTGCGCGCCGGGCGCAACGCGAGGTTCAAGCCCGCGCTGCCGTCGGCCCGGTACGCGAGCTCCGATCCGAGCGGGGTCTGAAAGCCCTGGCCATACGAGGCGTAGAGATGCAGCCACGGGCGCGCCTTGTAGACGAGGCCTGCGACCGGCGACGTGGCCGAGTAGGTCACGCTGCCGCTGTCGTCGAGGTTCGTCGCCGTGATGAAGTGATCCTGCGAGTCGAACTTCACTTCGCTGTGGCGCACGCCGAGCGTCGCGGACCAGCGGCTCGCGAAGTCCCACGTCCCTTGCGTGTACTCGTCGATGTTGGAGCTGATGTTGTTCTCGTCGCGCCGGAGCAGCCCCTTCACGCCGAGCGTCGTGCCGACGAAGTTGTTATAGCCCCGACGCAGCTCGTTCTGACGGTCGTAGCTCACACCGACCACCCACGAGAGATCGCGGTCGAGGAACGACCCCTTCCAGGACCAGCGCGCATCGGCACCGCCGAACTTGCGATTCAGGTCGATGACGCCGCCGGCGCTCGTCGGCGGCGTCTGCGCGCCGACGGGAATGGAGAGGTATTGCTCGACGCTGCGATGGCCGTAGTAGCCGAGCAGCCGAATCGACTGCGTATCCGTCAGCTCGCGGTCGTAGATGAGCCCGCCTTGCTGCTGGCTGAGACTCTTGCGCGTGTTGAACAGCAGGGCGGCATCGGCCGTCTGGTTCGGGTTGGCAGCAAACTGCTCCGGGGTGATGCCCAGCGGATCCTGCGCGTCCGGTCGCGAGACGATATTCGCAATCAGGGACAGCTTGCTGCGTTCGTCCAGCCGATAGTCGAACTTGCCGTTGAACGACTCGTTGCGCGCGCTGCTGTGCGCGCGAAAACCGTCGACGGTGAAGTGCGTGAACGCGGCGTTGTAGGCGAGATCGCCGGACTCGCCGTTCGCGACCACGCCGGCGCGGAAGGTGCCGAAGCTGCCGTACGCCAGTGAGCTGCGCAGCTCACCGGGGGCTTCGCCCTCGGCAGTGAAGATCTGAATGACGCCGCCGGAGGAATTGCCGTACAGCGCGGAGAACGGGCCGCGCAGAATCTCCACGCGCTCTGCGGAATCGAGGTTGAACTGCGAGACCTGGCCTTGGCCGTCGGGACCCGTCGCGGGAATGCCATCCTGGTAGACGCGCACGCCGCGGATGCCGAACGCCGAATTGGCGCCGATGCCGCGAATCGAGATCTGCTGATCCTGCGCGTAGTTGTTGCGGTTGCGGGCGAGCAGGCCGGGAACGGTGGCGATGTCGTCCGCCAGGTTCACGCCGAGCGCGTCCTGACGCAGCTGCTCTGCTGGCACCGAGCTGATCGCCGCGGGGACGTTGAAGGACGACGCGGCGACGCGCGTCGCCGTGACGACGACCTCGGCGATGTCCTCCGGCGATGTGGCCGGCGCCGCGAGCGCGGCGACGGGCGTCAACAGGGTCAGAGAGAGAAGCGAAATGCGCATCGGCCTGCTACTTCCGGGAACGGCCGCGCGATGCTAAGCCACTGAAAAGTGAGCTTCCCTCAAGATTTTCATGAAACGTGTGCGGGGTTTGGCCTACGGCCGCCGCGCCTCGAGTGGAACCCGGTCGTGCGCGGCCTCGCAGTGGCGCTCGTCTCCCCGGGAGAGCCTCGAAGCTTGCGCCGCGCCGGGTGGTGCCCGGCGGGTGAGGCCAGGTTTGCGATGCGTAATGAAACCGCCCGCGCCGGCTCGCGCGCCGGGGCGGGCGGAGCTCGGGGCGTGGAGCCCCGAGCGGCAATCGCGACGTTTCGTCAGGGTTTCAGCTGCCCGCGAATCTCACCCGGCTTATGCTCCGCCGAGTGCACGTTCACGTAAAGATTGCCTTCCTTGAACGCCTTGTATTGTTCTGCGGTCAGCTTCGAGCCTTCCGGCACCGTCCACGTGTCCTCGCCGCTCTGGGTCAGCGTGATGATCGGCGGGCCGGCCTTCCCCGGCGGCGCCTCGTGGATGTGGGCGGCGGTGCCCATGAGGCCCTTCGTCGTGACGCTGCCCTTGACCGACATGTCCTTGCCGACGGTGATCTTCCCCTCGCCGCTCGCCGAGGTGGTCACCGGCGGCGTCTCGTCTGCGCCGGTCAGCTTGACGGAAACATCCTCTGCGCTCGCAACTCCCATGGCCGCGACCAGCAAGGTCGCGAGCGCGGTCTGCCGAACAATTCCAGTCATACATTAGCCTCCACTGTTGTTCGTCTTCGAGGGCCTGCTCGCTGCGGCAGCCAGTCACCGCAACAGACCGCACACGTTAGCACTCTGTTGCCGCCGAGTCGCGACTGCGGGCGCTGGACTACGTGGCTTTCGTCGCACGCGCGCGATCGATGACCGCTTTCAGCTGGTCGGCATCGGCGGGCTTGACGATGTGGTCCTCGAAGCCGCTGGCCGCCGCCTGCCGGCGATCCGTCTCCTGACTCCAGCCGGTGAGGGCGACGAGGTGGACGTCCTTGCCCCAGGGCTGCTCGCGAATCCGGCGCGCGGTCTGATAGCCGTCGAGCACCGGCATGCCGATGTCGAGGAACACGAGCTCGGGTTGGAACAGCTTGCCGGTCGCGAGCGCTTCGAGACCGTCGTACGCGGTGCGCACCTCGTGCCCTTCGAAGCGCAGCATGATGGCGAGCGTCTGCGCGGTATCGCGATTGTCGTCGGCAACGAGAATGCGGAGCTTGCGCGCGTTCGCAGCCGCCTCGCCGTTCTCCACCGGCGCCTGTTCGATCTGCGAGGGCACGCGGGGCGGCAGTCGCACGACGAGGCGCGTTCCGCTGCCTTCGCCATCGCTTTCCGTCCACACGGTGCCGTTGTGCAGCTCCACGACTCGACGCACGAGCGTGAGCCCGATGCCGAGCCCTTCGTGCGTGCCCGTACCCGAGCGATCCACCTGCACGAACGGCTCGAAGACTCGCTCCAGCATGTCTGGAGGAATACCGATGCCGACATCCGTGATGGTGACGATGATCGCGTCGTCGTCCACCGCCGCCTGGATGGAGATCGGCGCGCTCGCCGGCGAATACTTCGACGCGTTGTTCAACAGATTCGCGAACGCCTGCGAGAGCCGCACGGGATCGGCGAACAACCAGAGCGGCTCGCGTCCGAGATCGACGTGCAGGAGGTGCTGGCGGCTCTCGAGCTGCGGGCGCGCGATGGCGAGCGCCGCCTGAATGACGCTGGAAAGCGCGACTTCCTCGCAGCGCAGCGGGATCGAGCCGCGCGTCACCTGCGCGACATCGTTGAGGTCGTCTATCAGGCGCTGCATCTGACGCAGCTGCCGATCGATGATCACGCGCGCGGCGCGCGTCGTCGCCACGTCGTCCTCGGACACCTGCATGATCTGCAGCGCCATGCGAATGGGCGCCAGCGGATTGCGCAGCTCGTGAGCGAGGCGCGCGAGAAATTCGCTTTGCCGTCGATCGCCGCGGCGTGCCGCCGGCGCGGTGCCCGCCGCGGCGTCCGTCTTGTTCAACTCGGTCATGAGTCTCTACGTCTTCAGCTGGAACATCACGAGCGAGCGTCCGGTGATCTCGTACTCGCGGTGCGGCTCGAAGTCTACGCGCTTGTCGTCCGTCAGGTCCGGAATGTTCGTGTCGATCACGAGCGTCCAGTGCGCATCCTCGCCGAACTCCGGCAACGTGAACTTCACCACGTCGTGGTAGGCGTTGAATATCAGAAGGAGGGTCGCGTCCTGCCCGCGCTGACGGATGCCGGTCGGCGGCGAGCGGCCATCGAGCACCATGCCGAAGCACAGCATGTGCGCGTCCTGCCACTGCTCGTCGGTCATCTCGAGACCGGATGCGTGCACCCACGTGATCTCGCGGATGCCGACGGGCTCGTTCATCTCGCCCGACAGAAAGCGATTGCGCCGCAGGATCGGATACTTTCGGCGCAATGCGGTGAGCTGCTTGACGAACTCGATCAGTGCCTTGGCGTCATCGCCGCGATTCCAGTCGAGCCAGCTGAGCTCGTTGTCCTGGCAGTACGCGTTGTTGTTGCCGGATTGCGTGTTCCCGAACTCGTCGCCGGCCAACATCATGGGCGTGCCCTGCGAGAGCAGCAGTGTGGCCAGGAAGTTGCGGCGTTGGCGTTGCCGCAGCGTATTGACCGCCGCGTCGTCGGTGGGCCCTTCGGCTCCGCAATTCCACGAGCGGTTGTTGGCGTTGCCGTCGCGGTTTTCCTCGCCGTTCGCTTCGTTGTGGCGATCGTTGTAGCTCACGAGATCGTTGAGCGTGAAGCCGTCGTGAGCCGTGATGAAGTTGACGCTCGCATTCGGCCGCCGGCCGAGCTTGTCGAATACGTCGGGTGAGCCGAGCAGACGGGGCGCGAGCACGGCGGGCTGCGCCTCGCCGCGCCAGAAATCGCGCACAGTGTCGCGATACTTGTCGTTCCATTCGGCCCAGCCGGGCGGGAACTCGCCCACCTGATAGCCGCCCGGTCCGCAGTCCCAGGGCTCGGCGATCAGCTTGACGGCCGCGAGCGTCGGGTCCTGCGTGACCGCTTTCAGAAAGCCGCTCTCGATGTCGAAGCCGGTGGCTTCCCGCGCCAGGATCGTGCCGAGATCGAAGCGGAAGCCGTCGACGTGCATCTCCTGCACCCAGTAGCGCAGGCTGTCGTTCACCATCTGAATGACGCGGGGATGGCTCAGGTTGAGCGTGTTCCCGGTGCCCGTGTCGTTGATGTAGTAGCGCTTCTGCTCGGGCATCAGGCGGTAGTACGAGGCGTTGTCAATGCCCTTGAAGCTCAGCGTCGGGCCGAGCTCGTTGCCTTCGGCCGTGTGGTTGTAGACCACATCGAGGATCACCTCGAGCCCCGCGTCGTGAAAGCGCGCGACCATCTCCTTGAACTCGAAGACGCCGCGCCGGCTGTCGGCCACGTAGCGCGGATCGGCCGCAAAGAAGCCGATGGAGTTGTAGCCCCAATAGTTCGTGAGCCCGCGATCGAGCAGCAGACTGTCGTTGATGAACGTGTGAATCGGCAACAGCTCGACCGTGGTGACCCCGAGCGACTTGATGTAGTCGATGACGTCCTGCACGGCGAGCCCGGCGAACGTGCCGCGCAGCCGCTCCGGCACCTGCGGGTGGCGCTTGGTGAAGCCGCGCACGTGGGTCTCGTAGACGATGGTCTGATCCCACGCGACGAGCGGCTTGCGATTGCCTTTCCAGTCGAACCCCTGGTCGACCACGACGCACTTCGGCATGAAGGGCGCGCTGTCGCGGTCGTCGAACCCGAGATCGGCGCTCTCCGAGCCGATCGGATAGCCGAACACGGAGTGATCCCAGCGAAGCTCGCCGACGTGCGCGCGCGCGTACGGGTCCAGCAGCAGCTTGTTGGGATTGAAGCGATGGCCCTGCTCAGGCTCGTACGGCCCATGTACGCGATAGCCGTACACGGTGCCGGGGCCGAGCTCGGTCAGGTAGCCGTGCCAGATCTCGTCGGTGTACTCGGGCAGCTCGATGCGCTCGAGCTCCTTCGTGCCGTGCGCGTCGAACAGGCACAGCTCGACCTTGGTGGCGTGCGCCGAGAACAAGGAGAAGTTGACCCCCTTCCCGTCCCAGTGCGCACCGCGCGGGTAGGGGAGACCTTCGCGAATTTTCATAGGTTAAGGCTCCAACAAATGCGCGAAACGCCGTGGGGTTCCGCTGACCGTGCGGGGTGGTTACGCTAGTCGGCATGAACCCACTACTAATCGTCCGTGAGTTGGGTCAGAGCATCTGGCTCGACGACATCCGTCGCGACTGGCTCGAAGACGGCACCCTCCAGCGCCTCATCGACGAGGATGGATTGGCCGGTGTCACGTCGAACCCCGCGATCTTCGCCAAGGCAATCGGTGCGGGCGGCGTGTACGACGAAGCCATTGCCGCGCTCGCCGAGGACGGACTGCCGGCAGGCAAGATCTACGAGCGCATCGTGCTCGCGGACGTGCAGCGTGCCGCCGATATGTTCCGACCGACCTTCGACCGCGCGGGCGGCAACGACGGCTTCGTGAGCCTCGAAGTCTCGCCGCACCTCGCGGACGATACCGAGGGCACGCTCGCCGAAGCGCGCCGCTTGTGGCGCGAGTTCGATAGGCCGAACGCCATGATCAAGGTGCCGGGCACGAAGGCGGGGCTGCCGGCGATCCGGACGCTGATCGGCGAAGGGATCAACATCAATGTGACGCTGCTCTTCGGATTGGAGCGCTACGGCGAAGTCGTCGACGCCTGGATGTCCGGACTGGAAGAGCGCCTCGCGCGCGGGCAGGGGATCGACGGCATCTCGTCCGTGGCGAGCTTCTTCCTGAGCCGCATCGATACGCTGGTCGATCCGAAGCTCGATGCGATGGGCAGCGAGGATGCCAAGGCCCTGCGCAGCCGCGCGGCGATCGCGAGCGCGCGGCTTGCCTACGAGATGTATCGGAAGTGGGAAGCGAGCGAGCGCTGGAAGAAGCTGGCTGCCCGCGGCGGGCGCGTCCAGCGACTGCTCTGGGCGTCGACCTCGACGAAGGATCCGAAGCTGCCGGATACATACTACGTCGAGGCGCTGATCGCGCCGCAAACGGTGAACACGCTGCCGCGCGCAACGATCGATGCGTATCGCGATCACGGCCAGCCAGCGGTGCGTATCGGCGAGGACCTCGAAGGCGCGCGCCGTACGGTCGAAGGCTTGAAGCGCCTCGGGATCGATCTGCGCACCGTCAGCGAGCAGCTCGAACGCGAAGGCGTGAAGAAATTCATCGAGCCGTTCGACGCGCTGCATGCGTCGCTCGCCAAGCGCATCGCGCAGGGGCGGTAGCTTCGTCTTGACGAAGCTGCCTCACCCTCGATGCAACTTGCGCCGGACCGCGGTCAGGACCTCTCGCGCGCGCACCTCGACCCGGTCGAGCCGGCGGGCCACCACGTAGGACCCTTCGGCGAGCAGTGCTGCGCCCACCACAATGAGAAGCGAGCCCGGCCCGGGCACGAACAAGAGGACGAGGCCCGTCGCGATGAGTCCGACGGCAGCAATCATCCTCGCCAGGCGCGGTCCTCCACGCTCCCGCATCCGCCGGAACTGCGCGCGAAAACGCTGCCCGGGTTTGTCCCGCAGCAGCTCGCGCCAATACCCCTTGTCGAAGCCGAACACACGCACGTCCGTCGATACAACTGATGGCGCCTTTCGAGGTTCCGGTGCCATTCCAGGTTCCCCGCATCAGGAGGCGCGCTCGAAGCCGTGGGCACGGACGTTGCTCGACAAGGTGAGCGGAGTTTCCTCGGCCGGGGCACTCTAGTTGGCGCCTTCATTGAGGGGTAAGCATGGTGTGTGTGCAATGCCGATCCGTGACCTCCTGAGGAAGTCGGGCTTCTTTTCCGAGGCCATCGCGCTCGTCTCGACGGATGGGACGATCGACACGCCGAACCAGTCGTTCGCCGATCAGTTCGGTGTAGCGCCCGAAGCGCTCGCGGGTCGCAGGCTCGATGCTCTCGCGGCAGCGTCTGCCGGCGCCATTCAAGAGTATTTGCGAGCCTGTGCGGCCAGCGCCGATATCGTGCAGGGCTCGCTCATCCTGCGCCGACGCGCCGATGCAATCGCAATGCAAGCGCGGGGCGTCGCGTACCCGCCGCAAGCCGCGCCCTCGGCCTCTCAGGTGCTGCTGCGCCTGGTCACGACACGCGAGGAGCGCGACGCAAGAGCCGACCCGAAGCACGACGCGGGCCAATGGGCGCAGATCGAAGCGTCTCTGCGTCGCCAGAGCCAGATTCTCGAGGTGACCCTGGCGAGCATCGGCGATGCGGTGATCGTCACGGATGTGCAAGGCCGAATCACGTTCGTCAACGCGGTCGCCGAGACGCTGACCGGATGGCCGGCTCACGAGGCGCAACAGCGGACGCTCACCGACGTGTTCCACGTCGTCAACGAACGAACGCGCATCGCGATCGAGAACCCGGTGGCGAAGGTGCTGCACACCGGCACGATCACGGGGCTTTGCAATCACACGCTGCTCATTGCGCGGGACGGCCGCGACATACCGATCGACGACAGCGCCGCGCCGATTCGCCTGCCGAACGGTGAGCTGTTCGGCGTGGTGCTCGTCTTCCGCGACATCACCGAGCAACGACGCTCCGAGCACGCGCGCGCGTGGCTGGCGGCGATCATCGAGTGCTCCGATGATGCCATCATCAGCAAGACGCTGGCGGGGTACATCACGTCCTGGAATCCCGGCGCCGTGCGCCTCTTCGGCTACGCGCCCGAGGAGGTCATCGGCAAGTCCATCACGACGATCGTGCCTCCCGAGCGGCTGCATGAAGAGTCGGAGGTGCTCGAACGACTGCGCCGGGGCGAGCGCGTCGAGCACTTCGAAACGGTGCGACTGCGCAAGGACGGCACTCGCGTCGACGTCTCGCTGACCGTTTCGCCGGTCCGGGATGAGCACGGTGAGATCGTGGGCGCCTCGAAGATCGCGCGGGACATCACCGAGCGCAAGCGATCCGAGCGCTTGCTGCGCGAAGCGGACCAGCGCAAGGACGAGTTCCTTGCGACCTTGGCTCACGAGCTCAGGAATCCGCTCGGCGCCATGCGCAGCGCAGCCGCGATGCTCTGCGGCGCCGAGCACGTTTCCGCAGAGCGCCAGACCGCAGCCGAAATCCTGACTCGGCAGATGCGCCAGATGAAGCGGCTCGTGGACGACTTGCTCGACGTCTCGCGAATCGGTGCGGGCCGGGTCGAGCTGCAGCAAGAGCTCATCGACCTCGGCGCGCTCCTGCGAGGCGTCGAAGCCTCGTTGCGCGCGACCTTCGAGTCCGCGCATCAGGAGCTCTCGGTGCGGCTACCGCAGGACGCGATATGGGTGCACGGCGATCGGACGCGACTGGTGCAGGTCTTCGCCAACCTGCTGCACAACGCGAACAAGTACACGCCTCACGGCGGGCGGATCACCGCGCACTTGGCTCGCGAGGGCGCGGAGGCCGTCGTGCGCATCGAAGATACGGGCATCGGGATTCCGGCCGGAATGGAGGCACAGCTCTTCGAGCTGTTCAAGCAAGCGGAGCGTTCGCGCAGACGCTCCAGCGATGGGCTGGGGATCGGCCTTGCGCTCGCGAAGCGGCTCGTCGATCTGCACGACGGCCGGATCGAAGTGCACAGTGACGGCGAGGACCGCGGCAGTGAGTTCACGGTCCGACTGCCGCTATCGGCGCCGCCGACCGAAGCGGCGAGCGCGCCCACCGGCGAATCGGCGTCCGAGGATCGCGTACCCCGCCGGATTCTCATCGCCGATGACAACAAAGATGCCGCAGCGAGTCTGGGCATGCTGCTGGATCTCATGGGCCACACGACCCGTGTCGTGCACGATGGATTCGAGGCCGTCACGGCGGCCGAAGAGCTCCGGCCGGAAGTCGTGATCATGGATCTGGGGATGCCGCGCATGGACGGCTACGAGGCCGCGCGCCAGATCGCCGCACGCCCGTGGGCGGACAGCGTGCTGCTCGTCGCGCTGACGGGCTGGGGCCAGCCCGCGGACCGGGCACGCGCCGAGCAAGCCGGCTTTCACAGACATCTCGTCAAGCCCGTCGAGCCGGACGAGCTGCGTGCGGTGCTCGCGAACTTGCGTCCGCACGCGCAGGGGTGACGGAAATCAGGCCACGGCAGCGGCATCGCGAGCTGCAACACGCTGGTATC
Source organism: Steroidobacteraceae bacterium (assembly GCA_035760965.1). GTDB lineage: Bacteria > Pseudomonadota > Gammaproteobacteria > Steroidobacterales > Steroidobacteraceae > JADGHX01. Next base: position 55,524 of record DASTRY010000030.1, on the reverse strand, counting down.
GCGAGCTTTATTAGGAAGTATCGGCGAACAACTCATGAGCCCGCACAGCGGGCCGCAACGCCAGCCCCGGAGAATGGGCATGAAAAGAAGAATGGGGATTCCCGCCGCGAGCCTCATCGCGCTGATCTGCGGCGCCACGGCTGCAAGTTTCACGATACCGATCACCGCCGCCGAAAACGCGAGCGATACGGCAGGCTGGAAAAACGATCGCCGGCGGGCCCGGAACGGGCTGCGGCACGGACAACACACCCTACGAGTTCTACGTGCGCGACGCCGATCCGCGCCGCGTTGCCATCTATTTCCAGGGCGGCGGCGGCTGCTGGAACAGTCGCAATTGCGGGCTCGAAGGGCAACGCACATTCAAGGACAGCGTCGGGGAAGACGATCGCCCGTGGACGCGCGAGGCCGCCACCGGAATCTTCGACGTCAGCGATCGTCGCAATCCACTGCGCAACTTCTCGCTCATCCTCGCGCCGTATTGCACGGCGGACGTGCACCTCGGCGTTCGCACGAGCCGCTTCGAGTCCGCCGACGGCAAACGGCTCGACGTGCATTACCGCGGATTGGCGAATGCACAGCGCGTGATGGATTGGGTGAGCGGGCAATACGCGGACGTGCGCGTGCTGTTCGTGACCGGCGGGAGCGCCGGCGCGATATCGTCACCGGTGTTCGCCGCGCAACTGGCACGGCGCTATCCGCGGGCCCAGGTGATTCAGCTCGGCGACAGCGCCGGCGGCTACCGAACGGCGCGCTTGCCTACGCAATTCAGCGAGTGGGGTGCGGCCACGGCGCTGAAGCTCGATCCGTTGTTCAACGACATGAATCCCGCGAGCGTCAACTTCGAGGAGCTCTACGTGCGCGTCGCGCGCGTGCGCAATCTTCGTCTCGCACAAGTGAACAGTCTCGAGGACGGCATCCAGCGCCTCATGCTGCGGGAGATCGGCCACGAGGTGACGACACTCGCGCCGCTGTTGAGCGGGAATCTCGCGGAGCTGCGACGTGCCGATCCACGGCTGCGCACGTACACATTCCAGGGTACTGTCCACGAGATTCTCAAACGGCCCGAGTTCTACACGACGCAGTCGGACGGCGTCGCGCTCAGTGCGTGGGTCGACGATCTGTTGCGCGGCACGGCGCGCAACGTCGGCGACTCGTTGCCGCCGGAGCCTGTTCCAAGGCTGGAGTGAGCGCCGCCGCCGGCACGCAGACGCTGCATTGCGCGCGCGGCAGAACCTCACGGCGAGATCGCTCGATCTGGCGCTGACCCGGCGGCCTCGGAAACCCTTCGCCGGACAAAACCCTGCGGCGCGCGGCTCGATCGCCGAAGCTGCTCGGCGCACTTCCGTGCAAGCAGCGGCGGCTGCCGCTCGCTACACTTCTTCGCATGGAAGACGTGGAATTCGCAATCCTCGGTGCCGGAGCGATGGGCACGATCATCGGCGCGCATCTCGCGCGTGCCGGTCACTCCGTGTCGATGCTCGTGCGGGAGCGTCGCGCGCGGCAAATCCTAGCGGATGGCCTGCGATTGAAAGGCCTGGTCGACTTCTCGGTCGAGGTGCCGACGATCGTCAACCCGGCCGAGCTGAAGCGCGCCGCCGTTTTCATCCTCACGACCAAGGCCATCGACACCGCCGCAACGCTTGCCCCGTACCGCCATGCCGACATCGGCATCGCGTTCTCGATCCAGAACGGCGTGATGAAGAACGAGCTGCTCGCGGACGCGTTCAGAAATGCGCACATCCTCGGCGCTCTCGCGAACTTCAGCGGCGAGCTGCTTCCCTCGGGTGAAGTGCTCTTCACCCGCAACGTCAACCTGCCGCTCGGCGAGCTGGATGGCACGATCAGCCCGCGCGTGCAGGAGCTTGCGCAGACGATCGATGCTTCGGGCCTGCGCTCGAGCGCGGTTGCCAACATCCGCGGCAACGAATGGTCGAAGTTCGCGGTGTGGATCGCGCTCGCCGCGCTCGCCGTCACCACACGATCGTTCACCGGCAAGTTTCTGCTCGACCCCGACACCGCGCGCTTGACCGTGCGCCTGATCCGGGAAGTGGGCGTGCTTGCCGAGGCGTGCGGTGTGCAGCTCACCGACGAGGCGATGTTCCCCATCGCCACGATGAATCGCGGCACCGAAGCGGCGGCGATCGAGGTGGTGCGCGGCTACGGCAACGACTTCCAAACCAACGCGCCGGCTCATCGCATGTCGATCCTGCAGGACCTCGATGCCGGGCGCCCGCTCGAGCTCGACGAAACGTTCGGCTTCGCCGTTCGCAAAGCCGCGGAGCTCGGTGTGCAATTGCCGCTCGTCGAGTCCTTCTACGCCGTCCTGCGCGTAGCCAACCCGGCTAGCGCTTAACGCGTCGGCTGGCGCTCCGTTTCGGGTTCCTCGCTGGATCGCGGCGCGCCTTCGTTCGGCTCGTCCGCGGCGTCGCCGTGCTTACCTTCGTTCGCGGGGCGATCGACGTACTTCGTCGGTCCGTCTTGAAGGTCCAGGCGCTCCGGGTCACGTGGCTCGTTCATCATTTCTCCGGTGCTTTGTCTCGCGCGTGCGGCCGCGTGGCGCTGTCGCCGCCGCTGGTGGTGCAGACCGTGTCTCGCGACTCGGGTTTGCGGGCAGGGTTGGTGGTTTGACCATGCGCGCTCGCTGCGTCCGTCGGCGTGCTGCAACCGGTGCTCGGATTCGGCTTTTTGCCTGAGCTGCCGGTGTACGCATCGTTCGCCGGGCGCTTCTTGTCCGTCTCGTCGGAGCTGCGCTGGATATTGCCGGGATGCGGCACTTGCGCCTTGTCCTCGGCGGACTTCGGCGGCGGATTCTCGTGCGGCTTGCTGTCCTGTCCCGAAGGGTTCGGATACCGCGCGTCGGGCCGCGTCTGCGAGGGCTGCGTCTGTTCCGACGTCGGCTTCGGCGGCGGCGGCGTCTGCGCAAGCGATGCGCTCACGACCCCGAGCCCGAGCACGGCGGACGCGGCGACGACAATGCGGTTCAAGGCGAGCTCTCCTTTCGAACATCGGCCCCTCACTGCAAGCAATGATTCGCCCGCGGCGCCAGTTCCACGCTCGGCATGATTGCTGCTGCCTCTCGCGCACCACACGAGGAGGAGCCCTCACGATGTCCGAGCAGCAGCAACAGAGATTCGAGGCGTATCGCCACGCGGCGGAGCAGACGGCTCGTGAGCAGCGCGCGATTCAGGAGCAGGTCGAGCGCGACGAGGCGCGCAAGGCGCACGCGTCGCAAGCCAAGTCGAAGCCGAAGAGCAGCGGTCAGAGTGAGAGCGTGCAGACCGCCGATCATCCCGAACCCACCGTGCCGTTCCCGAAGCAACACCTCAAGAAGCCCGGTAACGAGCAGGAGATGAAGCCGGCGCCGCATTTCGACGCACCCGCTTACAAGGGCAGCGACAAGCTGCAGGGCAAGGTGGCCCTCATCACCGGCGGCGACTCCGGCATCGGCCGCGCGGTTGCCGTGCTCTTCGCGCGTGAAGGTGCGGACGTCGCGATCGTCTATCTGAGCGAGCACGAGGACGCCAAGCAGACGCGCGCCGCCGTGGAGAAGGAAGGTGCTCGCTGCATCACCATCTCGGGCGATGTGCGCGATCCGCAGTTCTGCGCGGATGCCGTGCGGCACACCATCGAGCAGTTGGGACATCTCGATGTGCTCGTGAACAACGCCGCGTTTCAGGAGCACGCGCAGTCGATCGAAGATCTCACCGAAGAGCACTTCGACATGACGGTGCGCACGAATCTGTATGGGTACTTCCACATGACGAAGGCCGCCATGCCGCACTTGCAGCCCGGCAGCGCGATCGTCAACACCGGTTCAGAGACCGGGCTCTTCGGTGCGAAGGGGCTGCTCGACTACTCCGCGACCAAGGGCGCGATTCACGCCTTCACGAAGTCGCTCGCCGCGAATCTCGTGAGCGAGGGCATTCGCGTGAACGTCGTCGCGCCCGGCCCCGTCTGGACGCCGCTCAATCCGGCCGACCGGAGCGCCGATGACATCACGCAGTTCGGTGCGCAGTCGCAGATGAAGAGGCCGGCGCAGCCCGAAGAGATCGCGCCGGCGTACGTGTTTCTCGCGGCGCCCTCCTGCTCGAGCTACATCACGGGTATCGAGCTGCCGATCATGGGCGGCGTCGTGCCCGGCGGCTGACGCGAGCCGGAACATCGCATGCCGGAACACGTTGCTCGTTGTTATGGCAGCTTCCGAGGAGCACAACCATGGGTAACGGTCGGTGGAGAGAAGACGAGCCGCAGCGGTGGGATCAGGACCGCGACCGGTACCGGCGGGAAGGGTCCGGTGGTCAGGGTTTCGCTCGTGCGTACGGGCGTGGTGCTCAGGGCTACGGTCGCGACGAGGGTGGGCGCGGCGACTGGAATCGAGGCGATGACACACGCGGCTATCGCGGAAGCGGGGCGAGCTATGGCCGCGGCGCGGGTTACTACAGCGAGCGAGACTGGGACCGCGGCGAAGGATACGGCGGCGGTCAGCGCTACGGCGAGAGTTTCGGACGAGGTCCGGACTACGAGGGCGACGAGACCTTCAGCCGCAGTGGACGCTACGGCAGCCGGCAAGGCTACGGTCGGGGCGGCTACGGCGAGGAGCGCTACGGACGCGGCGGTTACGGAAGTCAGCGCTACGGTCGCGGCGAAAGTTACGGAAGCGCCGAGCGCTATGGGCGAGGTCAGAGCTACGGCGAGCGTTACGGCCGCGGTGGCTACGGCAGCGGCTACGAGCGCGACCGAGGTTACTCGAGCGATCGTTATGGACGCGCGGAAGACTATGGCAGTCGCGGCTACGGTTCGGGCTCTTACCGCGGCGGCGCTTACTCCGGTTACGGCGGCTACGGAAGCTCCAACTACAGCGAGCCCTCGCGCGATCGCGACTGGCGTCCGAGTTCCGGCGGTTCCGAATATCGCTCCGAATGGAACTATGACCGCGACCGCGATCGTGACACGCAATATCAGGGCTATGGCGCGCGGGACTATGGTGCCAGCAGTGCCTCGAGCGCCGGGCTCGCTGAATGGCCCGCACCGCTTGGAGGTTGGTACAGCGGCTCACGCGACGAGTGGCGCCAAGTGCCGGACGATCGCGGACGCGGCGAACGCGGCTGGGGCGGCGGCGACTCCGAGCGCGGCTGGTGGGACCGCACGAAAGACGAAGTGCGTTCGTGGATGGGCGATCCGGAGGCCGAGCGTCGCCGCCGCATGGACAGCGAGCGCGCGGCTCAGCGTCAGGGCTACATGGGCCGCGGACCGAAGGGCTACTCGCGATCCGACCAGCGCATCACCGAGGATGTGAGCGATCGGCTGACGGAAGACTGGGGCGTCGATGCGGTCGACATCGAGGTCTCCGTCACAAGCGGAGAAGTCACGCTCAGCGGCACCGTTCCCACTCGCGAGCAGAAGCGTCGCGCCGAGAACATTGCCGCGGAGGTGCTAGGCGTGAAGGATGTGCAGAACAATCTCCGCGTGCTTCAGCAACAGCAGGGCAGCGGAGTCGGTACCAACTTGGCGGGCAGCAGCTCCGCTGCGCTCGAGCAGACGACCGGGCTTTCGAGTGCGCCGACCAGCTCGGCCACATCGAGCACCGGCTCGACGACATCAACTGGCTCGACAGGGTCCACCAGCGCTCAGTCGGGCAACGCTCACCCGAAGCACTGACGCGGACGGATCGAGGCTGGAGATGTGGCGGCCCCGTGCGCTGAGCGCGCGGGGCCGCTGTCATTCGTCTACTTGGCGGCTCGAAAGAGTGTTTCGCAGTGTGATCGAGGTGTGGCGCACAGGCGGACGATTATGCGTCGCACCCGAGCGAACATGCTGCTCTCGGCATGTGCGGATCGGCTCAGCATCATCGGCACGGATCTCGGAGTTCGGCTCGAAATCAGCGTGCGGCGGCGAGAATGCGCTCGCTGAGTTGCGCCAGCGCCTGACTCATCGCCATCGGCAGAGCGCTGACGGTGCATGTGCCGGAGGAGGGCGGCGTGCCAATGGTCTCGTATCCGCTGCGGACGGGCGCTGTGTCACCGGCGCCCGAGGCGCGCAGCTCCCACGACGCGCGGAGCGTCACGGCGCAAGACGCATCGCCCATGAGCTCGTCGAGATTGACGGCGAGCGTTTTGACTCCGCCCGATGCCGGCCCGGGTGCGGTTTCTGCGCTCGATGATGTCCCGCGCGGCGCCGACGCTGCGCTGGCCGCCTCGCCAGCCGTTGTCTCGCCAGCCGCGCCCCGCGCACTCGCACTGCCGGGGCTCGAGCTCTCATTGGCAAAGGGCGTCGCGCCGCGTGACTGCAAGTCCGCCGACAGCACGCGTCGGATCATGTCGCCCAGTGGCGCAGCCCATCGATCCTGCTCCGCGATGCGCAGCCGAGTCGCGTCGATCCGCTGCACGATCTCGTTGCGATCCAGCTCGCCGGGAATGCGCACGCGCCCGACTTGAATGAACAGCGGCTGCGTCGTCGGCCCCGCGTTCGATGTCGGCGCAACTTCGCTCAGCGTGTAGAACTGCAGCGGCGGGCTCGATGCACACCCCACCAAGGCAAGCGCAGCCACCACAGCAGTGGCGGCCGTCGCGCTGAATCGTCGCATGGCGTGTCGGGTGTGCAACGCGTTCATCTGCAGAGGCGCGCGCCCCGCGCTTACTTGCGCCGACACCTGCTCCGCGCGCTTGCTCGAGATCGTCATGCCTTCACTCTCCACGCCGCCCGCGAAGCAGCGCCTCGGGATGGCGGTCGAGATAGTCCGCGAGACCGCGCACGGCGCGTGCCGCGTCCGTCAGCTGCTGCATCAGCTCCGTCAAGTCCGGCCCTGGCGCACCGCCCTGGCCCACGAGGCCGTGCACCGACTGCAATGCGCTCTGCGCGGCATCGGAGGTGGCGCGCAGGCTGCGAATCAGCTCTTTCACGTCCGGTTGCACATCCGTCGTGAGCTGGTCGAGGTGGGTCAACGTGTCGTCCAGCGACTTGATCGCGTGCCGCAGCTCCGGCCCCGAGGTCGCGCCCTCCAGATTGTTCAGCACGTTCTGCAAGCTCTGGAGAATCTGCGCCACGTCTTGCGAGGACGTCGTGGGCAGCTCGAGATACTCATCGGCGTGCTCGACGCGCGCCGGCGGCGCGCCCTTCACCATGTCGAGCGCCACGATCTTCAGCCCGGTGATGAGGTTCGCCGTCGTTGCCTGCGCGCGCAGTCCGTGCGCCACGAGCGTCTCGATCCACTCCTGCGCCACCTTGTCCGGATCGGCATTCGCCGGCCGCGGCATGTTCTGAATCTGAATGCGATCGGGATCGATCTCGAGGGTGACGAGCGTCGTGAGCGTGTGCGCCTTCGCATCGTAGCGCAGCTGCGATTCGCGCACCTGCCCGATCTCCACGCCTTCGAGCTCGACGGGCGTGCCGGCATCGACGCCACGCAAATTGCCCTCGAAGTCGGCAACGTAGACGACGCGCGCCGTGCGCGGCACGCGCATCGCGGCGCGCTGGTTTTCGTAGAGCGGGAACGTGGCACCGGCCGCGCTCACCGGAGTATTGAGCGCGCTGGCCGGCGTCTCGAATGCGATGCCTCCCGAAAGGAGCTGCTGCCACGAGCTCGCGCGAATGCGCACCCCGCGCGCGCCCAACGAAACGTCGAAGCCGCCCGCGTTCCAGAATCGAGTCTCCGGGTGCACGAGCCGATCGTACGGCGCGCGAATGAACGCGGTGACCTTGATGCTCTGACCGTCCGGCGCGATCGCGTAGTCCTGCACCTCGCCGACGGACACGCCCCGATACGTGATCGGAGAGCCGCGGGTCAACGAGCCGAGGTCCGAGGTCGTCATCGTGAACTCGCGGCCGGGCGTGCTCGGCTCGACTCCCGGCGCCGCGTCCAACCCGACGAACTCGCGCTTCGTCTTCGTCCCCGGTGCAGGAGACATCTCGATGTAGGAGCCCGAGACGAGCGTCGACAATCCCGAGATTCCCTCGACACTCACGCGCGGCGAGACGATGTAGAACTTCGTGTTCTCGTTCAGCCACGGCGCCGCTGCCCGCGTGACGCGCGCGTGCACGATCGCTCGCGACATGTCCGGCACGAGCTCGAGCCGCTCCACCGTGCCGACCGTGACGCCGCGATGCTGGATCGTGGATTGGCGCGCCTGCAGTCCATCCACCTCGTGAAACGAAATGGTGATCTCCGGCCCGCGCGTGACGAGCGAGCGCGCGGCCAGCCAGATCACGATGGCCGCGGCCAGGATGGGCACCGCCCACACCCACGCGAACCAGCGGTGCCGGCGCACGCGGGCTTCGGGAACGTCGTCGTGATCCATCGGCTGGTTCAATGTCTGCTCCGCGCGGCATCCCACATGAGTCGCGCGTCGAACGTGAGCGTCGCGAACATCGTGATCACCACGACCGCCGCGAATGCTACCAGCCCGGGGCCGGCGCGCACCGAGGTGAGCTTGCCGAACTGCAGCACCGCGACCAGGACCGAGCCCATGTAGACGTCGATGTTCGACCACCGGCCGATCAGGTCGATCATGCGGTACAGGCGCGTGCGCGCGCGCAGGAGAAAGCCCGAGCGCAGCTGGATCGCGAGCAGCATCCACGTCAAGCCGAGGAGCTTCATGAGCGGCAGCACGATGCTCGCGACGAACACGATCACCGCGAGCGGCCACAGATCGTTACGGATGAGCTCGAGCACGCCGCTGATGATCGTGTCGTGCTCGACGCTGCCCACCTGCACGAGCGTGAGCACGGGCAGCAGATTGGCCGGGATGTAGAGCAGATACCCTGCGAGCAGCAAGGCGAGCGTGCGTCGGAACGCTTGCGGCTTGCGTCGATGCAGGCGCGCGAGACATCGCGGGCAGCGCGTGCCTTCCGCGGTCGCCGGCACGATGAGATCGCACGTCGTGCAGGCCAGCGGCCCGCTGCGCGCGAGCACGGTGGTCTGTGCGTGATCCTCGGGCTCGTTGCGCCGGGGAATCTCGTCCGCGTGCGGATGCAAGGCGCCCCATACCGTGCGATCGTCGACCTGCGTCAACGCGAGCAGCAGCACCATCGTCGCTGCGAGAAGGCACCAGCCTCCCACCTCGACTTCGACCGAGGCCACCGCGTCGATGCGGGTGTAGGCGACGAAGCCGCCGATGAGGAACACGTCGATCATCATCCACGGTCGCAGCAGCAACACCCAGCGATAGAGCCACCCGAGGAACGCGTTCGAGCCCGGTATCTCGCGACGGAAGTGCAGGGCACCGAGCACGCAGATGAGCGCGCCCGTGTAGAGGAAAGGCAGCGCGAGGGCGCAGGTCAGCACCAGAGACGCGAGCTCCCAGTAGCCCTGGTGAACGAACGCCTGAGCTCCGGAAATCAGCCAACCCTGCCGCGTGGCGCCGAGCGTCGACACGGACAGGAGCGGAGCAAGAATCGCGGGAAACAGCAGGAGCAGCGCGCCGGAGGAGAGCGCGAGCGGCAGATCGACCCGACCGGCGGCGCGCCCCGAGAGCACGCGTTCGCATCGAGCGCACTCGACGATTTCGGGGCCAGCCGAGACCGGCAGGCGCTGAATCAGCCCGCAATCCGGGCACGCAATGCGTTCAGCCCGGTGCGGGGCACCGGGCGGGTCGGTAACCAAAGGCCCTTATCCGTACCTCAGAGACAGCTCAACGCTTGCTGGGGCTTCGCGGTTCCGCAGTGTCCCGGATCGTGCCCCGGCGGTCTAGCGGATGGGCTAGCGGCCGATCGAGGGATCCAGCATGCGCAGTGCCTCGGCCGGGTTGATGGCACCGGTGCGCTCCAGGTCCTCTTGAGTGAAGACCCGTCCTGGGACGTTCGCGCACTCACCTTCCTTGAGGGCGATGCGAGTCCCGGTGGTGAGGCAGTCGACGCGAGCCGCGTTGGCCGTACGCTGGGCAACGGCATCGGGCGCAGACGGGGCCGTCGCACAGGCGGCGAGCCACCCGGCGGTGCACATCCCGAGCAACAACGCTCTCAACATCTGCGTTCTCCTATTTCCATAGCCTCTTTGCGCTGCCTTTCGACCATGCGGAGGCGTCCAGGTTTCGCAGGGCTTCGGCTCACGTTTCGCAGGGCCTCGGCTCATGGTGGGGCGCCGGCCCCTGTGCCCCGGGGTCAGCTCGAGCGGTAGCGAACCAGGCTCCAGATCGCGAGCACGGCGATGAGGACCCCGCTGCCGATGCTGTTCCAGAAATACATGCGATCCTCGGTGTACGCGAAGATCCACGGCGAGAGCGCAAGCCATACCCCGAGCAGCAGGTGCGCGATCCGGAACGCGCGCGCCTCGCGCACGAAGACGAGCCGCATCGTCGCCAGCACGACGACGCAGCCGCCGACGATCAAGTTGTTCCAGATCGGCGCCGCGTTCGCATCGAGCGGGGCGTACACGAAGGGTGCTTCCATCACCCAGAGGCCCGTCAGCAGCCGCAGCGCGTTGGCCAGCGTGAGCTGGCTCATGCCGCTCTGGAGCCGGTTGTAGTCGTCGGGTTCCCTGTGGTTCGAGGGTGCCAAGGGCGTGCGTCTCGCGCGAAGCATCAGCACGGGACGTGCCGAGCGTCAAGCGCGCCTGCACGAGCGCGCGTGCCGTGCGCGGGTCGAGAGAGGGGAGCTGTCGCGTTTCGCGGACGACGTCTTTGCTGCTCTCGCGCCCGCTCGCCGCGGAGCGCTTCAGTGGTGGTCGTAGAAGATATGCGCCGGCTCGTCGTGCACGTTCGTGAGATCGGGCGCGGGGGTGCTCTCGGAGAAATCCACCGGCCGATAACGCCCGCTATAGAAGATGAGCGGATGGTGCGGCAGGACGCCCGTGTGCAGCTCGATCACACGCCCGAGGACGAGCCAGTGATCGCCGGCCTCGATGATCTGGTGCTTCTCGCAGTCGATGCAGGCGAGGCAGCCCTCGAGGCGCGGCGCCGAGCGGGAGGGCACGAGCCGATAGGGCGGCGGTGCCTGCTCGCGCCAGCTGCCCGCGAAGTACGTGGAGAGCGCTTGCTGCTCGTGCCGGAGAATGTTGATCGTGAATCCGGTGAGCCGCTCGATATGGTGGGCGATGCGTGTCTGCTTGCCCGGGCAGAAGAGCACCAGCATCGGATCGAGCGACACCGATGCGACGGCGTTCACGGTCATGCCCAGCGCCTCGCCGTCCACTTCCGTGATGACGACCGCCACACCGGTGGCGAAGAGGCCCATGGTGTCGCGAAAGCGCCGGGCGCTCGGCGCGGAGTTTGACGTGCTCATGGAGCGGCGACTGTACACGAGATGCCGCGCGCGGCGCTCCCGCGGTCGAATCGGCGTCAGCTCGCCGCGTTCTCGAGCGCCTGCGCGCACCCGAGCAGCGCCTCGCGGAACGCCTCGCGCTGGGCGGCGGTGAAGCCGGCCAGCATCCTCTGCTCGAGTCGCAGCACGGCGGCATCGCAGGCCCCGAGCACCTCCTTGCCGCGCTTCGTCAGCAGGAGTTTCACGATGCGCCCGTGGGAGGGATCGGGCCGCCGCGTGACGAGCTTGCGCTGCTCGAGCACCTTGACCACCTCGTTCATCGCCTGCGGCGTGATGAACGCGCGCGTCGCGAGGTCCGCGTTCGAGGACTCCCCGTGGCGGCGAATGACCGAGAGCGCCGTGTACTGCGCGACCGACAGCTTGAACGGCAGCAGCGTCTCGCTGATCCGCCGGCGGACGGCGCGCTCCAGGCGGCCGATGAGGTACGCGACGCGCGGCTCGGCGTCCGTCTGCGGGGCGGTGCGTTGCGCGATATTGCTCCTGGCCACCTTCCCATCCTTCCACATATCAGGTAACTTGACAATCACATCAGGTAACCTGAGATCGTGCCCATGAGCTCCGACCCGAAAGACGTCGTCAAATTCGAAGTGGCCAACCGCATCGCCTGGGTGTACTTCAACCGCCCCGAGAAGCGCAACGCGATGAGCCCGAAGGTCAATCGCCGCATGTTCGATGTGCTCGACGAGCTCGAGTTTCGCGAGGACGTCGGCGTGCTCGTGCTCACCGGCGAAGGCACCGCGTGGAGCGCGGGCATGGACCTGCAGGAGTACTTCCGCGAGACCGAGGCGCAGGGCCTGAAGGGCACGCGCAAGGCGCAGTCGGAGGCGTACCGCTGGTGGCGCAAGCTCCGCTGGTACCAGAAGCCGACCATCGCCATGGTGAACGGCTGGTGCTTCGGCGGCGGCTACGGTCCGCTCTTCGCGTGCGACCTCGCGATCGCGGCGGAAGAAGCGCAGTTCGGGCTGTCCGAGATCAACTGGGGCATTCTGCCCGGCGGCGGCGCGACCAAGGTCGCGATCGATCTCATGAGCATGCGCGATGCGATGTATCACACGCTCACCGGTGAGGCGATCAGCGGCAAGAAGGCGGCCGAGTGGAAGCTCGTCAACGAGGCGGTGCCGCTCGCGCAGCTGAAGAACCGCGTGATCCAGCTCGCCGAAGTGCTGCTGAAGAAGAATCCGGTCGCCCTCAAGGCGGCGAAGGATGCCGTGCGTCGCGTGAAGGAGATGACCTACGACAACGCGGAGGACTACCTCATCCGCGCGCAGGAAGCGGCCAACTTCTTCGACAACGAGGGCCGCAAGGAAGGCATCCGACAGTTCATCGACGAGAAGAGCTACAAGCCCGGCCTCGGCACGTACGACATCAACAAGCGCCGCAGCTGAGGCGGCGCTCGCTCACGGCAGGCAGGCGCAAGGAGGGCGCAGGCATCGCGCGAGGCCTGCGCCGGCGCTCAATCGAGTGTCTGGCCGTTCACCGTGATCCGCACGAGGCTGCCGCCGTTCTCGCCGTTCTTCAGCGGGTGAATCACGGCGACCACCTTGTCACCCGCCTTCAGCGAATTGCGCGACCAGCCCTTGCGCGCGAGATTGTTCGGGCTGGCCCCTTCGATGGACCACTCGACGTCCTGGCCGGTCACCGGGTCGCGATTGATCACCTGCACCCAGATGTGCGGATTGGTCCACTGCAGCTCCTTGAGGGTGCCGGTGATCGTCTTCTCGGTCGTGTTGTCGAACATCGCGAACGAGTGATGCGCGGAAGCGGTGTTCGTGAGGATCACCGCAACGACTACCGCATGCACAGCCACCGTCTTCATGACGCCGTCCCCCCTGAGATGCCTCGCGGCGCAGTGTACGTCATGGACCCCCTCCGTGTAGGTTCGTGGAGTGGTCGCCTCGCGACGGGGTTGCGCGCGCAACCCTGAAATCCACGACACTCGGCCGCACAGGGGGACGACGTCGGAGAGAGTGGATGTCACGTCGTGTGCTCGGTGCAGCCGCGCGCGGTTGGATGACGCTGATCTGCCTGGGTCTCGCAGGGATTGCCGGTGCCGCGAGCGCGCCCCAACCGGCGGCCTCCAGCGATCCGCGCGATATCGACGGCGTCTGGTGGACGAAGGGCTACGACCGCAAGTTCCGGCCGATCGAAGGCGGCCTGCCACCTTTCACTGAACGCGGACGGCGCGAATGGGAACGCAACGTCAAGGCGGATGAAGCCGGCACCCCAGTCGCCGATGCGCCCACCGCCTGCCTGCCCCACGGCATTCCACGCCTGCTCGCTTCGCCCTATCCGATCCTGATTGTCACGACTCCGGGACAGATCACCTGGGTACACGAGGTGAACCGCAACCAGCGCTTCATCTACTTGAACGAGCAGCACCCGGCGAATCTGCCGAAGACCTATCTCGGGCACTCGATCGGACATTGGGAAGGCGACACGCTCGTCATCGATACGGTCGGGTTGAACGACCGGACTCGCATCGACGAGGAGGGCATCACGCATTCGGATCAGCTGCACGTCCTCGAGCGGATCCGGAAGATCACGGTGAACGGCGAGACGCAGCTCGAGAACCTCATCACCATCATCGACCCGGTGATGTTCACGAAACCGTGGACGACCCGGCGGACGTATGTCTGGCGCCCGGATGTGCGGCTGATGGAGTACGTGTGCGAAGAGAACAATCGGAACGCGCCGGTGGATGGCGTGACGCGGGCCAAATGAGCGCGAGCTGGCGAGTGCCTGTGCGGCCTGCGCTGGCAACGCGCACGGCAGCGCGGCCCTTGCGCAAGATCATTCGCGTCGTGCAAGTCGCGCTCCTCGGCGCGGCGACATTTGGGCCTGGCGTGGCGATGATTGGGTCTGGTGGCGCGGTTGGGCCCGGCGTGGCGGCAATTGGCTCTGGTGGCGCGGCTGGGTCCGGCGTGGTGGCGATTGGCCTCGGCGCACTGGCGCTCGGCGCGACGGCGAGCGCCGACGCTGCCTCCGCGCCGGCCACGACGAAGGACGGCAGGCCGTTCTTCGCTGGCGTGTGGCTCGTGGAGACGCCGCGAGCTGAGGCGAAGACCATCGCCGGTACGACTCCGCCGTTGCGCCCCGAGGCCGCGCAACTCTACGCGCAGCGCAAGCAGATGAAGGCCAGCGGCAAGGTCGCAGGCGATCCCGCCGTCGACGAGTGCTTGCCGCACGGCGTGCCGCGCATCTTGAGCGCGACGCACCCGATCCTGATCCTGCAGAAGCCGAAGCAGATCACCGTGCTGTACGAGGCGAATCACCAGTCCCGGCAGTTCTACATCGACGATCCGCTCCCCAAAGAAGGCGAGGAGCCCGACCCCACCTATAACGGTACGTCAGTCGCGCGCTGGGACGGGAACGCGCTCATCGTCGATACCTTCGCAATGAACGACAAGACATGGCTCGACGACGCTGGTCTCCCGCACAGCGAATCGCTGCGGGTGACGGAGCGCTATGCGCTGACCGATGCCGAGCATCTGCGCGTCGATATCACCGTCGCGGATCCGAAGACCTTCACCGCTCCCTGGCGCATGCAGGTGACTTACAAGCGTCGTCCCGACCTGCGGATTCAGGAAAATGCGTGTGCCGAGAAACTGTGGCGCCCGCCGGGAGCCGGCGGCGCCGGGTAAGCACATGACTCGAGCCCATGTCAGCGCGGTTCGCCGAGGGATGCGGCTGGCGTTGCTGGCAATGGCCTTCGTGTGTTCGTGCAGCGTCGCGTTTGCGGCGAGTGAGGTCGCCGACGCCGTGATGCGTCGCGACCAGTCGCTGCTCACGCAACTCATTCGCGACAAAGCGGACGTGAATGCGGCGCAACCGGATGGCAGCACCGCCCTTCACTGGGCCGCGTATCACGGCGACACGAAAGCCGCAGAGACGTTGTTGAAAGCGCGCGCGAATCCCGCGCTGACGACCGATACGGGCGTGACGCCGCTCATGCTCGCTTGCGAGGCGGGGAATGTGGAGATCGTCCGGCTGTTGCTGAAGCATCGTGCCGACCCGAATCAAAGCCTGAAGAACGGCGAAACGCCGCTCATGATGGCGGCGCGCACAGGCAGCGTTCCCATCATGGAGTTGCTGTTGAAACGGGGCGCCAAGCTCGACGTGCGCGAGGCGCTGCGTGGCACGACGGCTCTCATGTGGGCGGCTGCGGGCGCGAACAGCGAGGCGGCGCGCTTTCTGGTCGCGCGCGGCGCGAATGTCGCCGAACGTTCGGCGACGGCCCCGCCCGGACGCAAACCGTATCTCGCGGACTCGACGCGAGCGCGCATCCAGGAGTTCGTCGATGGCGTTGGCCAGGGCGGCACCGTCGTCGAGATCGACGCGCCCGATGCGAAGCTTTCCGATGACCCGAACGCGCGCGCAGAAGCGCATCGCCGGCTCGAAGCGGAGCGCGCGGTCGCGAAGCGCACCATGGCTGCCTTCCCGCAACCGGCGCCCGAGCCTCGAAGCAGCAAACAATGGGGCGGCCTCACACCGCTCATCTTCGCCACTCGCCAAGGCGATCTCGCCACGGTGAGCGTGCTGCTCGAGGCCGGAGCGGATGTGAATCAGACCAGCGAGTACGGCTGGTCCGCATTGCTCGTCGCCACTCACAACCGCTTCTATCGGCTGGGCGTGTATCTCCTCGAGCATGGCGCCGATCCGAACATCGCGAACGAAGGCGGCTGGACGCCGCTCTACATCGCGACCGACAACCGCAACATCGAGGGCGGCGACTATCCGACGCGCAAGCCCGACATGGATCATCTCGAGTACATCGAGCGGCTGCTCGCGGCCCACGCCGATCCGAACTTGCGCATGCGGTCGAGCACCGAGACGCGCACGGTGTTCACGCATCAGTGGCTGCTGGAAGAGGGCGCGACGCCCTTCCTGCGCGCGGCGCAGTCGAGCGATGTCGTTCTCATGAAGCTGCTGCTCGAGCACGGCGCCGATCCGCATATCGCGACGAGCTACAACGTAACGCCGCTCATGGTCGCGAGCGGCATCGGCTGGGTGGAAGGCGTCACCTACGAGTGGTCGCGCGCAGCGAACCTCGAAGCCATCAAGTTGCTGCTCAGTCTCGGCGCGGACGTGAACGCGCAGGACACTCTCGACGGACGCACGGCGCTCATGGGCGCGGCTCACAAGGGTCGCAACGAAGTGATTCAGCTTCTAGTCGAGCGCGGCGCCGACCTCGCGGCGCACGACATCGGCAGCCGCGACACGATTCACGCGCTCGCCGGCGTCACGTGGCAGGCGGTCGATTACGCGGATGGGCTCGTGCGCATCGGCGTGCAATCGGCCATCGCTCATCCCGAAAGCGCTGCGCTTCTGCGGAAGCTGATGAGGGAGCGTGGATTGCCGACGCCGCCGGAAGGCCGCACGCTCGCATCGATCTGCATCGTCGAGCTCTGCAAGTAGGCGCGCCTCGGAACAGCCCTTGCTGCGGCTCCTCGCCGAGTGCAACGAGGAGACGTCATGGGCAAGCCCTCGCCAGAGGAGCTGAGCGCTCCGAAACCTCGCTTCCGTCCCAACGAAGACGAGGAGCGGCCGCCCGTCGAAGGGCACCCGCCCGATCCGGGCGTGGGCCAAGAGCATCGCGGGATCCAGCGCGACATCGCCGAGGCGGACGATGCGGCGCGCGCCAAAGCGGGCACCAAGGAGCCCGTACGCAACACGCCGCCCGCCGGCGACTGGAACGATACGACGAAGTGACGGAAAACGGGGGTCGAGCCGAGCCCGCGGCAAGCGCCATCGGAACGCTGGAGGCTCGTGCTACGTCGCCCCGCGCGGAGTGGGTCCGCCAGCGCGCGCTGAAGTGAGCGCGGGCGCGGCCGGCTCTGGCATCATGCGCGCCTTCTGTGCCACGCACGAAAGCGACGCATGAGCAATGCATCTTCCATTCGGCGCGAGGTCGGTCCGTTCGCCCTGATGCTCACCGGACTCGGCTCGATCATCGGCTCGGGCTGGCTCTTCGGTGCGTGGCGCGCGGCCGGGCTCGCGGGGCCCGGCGCCGTGTGGGCCTGGGTGCTCGGCGCGGCGATCATCATGACGATCGCGCTCACGTACTCCGAGCTCGGCGCGATGTTCCCCGAGTCGGGCGGCATGGTCCGCTACAGCCACTACTCGCACGGCTCGCTCGTCGGCTTCATCGGCGCGTGGGCGAACTGGATTTCGATCGTCTCAGTGATACCCGTCGAAGCTGAGGCCTCCGTGCAGTACATGGCGTCGTGGCCCTGGCAGTGGGCGCAGAACCTGTACGTGCACTTGCCGGACGGGCAGGGCGAGCTCACTGCAGTCGGACTCAGCATCGCGGCGCTGCTGGTCATCATCTACTTCCTGCTGAACTTCTGGAGCGTGAAGCTGTTCGCGCATTCGAATTCCGCGATCACCGTGTTCAAGCTGGTGGTTCCCGCCGCAACCGGGCTCGCGCTCATCGCGAGCGGCTTTCACTCGGAGAATTTCGCAGTCGGTGTGAACGGCAAGCTGCATTCGCTCGATTTCGCGGCCGTGCTCACGGCGGTCGCAACCGCGGGCATCGTGTTCAGCTTCAACGGCTTTCAGAGCCCCGTGAATCTTGCGGGCGAGGCGCGCAATCCTGCGCGCAGCCTGCCGTTCGCAGTGCTCGGCTCCATTCTGATCGCGGCCGTCGTGTACGTGCTGCTGCAGGTGTCGTATCTCGGGGCCGTGCCGCCGGAGATGCTGGCCAAGTCCGGCTGGCACGGTATCGATTTTCGCTCGCCCTTTGCGGAGCTCGCGATCATCGTGAACCTGCACTGGCTCGCGATGCTGCTGTACATCGACGCGTTCATCAGCCCGAGCGGCACGGGCATCACGTACACAGCGAGCACGGCGCGCATGATCTACGGCATGGAGCGCAACGGCACGTTGCCGAAGGTGTTCGGGCGCTTGCATCCGATCTACGGCGTGCCGCGGCCGGCGATGTGGCTCAATCTCGTCGTGTCGTTCCTGTTTCTGTTCTTCTTTCGCGGCTGGGGCACGCTCGCGGCGGTGATCTCGGTCGCGACGATCATTTCGTACATGACAGGGCCGGTGAGCGCGATTGTGCTCCGGCGCACGGCGCGGGACATGCACCGGCCGCTACGGCTCGTGGGCTTGCCGGTGATCGCGGCGGCGGCGTTCATCTTCGCGACGGAGCTATTGTACTGGGCAAAGTGGCCGCTGACGGGCGAGATCATTCTGCTGATGGCGGTGGCGCTGCCGGTGTATCTCTACTATCAGGCGAAAGCGGGGTGGCCGGATATCGCGCGGCAGTTGCGCGGCGCGTGGTGGTTGGTTGCGTACTTGCCGGTGATCGCGGCGCTGTCCTGGGCGGGCAGCGACAAGTTCGGCGGCCGCAACTACCTCACCTGGGGCTGGGACCTGGTGGTCGTCGGGCTGGTCGGGTTGCTGTTCTTCGTTTGGGGAGCGAAGGCCGGTTGGAGCACGCCGGCGGTTCAGGAAGCGACCGGGCTTGCACCCGCCGTCGCGGTGGAGCATGACGGCAACCGAGCGGAGACACGCCCGGAGGGCATATGAATGGCTCATTCCTACGCTTCTACGTGCGCGAAGGTCAGTACATCCATCACCGCCCCGTGTGGGAATGGCTGCTCGAGCGCGCGAACAAGCTCGGCATTCGCGGCGGCTCGGCGTTCAGGGCCGTCGCCGGCTTCGGTCGACATCACAAGCTGCACGAAGCGCACTTTTTCGAGCTCGCGGGAACGCTCGCGATCCAGGTCGAGTTCATCGTGAGCGACAAGGAGTGCGAGGAGCTGCTCGCGTTGATCCGGGAGGAGGGCGTGCGCCTCTTCTACGCCCGGATTCCAGCGGATTTCGGCGTCATCAATCCCGATGCGAACGATCCGACCGAGACGGCGGTCGTGTCGGCTTGAGGAATGCACATGCCTGCTCGCGGCGATCGCAAGTACTGGTTTCCCGCGAAGCGCTACGGCTGGGGTTGGGGTCTTCCCTGTACATGGCAGGGTTGGGTGGTTCTCACCACATATCTCGCATTGGTATTTGCCGGCATCCCGCTGATCCAGGTGACTAAGGGCGACATCACCTATTTCGCCTATCTCATTGCGCTCACAGCGCTGCTGATCGTCGTTTGCCGGCTCAAAGGCGAACCGCCGCGATGGCGTTGGGGCGATCGCGACGGTTGACGCAGCTGTTCGTCCACACACGTTGATGCGCCCGCGGTGAAGACGCGCGCTGCGGCGCTCGTGCGGGAGCGCGGGCGTGTTCGGCTATGCTCCCGCCCTCGGCAATGAGGCCGTGCTCCAGCACTTCGGGACATCTATGCGACGACTCCTGCTCGCCACTGCCTGCGCCCTGGGCGCAGTGTCTTGTTCGACCAGCCCCACGGATGTGAACAAAGGCGCCAGTGCGAACAAGATCACGGAATGGGCGCTGCACGGCGGCGATTACAGCGAGCAGCGCTACAGCCCGCTGAAGCAGATCACTGCCGAGAACGTCAGCCAGCTCGGCCTTGCCTGGTACGCGGACTTGAGCGAGCGCGGCCAGTGGCAGTCGACGCCCATCGTCGTCGACGGCCGCATCTACGTGACGACGCCGTGGAGCAAGGTCTACGCGTTCGAGGCGACGACCGGCAAGTTCCTGTGGAAGTACGACCCGAAGGTGCCGCGTGAGCTCGCGGCGACGAGCCTCTGCTGCAACAACTCGAATCGCGGCGCCACGTTCTGGAAGGGCAAGATCATCTGGGGCACGCTCGATGGCCGCCTCATCGCCGTCGACGCGAAGAACGGGACGAAAGTCTGGGAAGCGCAGACCACCGATCCGAAAAACGCCATGTCGATCACCGGTGCCCCGCGCGTCGGCAACGGCATGGTGTTCATCGGGCAGGGCGGCGGCGAGTATCACCAGCGCGGGTATCTCTCCGCGTGGGATGCCGACACCGGCAAGTTCCTGTGGAAGTTCTACACCGTCCCGGGCAATCCGGCGGACGGCCCGGACGGTGCGGCATCGGACGATGTGATGCCGATGGCCGCGAAGACCTGGCACGGCGAGTGGTGGAAGACCGGCGGTGGCGGCACACCGTGGGACGGCATTCTCTACGACCCGCAGACCGATCTCGTGATCTTCGGCACCGGCAACGGCGCGCCGTGGCCGTCGGAAGTGCGCTCGCCCGGCGGCGGCGACAATCTCTTCATTGCATCGATCGTCGCGCTCGATGCCAAGACCGGCCACTACCGCTGGCACTATCAGGCCGTGCCGGCGGAGAACTTCGACTTCGACAACACGTCGCCCCTCACCACGGCCGATCTCGTCATCAACGGCGAGAAGAAGCACGTCGTCATGCAGGTGCCGAAGGACGGGCTCTTCTACGTCATCGAGGCGGCGACGGGCAAAGTCATCAGCGCGCGGCTCGTCGTGCCCTTCGCGAACTGGCTGACGGGCTTCGACAAAGCCAACAACTGGCGACCCATCCTCAATCCCGAGGCCAATATCGGCGTGACCCAGAAGGGCTGGTACGTCGTGCCGTTCCAGACGCACGTATGGTATCCGCAGTCCTTCAATCCGAACACCGGCCTCATGTATTTCGGTGTGCGGTACGCCACCTTCGGCATGGTGGCCGAGGCCGGCGCGAAGATGGGCAATCAGCTGCTCTCCATCAACGTGGCGAAGCGTCCGGAAGTGCCGCCGCCGCACCTCGAGGGCACGGGTGTCTGGCTCACGGCGTGGGACCCGGTGAATCAGAAAGAAGTGTGGCGCTCGACCGAAGGCGTCGCGAACTCCGGCACGATGACGACGGCCGGCGATCTCGTGTTCCAGGGCACGGCGCCCCACAACTTCACGGCGTTTCGCGCCGATACGGGCGAGAAGCTCTGGTCCGTCGATGCGGGCGCAACCATCAGTGCCGGCTCGATCACCTACGAAATCGACGGTGTGCAGTACCTGGCGGTGGTAGCCGGCGGCCCCAGAGCCGCATCAGCGAATCGACTGCTCGTGTACAAGCTCGGCGGGACGGTCGAGTTGCCGCCCACACCGCCGGCGACGTTGCCCGTGTTGAATCCGCCGGAGGAGTTCGGAACACCCGAGCAGCTCGCACTGGGCAAGGAGAAGTACACGCAGAACTGCACGATCTGCCACGAGGCGGGCCGCTTCGCGGGCGGCTTCCCCGATCTGCGCTACACGCCGCACCTGCACAGCGCCGAGTCCTTCAGGGCCGTGGTGCTCGACGGCGTGCTGACGGAGAACGGCATGCTGTCGTTCAAGAAGACGCTATCGCCACAAGACGTCGAGGCGATTCGCGCGCACCTCGTGCGGCTCGCGCACGATCTGCAGAAGCATCCGGAGCCTGCTTTCCCGTTCGGACCGCGACCGCCCGTGCCGGCCTCGGGGTCGCAGACGCCTGCGGTGCCGCAGACCGGGCTGCATCAGTGACGAGCGCTGCCAGCGACCGGTCTACGCGTTAGCGCCACTTTGCCGCTCGCGTCGCGCGCGACGACGAAGTCGTAGCGCGTGCCGCGATACGCGACGTTCTTCAGCGTGAGGGATCGCCAGCCGTCCGGTAGCACCGGCGGATACACCTGGCTCAAGCCCTTGTCGTCGATGCGCAGCCCGGTGAGCCCGTAGACGAAGCTCTGCACGAAGCCGGCGGACGTCGCGAGGATGTAGCCGGCGTTGTTCTGCACGGTCTCGCTGCGCACGTTGAACGGCGGTTTCAGGAACCCGACGAGGTTGCGCGCGATCCACGCGCCCGCTTCCTTGCCGTCGCCGAGCTCGGCCGCGTGCACGGCGAGCATCACCATCATCATCTCGTTCGGATCGTCGCCGTGCACCTTCAGCTCGTTGAGCTGGAACTCGAAATTGTTCCGCCGCACGGTCGGCGACATCGGCAGGTCGAGGTTCGGATAGCTCAACCACGAGAGCGAGGAACCCATCCACGTGACCTTGTCGTGCGGGACGCTCGCATCGAAATCGAGATAGCGCTGCGCTTTCTCGTCGAACGGAATGAACATGCGGCGCGAGATGTCCGCCCACTTCGGATCGGGTCGCGCCCCGACGAGCCGCGCGGCGGCCGTCGCGATGTCCAGCGCCTTGCGAGCGGCGGCGTTCGTGAACGAGTCGTTCGGCACATCGTCGTACGCCTCGTCCGGCGAGGTGACGTGGTGGATCTCGTATCGATGCAAGGTGTCGTTGTACGTGACACGGCTGACCCAGAACTCGGCGATTTCACGGATCACGGGCCAGCCTTGCTCCTTCAGCCAGGCCTTGTCCCCGGTGGCTTGGTAGTACTGCCACTGGGCAATCGCGATGTCGGCGTTGACGTGGATCTCGCGAAACACGCCGTACGCAAAGTACGGCGTGTGATCGACGCCCGTTTCGGGATCGGCTTCCCACGGATACATCGTGCCCTTCACGCCGTACTGTCGGGCCCGGTCGCGCGCCGGCTGCATCGTTCGATAGCGGAACGCGACCAGCGGCTTCGCACGATCGGGATGGAAGAGCAGCAGGGCAGGGAACACCCAAGAGTCGCTGTCCCAGAACGTGTGGCCGGCGTAGTTGGGCGTGAGCGCGCAGGCCGCGACCGGCCATGAGGTGCCGACGGTCGTGTTCGACAGCAGATAGTACAGATCCGAGCGCACGGCCTGCTGGACCTTCGGATCGCCGCCTTCGATCACGATGTCGGACTCCCAGAGGCGATGCCATGCCGCGCGATGCGCCTCGAGCAGTCCGTCGAAGCCCTCGCGCCGAGCCGCAGTGGCGAGCGCCAGTGTTTCCTTCGCGTCACCGCCCCAGCCCTGGCGCGCGAGCGCGACGTACTTGGTGAATCGATAAGTCGTGCCTCTCCGAACGGGAACGCGAAGCCGCAAGCCGAGCCGATACTCGTCGTTCACGAGCGTGACGTCTTGCACGTGCACGTCGTCGGGCACTCCGATCGCCGCCGCCTGCGCCATCGTCAATCCGCGTTCGGCGCGACCGTCCAGCCAGAACGTCAAGCCGTGAGTATCTGCGCCCTTCGCGAGCACGTGCGTCGTACCGCGATACCAAACCGGCGCTCGATCCGGCGTGGCGTGATTGATAGGTGTGAGCACGCTCATGTTGTTCGCGGCCACCGCCGCGAGCATCTGCTCGCCGGTCATGGTGCGAATCGGAAAGCGCGGCTGGTGAGGCGCCCAGAGCGTGAAGGGAAACCACAGCTGGATCGTCCCATCGAAATCGGGGGTCACGGAGAGCTGTGTCGCGGCCATGTGCGGCGCGGCCTGGCTCACGAACGTGACGACGCTGATGTCCGTGCTCTTCTGGCTCGGATCGGTGAAGCGGTATGAAGTCGTCAGCGTCGCATCGCGCAGGTTCAGCGTCTGCGCATAGTTCGCGAAGAATTTGGGCTCGAGCCGCACATCGTTGAGCCAGAACTCGCCGGCCGTGGATTTACCCGTGCTGTAGTCGATGCCGCTCCAGCCGGGGATGGCCGCCGGTCGCGCGATGTCCTCGGCCGTGTAGTCCATGAATGCGACCATGTACGACAGATTGTTCTCGGTCCCCTTCGGGCCGGTCATCGTCGAGACATAGCCGTTCGCGAGATACGTCGGGAAGTACTGCGCGAGGTCCTGGCTCGTTGCCGTGAGCAGAAAGCCGGGATCGGTCTGCGCGTGCGCAACGAGCACGACGCAGCCGATCGCGGCCGCAAGTAGACGCGGTCGGTATCTCATGCGCTGCAGAGGTCGCGGCTAAAACTTGTAGACCACTTGCCCGTTGACCTCCCGTCCCTCGAGCGGTCGCGCCAGGATGACACCGCCCGCACCGGCGGCCGGTCCGAAGATGCGCGAGTTGCTCTCGGTGAGCCCGAGCTCGTTGGTCACGTTCGTCCCCTGAATGCGGAACTGCCAGTTGTCGCCGACATTCGCGCTGATGCCGAAGTCGAGCGTGTCGTACGTGCCGAGCTGCTGCAGTCCCGACTGATCCTGCGTGTGCTTGCCGACGTGCGAGTACGTGACGAACACGTTCATGTCACCCCAGGGCATGGGCTGCGTATAGCTCGGCTGCACGGCGAACCGGATCTTCGGCTGGCGCTGCAGCATCTGACCTTCGATGCGCGCGCAACCGTTGCCGACGACGAAGTTCACGTAGGGCACACACGCGTCGTAGTGCGTGTAGCGTCCGTCGAGATAGTTGCCGACGAATTGCACCGTCAGGTTCTTGATCGGCGTCACCGCCAGATTGACGTTGACGCCCTTCGAGTCGGCTCCGTAGAAGAAGCGCTGTCCCGTCAGCGGCACGCCGAGCCCGTTCGAGGGCGTGTACGGAATGCCGTTGAAGACTTTGCGGTAGGCGCTGATGTCCGCGTAGATCCAGCTCGTTTGCCATTTCCAGCCGATCTCGCGGTTGGACACCGTCGCAAGCGGCGGCGGCGCATCGCTCGTGCTGCCGCGAATGCCGTTGTCGAAGTCCGAGAAGTGCACGCCTTCGTTGTAGCGCGCGTACACGCTCATGTTCTCGAGCAGCGTGTAGTTCACGCCCGCCGTCCACGAGCCGTGACTCGGGCTGTAGTCCGTCACCGCGAACGTGCCGTCGCAAGTGTCGACGGCGTTGTCGTACAGCGTGAGCGGATTGCCGTCGATGTTGCGTTTCACGAGATTGCAGACGCGGTTGGTCGCATCCAGCCACTCATATCGGTAGGACGCATCGAGCAGCCACTTGTCGAGGCGCCACGAGTCGGAGAGATAGATCGCCTTGTTGCTCGCGTGCCCGCGCTCGATGATGTGGAAGCCGCTGAAATCCGAGAATCCCTGCGGGTCGGTCAGGGAGAAGGTCTGACCGCCGGAGGTGTAGTTCACCGTGATGGGACGGGCGTTCGGCTCGTTCGTCATCAGCATCGTATTGCCGAGCGACCACTTGTCGTCCATCTCGTAGTAGGCGAGATAGGCGCCGAGCGTGAGCGTGTTGTCCGTGAAGATCTTCTTGCTGACGCGCAGGTCGTTGTTCACGTTGCGCAGGCGCTTGTGAATGTGCCACCAGCCCTGCTTGATGACGCTCTGGTCCGGATCGACCGGCCCGCCGCCCACGAATTCCGAAACCGCCACCGCGCCGGCCGGCAACGCGAAGCCGCCGAGATCGGTGGGCAGCGTGAAGAGCTCTTCCACCAGGGTCGCCGGATTGCTGGAGGAGAAGAGCGCGTTCGTGTCCGCCGTGCCGCCGTTCACGAGCAGGCGATCGGTGAGGGACCAGCCCTCGCCGAACTCCCAGTCGAGATTGCCGCCGAGGAAGCCGAAGTCGGCGCCGCGCCCGTCGGCGAGGTCCGCGTTCGTGCCGCCGCCGGGATAGGAGGGTAGGAACACATGCCGCAGGGCCTCGCTGTTGTAGGTGCCCTTCAGCGGATCGAATCCCGGATATGCGTGGAAGTGGTCGGTGCCGGTCTGGATGAGCGGAATCGGCGTGATGAACTGATTCTTGTCGTTCAAGTAGCGCCCGTAGAACATCAGCCGCGCATTGTCGAAGTCGCGCGACAGCGTCGCCGTGAACTGCCCGCCCTTGTCGGCCTTGTACTGCGGATCGCGCACGCCGTCGGAGACGCGATAGAAGCCGCCGACGCTACCGACCCACTCGCCGCCCACGGGGAACCCGTAGAAGCCGTCGACGCGCGCGAGATTTTCCGAGCCGTACGTGAAACCGAGGTTGCCGGTCGGGTCGCGCGAGCCGCGCCGCAGGATGAAATTCGCCGTTGCGCCGGGCTGTGCATCGGCGAAAACGACGGACGGTCCGCCTTGCACGATCTCCACGCGCTCGATCGTGTCGTCGAGCCGCATGATCGTCGACTGCTCGAAGAACGACAGCGTCGGCATGCCGTAGAGCGGAGACCCCATCAACTGCACGGTGAAATAGGGCGCATCGCCGCCGGTGGGGAAGCCGGCGACTTCGATGTTCGCGCCCGTCTGCCCGCCGGTGGACTCGGGCCAGATGCCCGGCGAGATCTTCAGCAGGTCCGCCGTGCTCTTCGGATTCGCGCGCCGGATCTGCTCCTGATCGGCCGTGACGATGGTGTAGCTCGCATCGAGCTTGCGAACCGATGTGGCCGTCGCCGTGACGACGACTTCCTGCAGCGAAGGTCCGGTGGTCGGTTCCTGCGGCTGCTGCTGATCCTGTGCGTACAGGAGACAGGGTGCGAACGTGACCGCGATGCCAACGAGGCGCGCGGAGTGAATCAGTGCTCCATGATTCATGAGCCTCTCCCCAGTGCTCGAGTGCGACTACACCGGCCCCGAAGACGAATTCCTGTTCGATGTTGCGCGTCCGCCGCGCAGCTCATTGTGGCGCGTATCCTAGCCGACGCCCGAAACGAGTGCCAACTCGAGCGTCAGCGTGTGATGATCCACGCGACGCCGGTGTAAGCCGGCAATTGCACACGCAGTTTTCCGTCCGCATCGATTTCCGCCGGCGGCGATTGGGGATCGAGCGCGTTGCGCGCGCTGGCGTGAGCGGAGGCTGCGCCGACTGCGACGCGCTCGTCGACGGGTGTTGCGCCGAAGTTGATCGCGGTCAATTCGAGGCCCCGATTTTCCGGCAGCTCGTGCAGCTCCACGAACAGCCCGCGCGACTCGACGTTTGGAATATCGACGACGTGCGCGGCGTAGAGCTGCATCTCCGCGCGCACCTTCAGCATGTGCGCGAGTTGCGAGGCGAATGAGTGCGGGTCCTTCAGCTGCTGCGGCAGCGACCCGTACAGCGCTCGCGCACGCGGCAACCCCGCCGACGATACGGTCGCACGCCGGTTCGAGCCGATGAGGTCGTAGGCACCGCGATTGATCCAGCGCGTGTCGCCATCGGCGAGCCGATCGCGCACGGCGGCTTGCGGCAGCGTGAGCGCGCCGACGAGGTCCCAGCCCGAGAGCGCAAACACGCCGGGCTGAAAGGCGTTGTAGAACGCGAGCAGCAGATGCAACTGCTCGATCTTCTCGATGTCGCGTTTGGAGAGCTTCGTGAGATCGCGAATGCCGAGCGTCGAGGCGATGACCGTCGCCGTGGTGCTCGCAACGCCGTCGCCGAATTTCAGGTTATAGGGATCGGGCCCGCGCAAGAGCCGGCTGTACATCTCGTCGCGCACCGTGTCGCGAATCTGATCGCCCGTCATCTCGCGGCCGTGAAACGGGAACCGCTCGTTGCCGTGCGCGTGGAAGTGTCCGATGCCCATCGTCAGCTCGTCGTGATTCTGCAGCGCGTGGATCAGCGCCCCCGTGTCGACGTCGTACCGGCGCATGAGCCGATGAACGAGACGCAGGAACTCGGCGTCGCCGGTGAGCAGCGCGTGGTCGTAGGCGGGCCGCGTGAAGAAGTCGTACGAGAGATCGGGCCCGCCGGCGGACATGACTCGCAGATCGTCGAGCGGCAGCGCCAGCTCCTGGAAGGTGAAGCCGCCGAGCTTGCGAACCATGTCGCCGATCAGCTGATTCGCCGTGACCGAGAGCGGATGGCCCTCCGACCAGACGCGGCCGTGCGTGTCGCGCTCGATCCCGAGCAGACCGTTGGCGTCGAGACGGATGCCGCCATCGCCCAGCACGCCGATCTCGTGGACCGCATCGCCGATCACGAGCCGCTCGGCGGCGAAGCTCGGATCGAGCCAGTTCAGCGTCGGCTGGCCTTCCTTGAAGTAGTGCAGATACACCCAGCGCCGCTCCACGCCGTCGACGCCGCGCACGATGTCGGTCGCGCTCCAGTCCGACTCCTTCACGCCGGGCTCATAGAATATGCGCGACGAGAGCATACCCACGATGTAGCCCTTCGCCTGCAGCGCATTCACCGTCGGGGGCTGGAGATTGACGGAGTCGCGACCCGGCGGCACGGGCGGCAGCAGATTCCAGTCGGCCGGCTTGATCTGCACCATGTGGTAGAGGCCGGGGTAGTCGGCGTACGCGCGCTCGGCGAGACGGAAATCGGGGCCTTTGCCCGTGTGTCCCGGCACGACATCGCCGATCACGATCGCACCGTGCGCGCGCGCGGCCGCGACCATCTTCTTGTAGTCCGCTTCCGTGCCGAAAGCCGGATCGATGTCGAATCCGATGCGATCGAAA
The DNA here is from genome assembly GCA_035760965.1 of Steroidobacteraceae bacterium. GTDB lineage: Bacteria > Pseudomonadota > Gammaproteobacteria > Steroidobacterales > Steroidobacteraceae > JADGHX01. The sequence continues at coordinate 27,247 of DASTRY010000030.1, read as the reverse complement.
TTCCCATCGATCGACGGCGTGTACGCGAGATCGGTGATGCCGCCCGAGCGCTTCATCGGGCTCGTGTGGATCGCCTGAATGCCGATGTCCTGGAACGCGCGCCACAAGCGCTCGTCGGCGAGCGTCGCAAGCACGGACATGCCCGGCGCGGCAGCGATCGTCGACGCGGGATAGGCGGTGAACCACACCGAAGCACGCGCGGTGGCGGCCCGCGGTTGCGGCACCCCGTACGGGTGCTGCCACTGATTCGAGTTGCCGGAATAGGCGCGCGCGACGATCTGCGCTTGATGCAGCATCGAGCGCTCTTCCAGCCACTGGATGTACGCCGGACCCGAGGCGGTTTGCGGCGGTTGCGAGGCAGGCTGCTGACCGAATGCCGCGGACGCGATCCACAGCAGCGAAGCGAGAGCAAGGGACGTGAGCTTCACGCGAGACCTCCCGGACGCGGACACAGCCGCGCCACGGTCCGCGCGGCCAGCTCGAGGATACGTTCGAGCGACCCCGGCCGGCAGTCCGCTCGCCGGCCGCGGTCTTCCTGATCAGTGGCGGCGGCGCCGCAGGTCCGTCACCTCGAGACGCTGCAGGTCTTCGGTGGTCGCGACGTCGCGGTCTTGGGGCGCGGGGCCCTTGCTGTCCGCGAGCTTTCCGAGCGCGCGCGAGACGGCCCGCTCCAGCTTCTCCGCCGCACCTTCCATCGCAAGCTGGAGGCTGTCCGCCTCGTGCGTGACGGCAATCGGGGCCAGCCCGCCGATGCGCGCCTCCATCATGCAGCGTTTGTCGCGCTCACCGTGCTTGGCGGCGTTCACGTCGTTCAGGTGCACCTCGACCCGTGTGATGCGATCGGCGTAGCGGCCCACGGCGTCGGTCACGAGATTCGTGACGATCTCGTTCATCCGCTCGTCGCCGGTGATGTGGTGATCCGAGTTGACTCGTATTTGCATGGTCGAGCTCCGCTTCTGCCTTGCGGAGCGTTCCGCAAGTCCCGTTCCTTCGCGGAGCGGGCGGGGCTGGCGGTCGATTACTATTGCCCGACGAACCCGACGTGGATGCCCGTTTTGCTCAGCACGCTGATCGCCAAGGTCGCACCGCACGAGCGCAAGCCGCTCGCGCTCGGTTTTCTCTGCAACTTCGTCCTGATGACGAGCTACTACATTCTGCGGCCCACGCGGGATGCCATGGCGACGGTCTTCGGCGTCGAGCGCCTGCAGGACCTGTTCACCGGCACGCTCGTCCTCACGCTCATCGTCTCGCCGCTCTTCGCCTGGCTCACGGACACCTTCAAGCTGTCGCGCGTCTTGCCGGGCGTGTTCGCGCTCCTGATCCTGAACGTGCTGGGCTTTTACGTGTGGTTCGGAGCCGCACCGGAAAGTCGCTGGCTCGCCGCCGCCTTCTACTGGTGGTTCAGCGTCATCAATCTCTTCATGGTGTCCGTGTTCTGGAGCCTGATGGTGGACACGTTCACCTCGGCTCAGGCGTCGCGACTCTTGCCCGCGATTGCGGCAGGCGGCAGCAGCGGCGCGGTCGCCGGGCCGCTCGTCACGTCGCTGTTCGTCAAAAGTGTGGGCGTCAGCGGCTTGCTGTTGCTGTCCGCTGTCGGACTTGCGGGCGTGCTCGCGCTGGTGGTGCTGATCATCGGCGAGAAGCGGAGGCTGCAGGAGGCGCACGCCGAAGCGCAGGCCTCCACCATGGATCACGAGCTGCCCGGGAATCTGTTCGACGGTTTTCGCGCGCTCTTCAGCTCCGCGTACCTCGCGAACCAGGCCTTGTTCGTGCTGCTCATGACCTGGATCGCGACCATCGGCTACTTCCTGCAGACGGACATCGTCACGAGGACGTTCGCGGATCTCGCGGACCGCACGCGTGCGCTCGCGGACATCGACCTCGCGGTGAACATCTGCTCGATCCTCGTGCTCCTCTTCGGTATGAGCCGCTACATCACACGTTTCGGCATCACGGGGAGCTTGCTGCTGAATCCCATCCTGATGGCGATCTCGTTCGTCCTGATGGCGCTGTCACCGACGCTGCTCGTGCTGCAGGCGATGCAGGTCGTGCGCCGGGTGACGCAGTACGCGATCTTCCGGCCGGTACGCGAAACGTGCTTCACCGTCGTCGAGCAGGAAAATCGCTACAAGGCGAAGAACGTCATCGATACGGTGATCTATCGGCTCGGCGATCTCACGTCCGCCTGGGGACAGGCCGGGCTGCGCATGCTCGGCTTCGGCACCGGCGGCGTGCTCGGAGTCGGCCTCATCGCGATCGGGATGTGGGCTGTGAGCGGGTGGACCCTCGGCAGGCAATACGAAAGGCGCCGAGCCGCGGGCTCGGCGCCTGCGCAAGACGTTCCGGCTATCGCATCGCCCGCAGCTTCGCCACCTCCGCCGCGGTGATGGACGAGGGCTTCGCGCCGAAGCGCGCGACCACATAGTTCGAGACGGCGGCGATCTCGTCGTCCGTCCACGCATCGCCGAACGCCGGCATGACCGCGATGTCGCCCGACGCGGGCAACGTGCTCGCGCCGCGGAGCACGGCGAGCGCCACGTTCGTCGCCGTCGGATCGTTGACCGCGCGAGTGCCCGTGAGCGTGGCGTGCGGGACGAAATCGTTCACACCGGTCCATGCATGGCAGCCGGCACACATGCTCGCGTAGATGGCCTGGCCTTTCGGGTGCTGCTCGTCCGCCGCGACCTTGACTGACGGATGGTCCGGCGCCGGCTCGAGCTTCGGCGCCGGCAAATCCGGCGTCGAGACCGGCGGCACGCTGCGCACGTACTCGACGATGGCGGCCACGTCCGAGGGTGTCAGCTTCTGGAAGCTCAGGTGCACGGCTTGCGCCATCGGGCCGAACGCCGAACCGCGGTTCTGCGTGTGACCGGTCCGCAAGTAGCCGATCATGTCCTCCGCCGACCAGTTGCCGATGCCCGATTCCTTGTCGCTGCTCAGGTTGTACGCGCGCCAGCCTTCCGCCATGCCACCCGCGTACTTGCGGCGATTATCGAGCGCCTGCAGCGCTGTGCGCGGCGTGTGGCAATCGCCGCAATGGCCGAGCGCCTCGGCGAGGTACGCACCGCGATTCCACGACGCGCTCTTGTCGGCGACCGGCTGGAAGCGTTCCTTCGGGTTGTAGAGCGCGCCCCACACCTTCATCAGGCTGCGATTGTTGTACGGCGCGCGCAGCGTGTTCTCGGGGGCCTTGTTCTTCACCGGCGGCAGGCTGAAGAGATACGCCTTGATCGCAAGGACGTCTTCATCGTGCAGATAGGTGTACGAGTTGTAGGGGAACGCGGGGTAGAGGTACTTGCCGTCCTTGCCGATGCCCTCGTGCACGGCGCGCAGGAAATCCGCATCGGTCCAGGTGCCGATGCCGGTCTCCTCGTCCGGTGTGATGTTGGGGGAGTAGAGCGTGCCGTATTCGGTGTCGAAGGGACGCCCGCCGGCAAACGGCTGGCCGCCTTCGACCGTGTGGCACGCCTCGCAGTCCGCCGCTTCGGTCAGATATTTGCCGCGCGCGATCGGGTCCGTCGATTCGAAATCCGCCGGCACGCCGGTGATCTTGCCGCCGGTGTACTGCGCGAGCGGGACGCGCTTGCCGTCCACCCAGGCGAGCGGGCCGGGGCGAATGATGACCCAGGCCGCGACGACGACCGCGACCAGCACGATGATTCCGACGATTGCCCAGACGCGACCCTTGCCAGTCATGAGTCCCCCAGAGACGAGATGTGCGAAAACCGACCGATGCTCTTGTTGTCCCTGCAAAATATCCCACCCGGTCTGCGCACCCGCAAGGACGGCGGCGGCGCGGGTCCGAGCTCAACCGTCAGCCGGCCGCTCCCGCAAACTTCATTTGAATCGAGCCGCGGCGCTCGAGGAATTTCCACACGCCGTTCTCGCGGATGAAGCGGTCCTTGAATTCGCCGAAATAGATCGGCCCCTGCGAGACGAAGGGCGGCTTGCCGTCGGCCGGCGGCGTGGTCGAGATCATCGTGAGATAGGAGAGGCCGCGCGCGGAATCGCGGCTTTCGACGTCGATGGTCACGTTGGTCGCGAGATGCTTCGTCAGCAACGTCTTGGGACGCGTGAGGAGCGACGCCCGGATGGTCTCGCGGCCCTGGATGATCTGGTCCGGCATCATCGGACGCGCCATCGAGCCCTGCTCGGCGAAGCAGTCCGCGGCGGCGTTCATGTCGCCGAGGTCGAGCGCGCGCGAGTAGACATACACGAGCCGTTCGCAGGCACGCTCGATTTCGCTGCGCTCGGCGGCGCTCAGTGTCTCGGACATGGGCGATTCCTCGTCAGAACGTCGCGGCGGATTTTGCCGCCTGCGAGCGCTCGTTGTGCGCCTTTGCGGGCGGCCGTTTACGGGGCGGCGCAGGGCCGCCTCATGTATCGATCTCAGCGGCGGGCAGCAGCGGCCGACCCAGCATCAGATCCGCCGCCTTCTCCGCGATCATGACGACTGCCGCGTTCGTGTTGCCACCGATGAGCGAGGGGAACACGGATGCATCCGCAATCCGCAGCCCCTCGATCCCGTGCACGCGCAGCTGCGGATCGACCACTGCCATTGGGTCCGCGCCCATCCGGCAGGTGCTGACCGGATGGTGCACCGTGTAGCCCTCCGCGCGGATGTACGCGGCGAGCTCGGCATCGCTCTGCGCCGCCGGACCGGGCGCGGTTTCCTGGGCGCGGTAGCGCGCAAAGGGGGGCGCCGCGAAAATTTTGCGGATCAAGCGGATGCCGCGAATGAGCGGCTCGATGTCCCCCGGCTCGGCGAGCAGGTTGGGGTCGATGAGCGGCGCCGCGAACGGATCGGGGCTCGCGAGCGTCAGCCGCCCGCGGCTGCGCGGATACAGAAAGACCGGGCTCGCGGCGAACCCGTGGCCGATCGGGAATGGAAACGAGGGCCCCGGCCGGCGCGCCGATTGAAAGACGAGCTGCACGTCCGGCCGATCGAGTCCCGGCACGCTCTTCACGAACGCGGCGGCCTCGAACACGTTGTTGGCCAGCGGCCCGCGTCTCAGCAGCGCGTACTGGGCGATGTACAGGAGATTGCGCGGCATGGCCGCGGCGGAAATGCCGTACGAGACCGGCACCTCCATGCTCATGTGAACCGGGCTCGCCACGTGGTCGTGGTAGTTGCGTCCGACGCCGGGCAGGTGATGGCGCACCTCGATGCCGAGGCTCGTGAGATGCTCGCCATCGCCGATGCCCGAGAGCATCAGCAATTGCGGCGATTGAATCGTCCCCGCTGACAGCACGACCTCGCGCCGGGCGCGTACGACGATCGTTCCGTTCGCGGACCGCGCCTCCACGCCTTCCGCACGCCGGCCATTCAAGATCACGCGCGTGGCGTGAGCACCCGTCAGCACCGTCAGATTCGAGCGCTTCATCGCAGGCCGCAGGAGCGCGCTCGCGCTCGTCTCGCGCGTGCCGCCGCGAATCGCGACCTGACGCAGTGCCATGCCCTCGGAGTCCGAGCCGTTCACATCCGGCGTCGCCTTGCAGCCGAGCTCGCGCAGTGCGTCGAAGAAGGCGAAGTTCAGCGGGTTGGGGTGCGTGATCGTGCGGATGTTGAACGGGCCTCCCTTACCGTGAAACACCGACGGGCCGAAATTCTCGTTGTGCTCGCTTCGGCAGAAATAGGGCAGCACTTCGCGATAGCTCCAGCCCGTCGCGCCGGCCTGCGCCCACCCGTCGTAGTCGCGCGGATTGCCGCGGAAATACACCATGCCGTTGATGAGCGCGGAGCCGCCGAGCCCGCGGCCGCGCGGCACCGGGATGCGGCGGCCGTTCATGTGAGGCTGGGGTACGGTCTCGAAGCGCCAGTTGAGGGCCGGCGTTCGCTGCGCCATCACGATGGCGCCGGGCACATCGACGTACAGACTCTTGCCCGAGCCGCCCGCTTCGAGCAGGCACACGCGCTGGCGCGGGTCTTCAGACAGGCGCGCGGCCAGCACGCAGCCGGCGCTTCCGCCGCCCACGACGACGAAATCGAAGACTGGGTCTTGCTCTGCCATGCGCTCGGGTCGGCCCGCTTGGGTCGCGAAGAATAGGGCATTTGCCCAGCTCAACCTCGCCGCGAGCGGCAGGACTCTCGTGCCGGACCGCGCGGTGGATGCCGTGGCGCTAGACTTCGCCCTCCGGCAGAGAGGGATGCGCATGGACTACGTTCGACTGGGCTCGTCGGGCCTCAAGGTTTCGCGGATTTGTCTCGGCTGCATGAGCTTCGGCTCACAGTTCGACTGGATGATTCCCGAGGAGCCGAGCACGGCGATCGTGCGCAAAGCGCTCGAGCTCGGCATCAACTTCTTCGACACGGCGAACGCTTATTCAGGAGGGGAGAGCGAGCGCATTCTCGGGCGCGCGTTGCGGTCGCTCGGCGCGCAGCGCGACGACATCGTGGTCGCAACCAAGCTCTTTCATCCATGGGGGCCGGGCGCCAATCAGGGCGGTCTGTCGCGCAAGGCCATTCTGCACGCCATCGACGCGAGCCTCGAGCGGCTTTGCATGGACTATGTCGATCTCTATCAGATTCACCGCTTCGATCGCGACACGCCGATCGAGGAGACGCTCGACGCACTCACGGATCTGATCCGCGTCGGCAAGGTGCGGTACATCGGCGCATCGACCATGGCCGCCTATCAGTTCGCGAAGATGCTGTACACGTCGGATCGCCTGCGGCTCGCGCGCTTCGTCAGCATGCAGAACAACTACAGCCTGCTCTATCGCGAAGAGGAGCGCGAGATGATCCCGCTCTGCCGCGAAGAGGGGATCGGGCTCATTCCCTATAGCCCGATCGGCGGCGGATTGCTCGCAGGGAGCCGCCGCACGGGCACCGTTCGCTCGCATTCGGCGATGGCGCGCAATCGCTTCAATCGCAAGGCGGACGAGGCGGTGATCGATGCCGTCGCCGCCGTAGCGCAGCGGCGCGGCGCGAGTGCGGCGGAAGTGGCGGTCGCGTGGCTGCTCGCGCAGCCGGGCGTCACGGCGCCGATCGTCGGCGCAACGAAGGTGGAGCATCTCGAGGGCTCGCTCAAAGCGGTGAGCACGAAGCTGTCCGCCGAAGAGATCGCAGCACTGGAGGCCCCGTACGAGACGCAGCCGCCGCTGCCCGTGTACTTCCGACCGGCGCCGCCGGCCAAGTGACCCGTCGTGCGAGGTGACGCTGCACGCCGCTCCTCCGCTGCAAGCCGCCGCGCCATGTGGCTTGTCTTGCCGGAGCGAGGCAGCGAGGTTCGTCCTCACGCCATGGGGCGGACCCGCCGACCCGACCGGGATGACGGGCGCCGCAATCGGCTCCATGCTCGACACGACCGCGAACGGCGCCACGACGTTCGTCCATCTTCAGAGCCAGCGAGGGTCTGCGTATGCACAAGATCGAAATCAGTCCGGAGCTGATCGAACGCCTGACCACGGAGCGCGGTGGGCGCCTGCACCTGTTCGAGGAGGTCGATCCGGCACGCACCGCTCACGTCATCATCGATATGCAGAACGGCTTCATGGAGCCCGGCGCGCCGGTGGAAGTGCCCGTCGCGCGCGAGATCGTGCCGAACGTCAACGCCATCTCGAGAGCCGTACGTAGCGCGGGCGCGCTGAACATCTTCGTGCGCTTCACGACGCCGGCCGGTGGGCTCGAGCAGTGGTCCTCGTTCTATTCGCGCTTCTCGCCGCAGACGCGGCGGGCGCATCAGGAGGCCTTCGCACCGGGCGCGCATTACTGGCAGCTCTGGCCCGAGCTGGACGTGCGCGAGGACGAGGCGAAGGTCGACAAAGGACGTTTCGCCGCGTTCATTCCGGGCACCTGCGATCTGCACAGCATCCTGCAAGAACGTGGCATCGACACGCTCATCATCAGCGGCACGCTCACGAATTGCTGTTGCGAGTCCACCGCACGCGACGCGATGCAGCTCAACTACAAGGTCATCTTCGTGAGCGACGCGAATGCCACGTTCACGGATGCCGAGCACAATGCCACGCTCAACAACATGTGCGCGCTCTTCGCGGATGTGATGTCGACGGCGGAGGTGCTCGACGTGCTGCAGCGATCGGCGGCGCGCGCCGCCCGACCGGTCAGAGTCGCCTCGGGAGGCTGAGCCGCCTTCACGCGCCTCGCCGGGAACTCGGGAGTGGTTCCGCGCTTAATGCAACCACCCCGACTCCACTCGGAGAAGCGCATGTCCACCGAATCCCCCGAGATCCCACGTGGCCCCGCACGAGGTTCGCCCGACTATGCCGCGTACGCCGCGGGTGACATGCGCCGCAACGAAATCCGGGCGCGTGCGCAGCGTCGGCGCACGAGTGCCCGCGCGTTGTATGCAGACCCGCACCGTACGGCTCGAGCGCTTGCCTGGCTGAGCGTCGGGCTCGGCGCCGCGGCCGTGCTGACGCCGCGCATCGTGGGTCATCTCACCGGCGTCGGCTCCCGAACGGGCCTGCTGCGTACGATCGGCGTGCGCGAGCTCGCGTCGGGTGCGGGATTGTTCGGTGCGCGCAACGCGACGCCCTGGCTCTGGTCGCGCGTGCTCGGCGACACGATGGACCTCATGGTGCTCGGCTCAGCGGCCGTCAATCCGGCCGTGGGCACCCGCATGCGTCCGCTCGTGAGCCTCGGGCTCTTTGCGGGCATCGCAGCCGCGGACGTTGCGGCAAGCCTGCGTCAGACGCGGCAGCGCTCGCGCGGCGGCGTGCGCGCCGGAGAAGCGGAGGAATATCTCGAGCGCAGCGTCATCATCAACAAGTCGCCGCAGGAGTGCTACCAGTACTGGCGCACGCTCACCAACGCGCCGAATTTCATGCACACGATCGACTCCGTGACGGAGATCGACGAGCGCCGTTCGCATTGGGTGGCGCAGATGCCCGGCGGCGCTCGCATCGAATGGGACTCGCGCATCAGCGAGGACAAGCCCGGCGAGCGCATCGCCTGGCACTCGGAGGCCAATGCGCCGCTCAGGCATGCAGGGGTCGTGAGCTTCGAACGGGCGCCAGGCGATCGCGGCACGCTCGTGCGCTTCACCGTGCACTATCAGCCGCCGGCGGGCCGCGCCGGGCGGCGCGTTGCGCAGTGGTTCGGCAAGGGACCGCAAGTGCAGATCATGGAGGACCTGCGCCGCTTCAAGCAGATTCTGGAAACGGGCGAGATTGCAACGACGCGTGGGCAGCCGTCCGGCCGCCGCAGCGTGATGGCGCGCATGGTGCGCGCGGGGAGAGGCGCATGAGAGCGACGTGCTGGAACGGCGTCACCGACGTCGCGGTCGAGACGGTTCCCGACCCGCAGATCGTCAACCCACGAGACGCGATTCTTCGGATCACCTCCACGGCGATCTGCGGGTCGGACCTGCACCTCTACGACGGCTACATCCCGACGATGATGAAGGGCGACATTCTCGGCCACGAGTTCATGGGCGAGGTCGTCGAGGTCGGGCCCGGCGTGAAGAACCTGAAGGTCGGGGATCGCGTCGTGACGCCGTTTCCGATCTCGTGCGGCGGCTGCTATTTCTGCACCACCGGTCAGTTCTCGCTGTGCGAGAACTCGAACCCGAACGCGTGGATGGCGGAGAAGCTCTGGGGCCATTCGCCCGCCGGGCTGTTCGGCTACTCGCACATGCTCGGCGGCTATGCGGGCGGGCAGGCCGAGTACGTGCGCGTGCCGTTCGCGGATGTCGGGCCGATCAAGGTTCCGAGCCATCTGAGCGACGATCAGGTGCTCTTCCTGTCGGACATCTTTCCGACGGGCTACATGGCCGCGGAGAACTGCAACATCCAGAAGGGCGATACGGTGGCCGTGTGGGGCTGCGGGCCGGTCGGGCTGTTCGCGATCGCGAGCGCCTTCATTTTCGGGGCGGAGCGGGTGATCGCGATCGATCGCTTCCCCGAGCGCTTGCGCAAGGCGCGCGACCACGCCAAAGCGGAGACGCTGAACTACGAAGAGGTGGACGTTCTCGAAGCGCTGAAGGAGCTGACGGGCGGCCGCGGTCCCGACGCGTGCATCGACGCGGTGGGCATGGAAGGGCACGCACACGGCTTCTTCGGCGCGTACGACCGTGTGAAGCAGGCGATGCGCATGCAGACGGATCGTCCGACCGTGCTCCGCGAAGTGCTACAGGCGTGCCGCAACGGCGGCACGGTTTCCGTGCCCGGCGTGTACGGCGGGTTGCTCGACAAGGTGCCGTTCGGCGCCATCGTGAACAAGGCGCTGACGGTGAAGTCGGGGCAGACTCACGTGCAGCGCTACCTGAAGCCGCTGCTCGAGCTGATCGAGCAGGGCCGCATCGATCCGAGCTTCGTGATCTCGCATCACCTGCCGCTCGAGATGGCGCCGGAAGGCTATCGCATGTTCCGCGACAAGCAGGACGAGTGCACGAAAGTCGTGCTCAAGCCGGGCCTGAAGAAAGAAGACGTGCAGCGGCCACGCGCTCGCGGCGGCGACGGCGGCACTCTGCTGCACTGAGACTCACTTGCGCCGGGACGGCTTGACGACGATGTCGACCGTCTCGGTGTTCGGGTCGAACACGATCTGCGCCTCGCCGCGCTCGAGCTGGCGGAGCACGTCCGCGACTTTGCGCTCGAGGGGCACTTCGCGCTCGCCGTACTCGGTGCCTTCGCGCAGCACGAACGATTCGATCACGCCGCGCAAGGCCTCTGCAGAAAGCTCCGTGTGTGGAATCTCGACGGGCGGTGCCGGTTCGCGGTCGGGCTCGTGCTCCATGTGCGGACGATAGCACCCTATCGACGCGTGAGTCGGGCAACGATGTGCCGCGAGTAGGGCGGGACGGTCAGCTCCAGTTGACCGGAGCGCGCTTCGACGTTGCCCGCAGTCACACGCGCGCCAGTGACATCGTCGAGCCATTCCACGTGCCACGTTCCTTCGCCGACGGACGGCACCGTGACGCGTGTTCCCGAGATCGTCGAGCGGTAGCGCTCCTTCGGCGCGAGCAGCCAGACGGCGCCGGCATCTTGAGTCAGCAGCGTCCAGGCGGCGCCGGCGCTTGCCCGGGCCTCGCCGGGAGTCGCGTCTGCGAGCGGGGTGAGGATGTCTTTCAACACGCGATAGTGGCGCGCGCGTTCGGGCGTCATCACCTCGTCGGAGTCGATGTTGAACGCCGGCGCGCTATGAGCCAGAACGCCCGCGCCCGAAAACGCCGCGGACCACAGCCCGACATGCGTGTGATCGTATTCCGGCTTCGCCTCGCCCCCGTAGGCGAATTCGCCGAGCAGCACCGGTTTGCCGTACGACCATGTCTCGCGCACCTTGCGCGTCACCGCGGAGGCGAGCGCATGCACGTCGTACACCTCCGGCCCGTACAGATGCCACTGCACGATGTCGCACGCATCGCTGCTCCACCAGGCGCGCTCGTCTCCTTCGATGTTCCAGTGCAGACCGACGCTGCCCAGCGTGATGGCGTGACCGTACGGGTCCGCGCGGCGCCATTCGCGTGCCATCTCCTGAGCCCAGGCCGTCCACGCCACCTCGGGAATGGCGCCATCCCACTCGGGCTCGTTGAGCAGATCGATCGCGAGCAGATTCGGGAACGGGCCATAGCGTGCCGCGAGATACCGCAAGCGCTCCGCGGCGCGTTCGCGAACCGCAGGCGAGTCGAAGAACTCGAAGCGCGTGTGCGCCGGTCCGCCGCGCTCTGCCGAGTACGGGTTGTCGTGCCAGCTCTTCCAGTCGTCGTTTTCCGAGAAGCCGAGCGCGAAGGCGACGAGCACGACGTAAATGCCGCGCGCCTGAGCGTCGCGAAAGAGTCCGTCGAACATCCGTGCGACTTGCTCGTCGAAGTGGCCGAGCGTGGGCTCGATGACGCCGGCGTTGGCGCCGTGAGTCTCTTCGTTCTCGACGTCGGAGACGATGAAGACCCGCAGCACCGTCATCCCGTGCGCCGCCATGTACGCGAGATAGTCGTGCACGGAGAGCGCACGCCAGTTCCACTGCGGATCATAGATGTTGATGCGGTTCTCGCCGATGGCGACGAAGGGCTCGCCGGTCTGATATTCCAGTGCGTGACCGTGCGTCCGCACGAAGCCGCGCGTGTGCGCGGGTACCGCTCGGATCGTGCCCGTGCCGAGCACGCGTTTGCCGGCCGACACGCTGTAGCTCCACAGTCCGGGTTCGGTCGCCGTCAATCGGACCACCTGCTTCCCGCCTTGCGGAAACGAAAGGCTCGTGAGCGTTGCGCCGTTCGGCGCGCGAAAGGTGGCGGTGAGTGGCGCTGCCGACGGGAAGACGAGATCGACCGGCTCGAAGACCGCCGCGGCCAGTGGTGCGGGTTCTGACGCCGGCGGGCTGTGCGCGCGATCGCCGCATGCCGCGAGCATGAGGACGAAGGTGGCGATGAACGTCGAGGCGCGAGTCACGCGATTCGGCATGGCGCTCCTGCAGATGTGCAGCAAGGATACGAGGCCGCACGGTCGTGCGCGTCCGCCAAGCCGCGCATCTTGAGAAGTGCACCCGTGGCACGCCAGACTGCGAGCGTGTTGTGGAAGATCTCCAGCGCCGCGATTCACGTCACTGCCGCTGCGGCTACGGTTGCGCATCCGCACGCGTGGCCGTGGGCGCTCGGCGCCGTCGCAGCCAATCACGCGACCATCACGGCCGCCGGACTCTGGCCGCGCAGCACACTGCTCGGCCCGAACTGGACGCGGCTCCCGACGGCCGCCGCAGCCGAGCGCAGCGTGGCCGTCTCGATCGACGATGGGCCCGATCCTGCGGTCACGCCGCACGTGCTCGATATCCTCGACCGCCACGGTGCGCAGGCCACCTTCTTCTGCATCGGCAGACGAGTCGTCGAGCATCGGGAGCTGGCGCGAGAGATCGTCCGGCGCGGGCACAGCATCGAGAATCACAGCTTCGGCCATCCGAACTACTTCTCGCTGCTGGGGCCGCGCGCGATGGCAGCTCAGGTGGGTGCCGCCCAGGAGGCGATCGCGACGATCACGGGTTACACGCCGCGCTTCTTTCGGGCGCCGGCGGGCCTGCGCAATCCATTCCTCGATCCCGTGCTCCGCCGCTTCGAGCTGCAGCTCGCAAGCTGGACGAGGCGTGGCTTCGACACCGTGACGAGCGATGCCGGGCTCGTCCTGCAACGTCTCGTGCACGGTCTCGCGGGCGGCGACATCCTCCTCCTTCACGATGGCAATGCGGCGCGCGATGCGCGCGGCGCTCCGGTGATCTACGAGGTTCTCCCGCGCCTTCTCGACGAGCTCGCGGCGCGCGAGCTCACACCGGTCACGCTGAATGCCGCCTTGCGCAGCTCGGCGAATGCTTCGATGAGGTCACCGAGCTGATGATGTGCGTTGAGCCCGCTGGGGTTCGGTAGCACCCAGACGATCGCCTCGCCGCAGCGCTCGGCCTGCGGGCCGAGCGTCGCGCGCGGCGCTTCGAAGGCAGTGCGGTAGGCGGTGACGCCGCACACGGCCAGATAGCGGGGCGCGTAGCGCTTCACCTTGGCGATGAGGCGACGCCTCCCGGCGCGAAGCTCATCCGCGCTCAGCTCTTCCGCACGCGCCGTCGTGCGCGCGACGAGGTTCGTGACGCCGCATCCATAGCGAAGCAGCTCGCGATCCTCCCACGCCGTGAGCCGCCGCTCGGTGAAGCCCGCACCGTGCAGCGCCGGCCAGAACCGATTGCCGGGACGCGCGAAGTGGTGGCCCACCGCGCCGGAGTAGAGACCCGGGTTGATGCCGCAGAAGAGCACGCGCAGGTTGGGCGCGATCACATCGGGAATCGTCTTGGCGGTCGCGGCGAGAAGCTGCTCGCGAGTCGGTTTGAAGGGTGTCGGCATGCTCTGCAAGAATGCCTCATGACTCAGAGCGGCGCAGCCCAGGCGTTTGCCCTCGACGCCATCCGCCAGACTGTCGGGATTTCGAGCGACGCCGATCACTGCATGGCGCTCGCCGCGCGCATCAATTCGCTGCTCGATCAGGCGTTCGAGTCGTTTCGCGGCGATGGCATCGCCTGTGCCGAGGGCTGCAGCTTCTGCTGCCACTTGCGCGTGATGGTGCTGCCGCACGAGGCGATCGCGCTCTTTCGGTATCTCGACACGCACATTGCCGCCGAGCGCGCGGCAGGCATTCGGGCGCGCGTGCTCGAGAACGCCGAGCGTCGCGCCCGGCTCGCGCGCGAAGGGCGGCCGGTGCCCGCAATCGCGTGCGCTTTTCTGGTCGATGGGAAGTGCAGTGCTTACGAGGTTCGGCCGGCGGCGTGCTCGGCCTATCACTCGCTCAGCAAGGGACGATGCGAGGACGGATATCGCAAGGAGCCGGGCACGGTGCATCGTCTGCCGGTGCTGCAGGCGTTGCGCTATGTTGCCGCGGCGCTGGAGGAGGGGATGGAGCAAGGCCTGGATGCCGCCGGACTGAGCCGCACGCAGATCGAGCTGCACGCGGCGCTCGCGGCGCTGATCCAGAATCCTCAGCTCATCGAGACGTGGCGGGCTGGAGGCGAGCTCGAAGACACGAGTCGCCCCTCACGGCAGGCGCCGTGAGGGGCGATTTCGGTGAAGCATCAGCCCAGTGCGAGCGGGACGAAGATGCGATTGTCGCCACGCTGGATGAGCAGCGCCAACGACTTGTTGTGACTGCGCGCAGCCTCGCGAAGCTGATCGATGCTCGTGACCGGCTTGCCGTCCACGCCGAGCACGACATCGCCCGGCTGGATGCCCGCCAGCGCGGCGCGACCCTGCACGCCCTCGACGACCAGGCCGCCGGAAACGCCGGCTTCCTGACGCTCGTCCGGAGTCAGCGGCCGGAGCGACAGACCGAGCTGCGGCTGATCCGTCGCGCTCGCCGTGACGCTGCCCGATTCGTCGGCGTCGGCCGATGCGATGCGCGCGGTGAGCGTCTTCTCCTTGCCCTCGCGCCACACCTTGAGAGTGGCCGCTTCGCCCGGCGCCGTCGTGTTGACGCGCATCGAGAGCTGACCCGCATCCTTCACCGGCTGCCCGTTGTACGCGACGATGACATCGCCCGGCTTCAGCCCCGCTTTGTCCGCGGCGCTGTCGGGCTCCACTTTCGAGACGAGCGCGCCGGCGGGCGCGTCGAGCTTGAACGACTCGGCGAGCGCTTGATCGACGGTCTGCACCGCGACGCCCAGCCGTCCGTGCGCGACGTGGCCCGTCTTCACGATCTGATCGGCCACCTGACGCGCGAGATTGATCGGGATCGCGAACGAGACGCCCTGATAGCCGCCCGAGTTGCTGTAGATCTGCGAGTTGATGCCGACGACGGCGCCGGTCGCGTCGAACAGCGGGCCGCCGGAGTTGCCGGGGTTCACGGCCGCGTCCGTCTGGATGAAGGGGACGTAGCCGTCGCCGGGCAGGGAGCGCGACAGGGCGCTGACGATGCCCGCGGTCGCCGTCTCTTCGAGACCGAACGGCTCGCCGATCGCGAGCACGTAGTCGCCGACCTTGAGCGCGTCGGAGTCGCCGAAGCGCACGACCGGCAGGTTCTTCGCGTCGATCTTCAGCACGGCGATGTCGCTCGCCTTGTCGGCGCCGAGCACCTTTGCCTTGAATTCGCGATGGTCCGAGAGCTTCACCGTGACCTCGCGTGCGCCGTTCACGACGTGCGCGTTGCTGAGAATCAAGCCGTCGGAGCTGATGATGAAGCCCGAGCCCTGCGCGTGCATCGGCACGGCGTTCGGCTGCTGCGGCATGCCGCGGAAGAAGCGGAAGAACGGATCGCCTTCGTCGCCGCCGAACGGCGCCTGCGGCGCGGACGTCTTGATCTCACCGGTCGTCTGGATGCCGACGACCGCAGGGGAATTCTGCGCGACGATCGCGCTGTAATTCGGCGCGGTACCGAGCGGGATGGCGCCCTTCACCGCGCTGGCGACGGAAGCGGGAGCGCTCGCGGTCAGCGGCGCCGCGCTGCTCGTCGTGTGCAGCAGGTTCGGCGCGGCCAGCCCGACCACGGCGCCGACCGAGAAGATACCGGCCGCGGCCCACGCGGCCTTGCGAGTTGTAGCGGTCATGAATGATCTCCAAGCCAAATGAGGAACGGCGCGCAGGGTGGCGCGGCTCGCTTAAACCAGGCTTAAGGAAGAGGCGTGCGAGCTGAACAGCAGGCCCGGATCCGACGTGCGCTATGTCGGGCGCGCGCCATCCGGGGGTGGGGGAAAGGTCACCGTGACGTGCAGCCCGCCGCCCGACGCATCCGCGAGCGTCACCGTCGCAGCGTGCCGTTCGGCAATCGCTTTCACGATCGCGAGGCCGAGCCCGCTGCCGCCCGCCGGAGAGCCGGCGCGTCGGTAGAACCGATCGAATGCGCGCTCGCGCTCTGCCGCAGGAATCCCGGGGCCGTTGTCGATGACCTCGAGCAACGCCTCACGGCGATCGTTCACACGCGTCCGTACGATCACGCGGCCGCCCTCCGGCGTGTAGCGCACGGCGTTGTCGACGAGATTGCGCGCGAGCGCACGCAGCGCCGCCGCATCCCCGACGACACGTGCGGGCGCCTCCGCCTGCAACTCCGTTTCGATGTGCCGCGTCTGGGCGAGCGCGTTCGCGTCGGCGATTGCTTCGCCCGCAACGGTTTCGAGTATCACCGTTTGCCGCTCGATCTGCGCGTCGCGCGGCTCGGCACGTGCAAGTGCGAGAAGCTGCTCGATCATGTGGGTCGCGCGATCCACCGCGGCGCCCAGATTCGCCCGCGCCTCGCGGCGCGCGACATCGTCCGTCGCGCGATCCAGTAGCTGCAGCTGCAGTCGTACGGCGGTGAGGGGTGAGCGCAGCTCGTGCGCGGCATCGGCAATGAACGCGCGCTGCGTGGCAAAGGCGCTGTCGACGCGCGCGAGCAGCCGATTGAGCTCGTCGATGAGAGGTACGACTTCGGCCGGCAAGCGTTCGACGGCAAGGGGCTCGAGGCTGCTGGCATCTCGCTGCTGCACTTCCAAAGCCGTCCGGCGCAGAGGCAAGAGCGCATTGCGTACGCCAAACACGATTGCGGCACCGAGAATCGGAATGAGCAGCAGCAAGGGAATGACGACGCGCAGCGCGCTGGCTCGGGCAAGCGCCTCGCGCACCCGCGTCGGCTGCGCGATCTGAATCACACCGTCGATCGTCTGCAGACCGTACGCGCGCCACCGTTCCCCATTCAAGTCGAGATCGGCGTAGCCGAGCACGACCCGATTGATGGTCGGCAGGCCGGGGCGCGACAGGTACACGCGCGTACCGAAGAGGTCCCAGATCTGCACGACGAAGTCCGTGTCGTTCTGTGCCGGCGGCAGCTCGATGCGTGGCGCGAGCGACACCTGGCTGCGCAGTGACAGGGCCATCTGACGCAGCTGGTAGTCGAAGAGCGTGTCGGTCTCGGCGAGCACCTGACGATAGGTGAACGCGCCCGCAAGCAGCGACATGGAGGTCGTCAGCGCGAGAAGCGCGATCAGGAGCCGGGCGCGGATGGACACCATTTATGATTTATTTCGGCACGAAGTAGCCGACGCCTCGCAGCGTGCGGATCGAGTCGCTCCCGAGCTTGCGGCGCAAGCCGTGGATGTACACCTCGACGGCATTGCTCTCCACCTGCGCATCCCATCCGTACAGACGATCTTCGAGCTGCGCGCGCGACAGCACCGCGCCCGGCCGCTGCAGCAGCGCCTCCAGCACAGAATACTCGTGCGCCGAGAGCTGCACCGGAACGCCGTCGCGCTCCACGGAGTGCGTGATCGGATTCAGCCGTATGCCTCGGTGCTCGATGCACGGGTCGCCCCGCCCTGCCGCACGCCGCAACACGGAGCGCATGCGTGCGGCGAGCTCGTCGAGATCGAACGGCTTGACGAGATAGTCGTCGGCGCCGGCGTCGAGCCCGGCAATCCGGTCGCGGACCTCATCGCGCGCGGTGAGAATGATGACCGGCGTCGCGTCGCCACGCCCCCGCAGGTTCCGCAGCACCTCGAGGCCGCCGCGACCCGGCAGCCCGAGATCGAGCAGCACGATGTCGAACTGCGAGGTGCGCAGCGCTTCGTCGGCGCTGCGACCGTCGCCGATGAGGTCGACGGTGTAGCCGTCCTGGCGCAGGGCCGTCTGCAGCCCTTGCGCGATCATCGCGTCGTCTTCGACGAGCAGCACTCGCATAGATGGGCCGAGAGGCTACGCGAGCGGGGCGCGACGGCCAACTGTGTGCGCGGAGCAAGTACAACGTCCTCTTGTAACTCGTTACACTCACGCTCGACCTTATGCTCTATCCCGCCGTTCGTCCGATCCTCTTCGCGCTCGATCCCGAGCGCGCCCATCGCCTCACGCTGGAAGCGCTGCGCGTCGCGGGACATCTGCCCGGCCCACACGTGCACGGCGCCGCGGTCGATCTCATGGGCCTGCACTTCCCGAACCGTGTCGGGCTCGCAGCGGGCTTCGACAAGAATGCGGAGGCCATCGACGGCATCGGCCGTCTCGGCTTCGGATTCATCGAGATCGGCACGGTCACGCCGCGACCGCAGCCGGGGCAGCCGCGACCGCGCGTCTTCCGCTTGCCGCAGCACGGCGCGCTCATCAATCGTATGGGGTTTCCGAGCGAAGGCGCGAATGCCGTCGCCGCGCGGCTGCGGCAGCGGCGGCGGTATCGCGGCATCCTTGGCATCAACATCGGCAAGAATGCGGATACGCCGCTCGACCGCGCCATCGACGACTACGTGAGCTGTCTGCGCACGCTGCACTCGTTCGCGGACTACGTAGCCGTGAACATCTCGTCGCCGAACACCGCCTCGCTTCGCGATCTGCACGCGCCCGAACGTCTCACCCCTTTCGTGACCGCGCTGCTGAGCGAGCGGGACGCGCTGTTACGGGGCACGACGCGACGCCTGCCGCTCTTGCTGAAGGTGTCGCCCGATCTCGATGCGGCATCGCTCGCGTCGCTGGCTGAAGTGGCGCTGCGCGTGTCTCTCGACGGAATCATTGCGACCAACACCACCGTGACGCGCGATGCGCTGGGCACCAACGATCCGCAGCAAGCGGGAGGATTGAGCGGCGCGCCGCTGCATCCGCTGTCGCTCAGAATCGTGCGGGAGCTGCGGCGTTTGCTTGGCCCGACGTTCCCGATCATCGGCGTGGGCGGCATCGACTCGCCCGCGACTGCGCTTGCCATGCGGCGCGCCGGCGCGGATTTGATCCAGCTCTACACGGGCATGGTCTACCGCGGGCCGGGCATCGTGCGGCGATGTGTGCGCGCGCTGGCGGCGGATCGATAGAATCGAGCGCTCGCGATCCCCTGAAGAGGACTCATCCCATGCCCCAGACGTTGCTCGTCACAGGTGCCGCCGGCAAGCTCGGTCAGCGCGTGATCGCTCATCTGCTCGATACGCATCACGTGCCTCCCGCCCGCATCGTCGCGGGCACGCGCACTCCCGACAAGCTCGCCGCGCTTGGCGCGAAAGGCGTGCAAGTGCGCAAGCTGGATTTCGAGGATAGCGCGTCGTTCGACAGCGCGCTGGCAGGTGTGGATCGCATGCTGCTCATCTCGACCGACGCGATCGATCGGCCCGGTCGTCGTCTGATGCAGCACAAGGCGGCCGTCGCTGCCGCGACCAAGGCGGGCCTGAAGCACGTGATCTACACGTCCATGCCGAATCCGGACAAGTCGCTCGTCACCTTTGCGCCTGATCACTACGGGACGGAGCGCGCGCTCGCCGCCAGTGGGCTGAGCCACACGATCCTGCGCAACAGCTGGTACATGGAAGGGCTCTTGACGTCGATGCCGCCGCGCTTGGCGAGCGGCAAGTGGTTCACTGCGGCGGGCGATGGGCAACTCGCGTACGTCGCGCGCGAAGACTGCGCGCGTATCGCTGCGGCTGTGCTGGCCTCGGAGAGCACGGGCACGGCGATTTACGATGTGACCGGCCCGCGCAAGCACCCGACCGCGGGCATCGCTGCGCTCGTGAGCGAGGTGACCGGTAAGCCTCTCGAAGTGATCCAGGTTTCGGAGGAGGAGCTCATTCAAGGAATGAAAGCGGCACGCGTGCCCGACTTCCTCATCCCGCTGCTGGCGTCGATCGACGCGAACACACGCGCCGGCTATTTCAACGTGCTGTCGAATGCCGTGGAGCAGCTCACCGGCAAGCCGCCGCAGGGCCTGCTCGACTTTCTCCTCGCGAACAAGGCCGCACTGACGGGCGGCGCGTAGCGCATTCGCCGCCGACGGGTCCGATGAACGGCGCGCAGCGCATTCGCCGCCGCCCGGTCCGATGAACACCGTGCCGTTGCCCGGCGCAAGCGCGCGTGATCGGCAGGTGACCGCCGCGTTCAGGTGTTCGCAAACGGCGTCGCCGACGCGCCGGCGCGCGTGATCGACAGGGCGTTTTGTCGACTGGTCTCACGCCGCACCGGCGCTCGTCTCTGACACGGGAGCCCGCGCCGATGACGGGCTCCCATCCGCCACTACTTGCGAATCGGCGGCAGCGCCGCGCTGATCGCCGAGACGTTGTCCACGCCGCCGATCTTGCAGATCGGATGCGAGAAGTCGTTGGGCACGCTCGGGTCGGGCACGAGGCCCTGGTAGTTGATGTTGTCGTCGTTCTTCGCGCTGACTCCGCCCGGCACCCAGTCGAGATTCAGCGAATGCCGCGTGCGCCACGCGATGTTGTGATCCGCGCACGAGGTATCGCCGCTCACGCCGATGCCGCCGACGAGTTGCTTCTTCGCGTTGTACAGGCCCAGCCCGCCGCCGAACACGTTCACGCCGCCGATGCGGCCGCCGACCATCGGGTCGTTCGGCTGACCGAAGTTCCCCGCCGACCCCTGGTACGCGACCACCGTATTCACCGGATTGCTGTGCTGAAGACCGTAGAGCGAGCCGCCGGGCTGCACGGCGGCCCAGAGATTCGCCGTCGAGAGCGCGAGCCCCGGCAGACTGAACGCGTTCGCGGTGTTCGCTTTCTGTGCGGAGATCACTCGACTACCGGGCCATTGGCTGCCGCGATCCGATCCGGTGAAGGCGACCGCGCATACGATGCCGTCACGGTTCACGACGGTGGCCCACATATCGAGACCGAAGCCGCCGTTCGTCTGCGCTTGCGCAGATTCGAGCGCTCGCTTCAGCGCATCGTGGCTCGGCAGACCGAAGCAGGCGCTGCCGCCGCTCGAGTTGCTGCCGTTCGCGCCGTTCGAGCCGTTCGATTGAGTAGTGGGGTCCTGCGCGGCCGCCGCTCCGGAGAGCAGCGTGATTGCGCTGACGGTTGCCGCTACGGAGACGATTCGCGATGGATTCAACATGCGCCTTCTCCTCTGTTCTTGGAAAGCGCGGACCTGACTCGGATGAGCCGTGATAGATCCGCATCGGGGTCGATCGGGTGGAGCGTGGATGCGTGAGCGAACCTGATCCGCCGCTTCAGCGGTGGGTCAGATTTGGCGAAGAGAGGATTCGGTGGTCTCGATGAGCGAGAGAGCCGGATACGCGTGGGCTACGCATGGTCTTCTCCCTGTATCTCTTCTGGGCCGCAGGCGGCCTTTTCTGCGCGCAAGTGTCTCACGAAGGGTGTATCGCAATCGAGCGCAGGCAAAAGCTGTGAGGCGCTCGGCCTCACAGCGTTTCGATATTCGATGCAGTTGCGCGGCGCGCGTTACGCGGCGACGGTGCGTGCGCTCACTCGATGATCGCGAGTGGCGTGAGCGCGCGCTTCATCTCGAGCGATTGCGCGCACGCTCGATGAGCAGCGCCGCGACGGCTGCGCGCGCTTCGTCTCGCGTCGTGCCGGGCGGGAAGTCGAAGACTTCGGAAGGATCGAACGGATTTCTGAAGCGAACGGGATCGGGAGTGGCAGTTTCCGCGGGTTGCGGCACTTGTGACGATGACCGCGACACGTCGGACGTGGGCGCCGCTGCGAGTGGCGCCGAGCTTGGCGCAGCGAGTGGCGCCGGAGCGGATGTGGGCGGGAGAGATTCGTCCTGTTCATCCGTCGTCGCCGCGTATTTCATGCCCGTCAGCGAGATTGCGAACACCGCAATGGCGAGGATCGCCGGAACGGCCACGGCGTACAGCTGCACGCCGAGCGCGCGGCGAGGCGGCGTCGACTGCGGCGGGATGATCTCGATAGGTGCAGCGGGCGTTCGTGATACGGATGCGCTTGGCGTGGGCGCAGGTTTGAGAGGCGTCGGTGGTTTCGCAACGGTTGCTGCCGGAACCGATGGGAACCGCGCATCAGGCCGTCTCGGAGCGTCGCCCGACGGCGAAGCCCATGGCGGCCTCACATCCGGCTGTGTCGGAGCAGTCCATCGCGACGCGCCCGATGGCCTCACATCCGGCGCGATCGGCGACGCGCTCGGCGGCCTCACAGCAGGTGCTCTCGGGGCGCCGGACGGCAGTCCCACATCAGGCGCGATCGGCCCGGTCCACTGCGACGCGCTCGGCGATCTCGCAGGAGGCGGGATCGGATCAGGCGCTCTCGGCGCGGCGGCAGACGGCGACCTCACATCCGGCGGGGTCCGGACGACCCATTGCGACGCTGTCGGCAATCTCACAGTCGGCGGTGTCGGATCGGGCGGCACCGGCGCGGCCGGTTGCGGCGCGCGCGGCGAGCCCGAGCGCGTCACGGGTTCGGCGGCAACTGCGAGTTCGGCGGCGCGCGTGAGTGCGGTGATCTGCTCGGGTGTGAGCTCCAGCTCGATGGTGTCTTCGTCGTAGTCCATCGCGCGCGCGGGGGTGCGGGTCTCGATAAGGGCACGGGTGCCGCGGCCCCAGCAAGCGACGTTCCCGCAGCCGCACGGCTTGCAATCGGCATCCCGCTTGCTGGAATGCAGCGCTGCTGCGAATGGAGGGTGGCGCACCTATGTCTCTCATGACTGGCGAGCTGGCCCAGCGCTTCGTCGTGGCGCTCGACTCGTTGGAGCGGCATGGCGGCGAGGTGGCGCTGGAGGAAATGGTTCAGCTCTTCAGCCCGATGGCGCGACTCATCTCGAGCCGCAGCAGCTCGGAGCTCACCGGTACGCACGGCGCGCGGCGCTACTGGAGCAAGTACCGCACCACGTTCCCAACCGCGCACACCGAGATTTACGAAGTCACGACCAACGATCGCTGCGCGGGGCTCTTTTGGACCACGCATGCCACGACCCCTGAAGGCCAGCCGCTCGATTACGACGGCGCGACGCTCCTCGCATTCGAGGACGACGGCCTCATCATCGAGCTGCGCAGCGTCATGCAGCGGCACGGCCGCGAAGGAAGCAAGCGATGAACGACCGCAGACGTGCGTCCGGCCCGCCCTCGTTCGCACCGGAGCAGCCGCCGGACCCGGATCCGTGGGCGCAGGACGACGAGCTCGCATACGGGGGCTCGAGCGCCAATCCCGCGCTCGACGATTACGACGCACAGGTGCGCGCCGCCTGGGACCCCGGCTACATCGGCGGAGGGAGCTACTCGACCGTGGACTTCGATCCGGACGTCCAACGCGACTACGACTACGATTACGCCGGCTTCAAGGGCGACGCCGGCTTCGACGAGATCGGCGATCAGCAGTACGGCGGCGGCCGCTACGGGGCGGGCGGACCGTTCGAAGACTCGGACGAATTCGGCGGCGGCGATTTCCGGCGCGAGCGCGGAAGCTTCGGGGAGCTGCAACGCGAGTTCGAGCTGCGCACGGCGCGCTTCTGGTCGCGCCCGCGAGATTCCGCCGTTGCGGACCCGCGTCCGCGCGGGGAGCACGGTGCGCCCTTCGCCCCCGGCTGGAACGACGCGCGCGACTGGGCGGACCCGGCAGGCTTCAGAACATTCAGGCCGCGGCCGACGCTCCCGGCGCGCCGCGGTCCCAAGAACTATCGCCGGTCGGACGAGCGTCTGCTCGAAGACATCTACCTGCGCCTGCTCAACAACCCGGCGATCGATTCCAGCGATGTCAGCATCGAGGTGCATCGGGGGGTGGCCACGCTCACCGGTACGGTGCCGACGCGCCACATGAAGCACGAGATGGAGGACCTCATCCTCGCGGTCCCCGGGATCGAAGACGTCCACAATCGCGTGAAGGTCAACTCTGGACCGCTCGACCCCGGCTGAATTAACTTGGCGCCCGCCGGGCAGAGCCCGGAAAGTCAGGGGGGCCGTGGTTGAGCTACAGCATCAAAGCAGCAGCCGAGAGCGCCGAGCGCGCGCGTTTCCTCGATGCGCTGTACCGGCAGTACGCCCGCCCGCTGCTGCGCTTCATCAGCCGCCAGAACATCGGACGCGAAGAGGCTCGCGAGATCGTCCAGGAGACTTATTGTCGTCTGCAGCAGGTGCCCGCGGTGGAGTCGCTCGAATCGCCGCGCGGGTACCTGTTCCGCACGGCGATCAATCTGGCGCGCGACACCAAGCGTCAGCGTCGTCGCCCGTTTCGCGTCGCCACCGCGGGTGAGATCGAAGGCATCGAGCTCGCGGAAGTCCCCTCCGAAGCGCCGACGGCGTACCAAGTTCTGAAAGGCGAGCAGGAGCTGGCGATCATCCGGCAGGCGATCGCGGAGCTGAGTCCCGTCTGTCGCCAGGCATTCGTCCTGCATCGATTCGGAGGGGCGACGTACGGGCAGATTGCGGAGCAGCTGGGGCTCTCCGTGTCCATGATCGAGAAGCACGTCAGCCACGCATTGGCCCATTTGAAGACACGGCTGGACGCGGCTCACGCGGAGAGTCGGGCGGGGAGGGCCGCGCCATGAACACCGGCGAGCAAACGGAGCGCTCGGTGCTCACCCAAGAGGCGGCTGCTTGGCATGCGCGTCTGCGCAGCGAGACGCTCACGGACGCGGACGAGGCGCGCTTTCAGGCGTGGCTCGGTGGCGATCCGGCGCGACGCCGCGAGTTCGAGCAGCTCGGCGCACTGTGGGAAAAGCTCGAGGGCATCGCGCAGTCGCCGGAAGTGCTGGACGTGCTGGCGTCGCCCGATGCAGCCACCCGGCGCCTCTCACGGCGGGCGGTGGCGGGATGGGCGCTCGCCGCCGGCATCGCCGCCGTTGCGGGTTTCGTATCGTGGCAGCAGCTCTTTGTGTACGAGACGTACGCCACGGCAGTGGGCGAGCTGAAAACGATACGACTGGCCGATGGGTCGTCGGTCACGCTGAACACGGCCTCGGAGGTGAAAGTCCGACTCTCGGGGAGCGAGCGGCGCATCGAGTTGCTCTCCGGCCAGGCGAGCTTCGAAGTGGCGCACGATTCGCGGCGGCCTTTCGTCGTGAACGTGCGCGGCGCACAGGTGCTGGCGCTCGGCACGACGTTCGATGTGTATCGACGCGAACGCGACACTGTCGTCACGCTGATCGAGGGACGCGTGTCGGTCGCAACGGGTGGCGCGCCGATCGCTCTTGCGCCCGGCGAGCAGCTCACGTTCGGCGCGGCCGAGCGAGCGCCGATGCGATCCACGGTCGACGTGCGGCGGGTGAGTGCCTGGCGCGCCGGCAAGCTCGACTTCGTGGAGACGCCGCTCGGCGAAGCGATCGCCGAGGCAAATCGCTACTCGCGCTTGAAGATCGAGCTGCGCGCGCCCGAGCTGGCCGGCGCGCGGATCAGCGGTATTTTCGAGACCGGCCACAACGATATCTTCGCGGAGGGACTGCGCGCGTACTTCGGAGTTCGGGTCCACCGCGCGGCGGATGACCTGATCGTCCTCACTCGCGATTGATGGTGCGAAGGGCTGCGCTCGGTCTCGCGCTCCTGTTCGCGTTGATCGCCGCGCGCGGCGCCGACCTGCCGGCGCGCACGTTCCGCATCGATCCACAGCCGCTCGCGAGCGCGCTGCGCCTGTTCGCCGAGCAAGCGCAGGTGCAGCTCATCTTCTCCGAGCAGGACGTGAGCGGCCTCACGAGCGACGCCGTGACCGGTGACCTGCCGCCCCGTGCAGCGCTGGGTGCGCTTCTCCGGGGCACGGCGCTCGAATTCGAGCTCACGCCCAACAACGTGGCGGTGGTTCGCAAGGCGCGGCAGCTCGCCGGTGCTCCCGCGACGTCGCGGCGTGGGACCGGCCGTGAGCAGAGCACCGCGCCGCGCGACTCGCACGGCGACGACGCCGAGCACGTGCCCCTGCAGGCGGTGACGATCACGGGCTCGCGCATCGTGCGACGGGATCTCGAAGCCGCAAGCCCGATCGTGACGGTCGACGCGCAGGCGTTCGAGCAATCGAGCACGCTTGCGGTGGAGAGCGTGCTGAACCAACTGCCGCAGTTCGTGCCGGCGAGCACCCAATTCGTCACGAACGATGTGTTCCCGACCGCGACGAACACACCGGGCATCGCGACGCTCAATCTGCGCGGGCTCGCAACGAATCGTACGCTGGTCTTGATTGACGGCCGCCGTGTGCAGCCGGCCAACTCCACGCTCGTGATCGACGTGAACTCGATCCCGGCGGCGGCGATCTCGCGTGTCGAGATCATCACGGGCGGCGCTTCGGCAACCTACGGCGCGGATGCGTTGAGCGGGGTCGTCAATTTCAAGCTGCGTGACAACTTCGAGGGCGCGACGCTCGAAGCGCATAGCGGCATCACCGAAGTGGGCGACGGCGCGGAGCGGCGGCTCAGCGCGCTGCTCGGCTCGAATCTGGACGATGGCCGCGGCAACGTCATGCTCGGTCTCGAGTGGACGCGGCGCTCCGCCGCGAGCTTTCTCGGCCGGCGGTTCTTCGAGAACGGGTGGACGGACCCCGGCGCGCCCGCGACATCCGTGCGCATCGACTACAGCGCGTACGAGCCGAACGCGAGCGCCGGCGGGCTGCCGTCGCAAGCGGCCGCGAATGCGCTCTTTCCCGAGCGACCGGCGGGCACGAACGTCGATCGCGCCACCGCGTTCTACGTGAACCGCGACAGCACGCTCTTCAAAAGCGCCGGCGCGCTCGGCTATACGGGCGAGCTCGGGCGGAAGTTCAAGGTACAGCCGAACGGCGTCCTGGGAGAGAACAACCTCGATGAGCTGGCCTCGAGCCCGTTGACGCGCTACGCGTTCCTGGGGCGCGGGCACTACGCGTTGACCGATCACGCGCAGGTCTTCGCACAGGCGATCTTCTCGAACACGCGCGTGCAGTCGCTCGCGCAGCCCGCCGGCGCGACTGGGACGTTCGCAGCGAGCATTCCGCGCAATGCGGAGCACCCGATTCCCGACGAGCTCGCCGCGCTGCTCGACTCACGTGGCCCGGACGTGCTGAGCACAACACAGTTCGACCCGACGACCGGCAAGCCCATCGTCGTCACGGGCGCGAACGCAAACTGGCGACTCGGCCGGACGCTCGATTTCCTGCCGCCACGTCAGCTCAGGAACACGAGCGATGTTTATCAGATCCTGGTCGGTTTCCAAGGCGAGCTGCCGCGCACGGACTGGACCTGGG
>DASTRY010000029.1:0-61304 GCA_035760965.1 Steroidobacteraceae bacterium | reverse complement strand
GACGAGCGCGAGTTCCTCGAGCGGGCCGCGGCGTCCGCCCCGTCGCTCGGCCACTGCAACACGATGGGCACGGCGTCGACCATGAATGCCGTCGCCGAAGCGCTCGGGCTCTCGCTGCCCGGTTGTGCCGCCATTCCGGCGCCGTATCGCGAACGCGGCCAGATCGCCTATGCCACGGGCCGCCGCATCGTCGAGATGGCGTATGAAGACCTGCGGCCTTCGCAGATCCTCACCCGGCGCGCGTTTCTCAACGCGATCGCGACCATCGCCGCGATCGGCGGCTCGACGAACGCGCAACCGCATCTCGTCGCGATGGCGCGGCACGCCGGCGTCGAGATCACCCCGCAGGACTGGATGACGTACGGCCGGGACATCCCGCTGCTCGTGAACATGCAGCCGGCGGGAAAATATCTCGGCGAGCGCTTCCATCGCGCCGGCGGCGTGCCCGCCGTGCTTTGCGAGCTGCTGCGCGCCGGGCGCATCGATGGCACCGTGCGGACCGTCACGGGCCGCACGCTCGCGGAGAACATCGCGGGGCGCGAGGCCACCGATCGCGAAGTGATCGCGACATACGAGAAGCCGTTGCAGGAGAACGCCGGGTTCCTCGTGCTGAAGGGCAACCTGTTCGATTTCGCGATCATGAAGACGAGCGTCATCTCCGCCGATTTCCGCAAGCGGTTCCTCACGAGAGACGAGTGCTTCGAGGGACGCGCCGTGGTGTTCGACGGCTCCGACGACTATCACGCGCGCATCAACGATCCGGCGCTCGGCATCAACGAGCGCACGATTCTCGTGATCCGCGGCGCCGGGCCGATCGGCTGGCCGGGCTCCGCGGAAGTGGTGAACATGCAGCCGCCGGATGCGTTGCTGAAGCGCGGGATCACGAGCTTGCCGACCATCGGCGACGGACGGCAGTCCGGCACGTCCGACAGTCCGTCCATTCTCAACGCCTCGCCGGAGAGTGCCGCGAACGGCGGGCTCGCGTGGCTGCGCACGGGAGACGTGATTCGCATCGATCTGAAGGCCGGGCGCTGTGACATGCTCGTGTCCGACGAGGAGATCCAGCGACGCAAGGCGCAGGGTCTGCCGCCGATTCCGCCGAGCGCGACTCCGTGGCAGGAGCTGTATCGCGCGACGGTGAGCCAGCTCGACAGCGGCGCCGTCATGGAGATGGCATTGAAGTATCGCGGCGTCGGCAGCAAGCCGCCGCGGCACAATCACTAGCGCGCTCGCGATCGGCGCACCGGCCACGCGCCTTGCGCCGGCCGAGAGCGATGTGGGCGGCGGCTGTGAGCGGTGCGGGCAGCGGCCGGCCGCGACGATGTCGACGCGAACGGTGTGGGCCCACGAGAAAGCCGCCCCGGCGCGGCTTCTCTTCAGCGAGCGAGGTGCACCATCGAAGCGATTCAGCAATTGTCGGATGAGGAGCGCGCCGTCGTTCGCAAGGCCGCGTGGCGCCTGCTGCCGTTCCTCTGCTTCGTGTACTTCGTCGCCTATCTCGACCGGGTGAACGTCGGGTTCGCGGCGCTCACGATGAACACCGACCTCGGGCTCACCGCCACCCAGTACGGCTTCGGCGCCGGCATCTTCTTCTGGAGCTACTTCCTGTTCGAAGTGCCCAGCAACTTCGCGCTCCAGCGCTTCGGCGCGCGCGTTTGGATTGCGCGGATCATGATCACCTGGGGCGTCATCTCCGTTGCGATGGCGTTCGTCCGCGGGCCCGTGTCGTTTGCGACGATGCGCTTCCTGCTGGGCATCGCCGAAGCCGGTTTCTTCCCCGGCATGGTGCTGTACCTCACGTATTGGTTTCCGAGCGGTGTCCGCGCCGCCATTCTCGGCCTCTTCATCATTGCCAACCCGGCGTCCACCATCATCGGTGCACCGCTCTCCACGGCGTTGCTGGGCACGAGCATCGCGGGACTCACCGGCTGGCAGACCATGTTCGTGATCGAAGGCGTGCCCGCCGTGCTGCTCGGGTTCGCCACGCTGTTCGTGCTGAGCGATTCGCCGGCGAAGGCAAAGTGGCTCGCCCCGCGTGAGCGGGAAGTCCTCGAACGTGCCGTCGCGCGTGACGCGGCGGCGAGCACGCACACCTCGTGGCGCGACGGTCTGTTCAGCGCGGAGGTGTGGCGCTTCGTGGCGTTGTACGCGGCGCTGATGATGGGCGTGTACGGCTTGGGCTTCTGGGCGCCGCAGATCGTGAAATCGTTCGGGAGCTTGAGCAACCAGCAGGTCGGGTGGATGCTGGTCGTTCCGTATCTTTGCGCGACCGTGGCGATGTGCCTGTGGGCGCGAAACTCGGATCGCACCGGCGAGCGCACCTGGCATCTCGTCATTCCGGCGGTGATCGCGACGGTGGCGTTCGTGTACGGCAGCTTCGCGGACAACGTGTACCTTGCGATCGCTGCATTCACGTTCGGTGCGATCGGCATCTACGCGCAACTGCCGTTGTTCTGGACCGTGCCGACGGCGATGCTCACGGGGTCCGCGGCCGCCGGCGGCATTGCGCTCATCAATTCGATCGGCAACTTGAGCGGCTGGGTGGCGCCGACCGTCATCGGCTGGCTGAAGGACCAGACGCAGGGATACGCGGCCGGGCTCCTGGTCATCGCGGCGAGCATGGGCTTGGCCGGCGTGCTCGGGTACTTCCTCAGCAAACCCGTGTCGAAATGGCGCGGGTTTGAGCGTCATCGAGCAGGCGGTGCATAGTGCCCGCCGCGGCAATGACGGAGATCGATCATGAAGTACCTGCTGATGATCTATGCGGATGAGAAGGCCTTCCAAACACGTAGCCCCGAAGAGCAGCAGCGCGGCTATCAAGCCTACATGGCCTATACCGAAGCCTTGAAGAAAGCGGGTGCGTATGTCGCCGCGGAACGGCTGCAGCCGACCGCAACGGCGACGACGGTGCGCGTCGCCGACGGGAAGACGCAGGTGCTGAACGGGCCGTATACCGAAACGAAGGAACAGCTGGGCGGGTTCTTCATGATCGAAGCGCCGGATCTCGACGCCGCGCTCGCGTGGGCGGCGCGTTGCCCGGGGGCGCAGCACGGCATCATGGAAGTCCGCCCGGTGTGGACGATGTGACGGTCGCTTGCGCGCTGGCGCCGTGAGATACGACGTCGGCGCGCGCATTGTCCTTCTCGGCGAGACCCGGTTCTTGAATATCTGCGGCGATGTCGCTCGCGCACGGGAAACGGCGGCCGCCGTCGCCCGTCGCAGCTACGGCAAGCTCATCGCGTTTCTCGCCGCCCGCACGCGCGACGTCGCCGCCGCGGAAGATGCGCTCGGCGAAGCCTTCGCCGCGGCCCTGGCGGACTGGCCCGTGAACGGCTGTCCCGCGAGCCCCGAGGCGTGGCTGCTCACCGTCGCCCGTCGCAAGATGATCGACGGCGCGCGGCGGCGACGATCGGGCGAGGCCGCCGCCGATCAACTCCTCATCCTGATGGATGAGCTCGAGCAGCCGGCAAGCGATGCGACGGCGATTCCCGACAATCGACTCGCGTTGATGTTCGCGTGCGCGCATCCGGCCATCGACGCGGGGATTCGCGCGCCGTTGATCCTGCAAGCGGTGGTGGGGCTCGACGCCGCGACGATCGCGTCGGCGTTTCTCATGGCGCCGGCCGCGATGCGGCAGCGGCTCGTGCGCGCGAAGCGCAAGATTCGCGATGCGGGCATTCCGTTTCGTATCCCGGAGCGGGCGGAGCTCGGCGCGCGGCTCGATGCGGTGCTCGAGTCCATCTACGCCGTGTTCGCGGAAGGCTGGGCGGATGCCGCCGGCACCGATGTGGCGCGGCGCGATCTCGCCGAAGAGGGGATCTTCCTCGGGCGGCTGGTGACGGAGCTGCTCCCCGGGGAGCCCGAAGCGTTGGGGTTACTCGCGCTGATGCTTCATGCGGAAGCGCGGCGTCGCGCCCGCCGCGACGCGTACGGCCGGTACGTGCCCTTCGCCGGGCAGGACACCTCGCTCTGGGATCGGGCCATGATCGAGCAGGCCGAGTCGCTCCTGTACGAAGCGAGTCGCGCCGGGACGATCGGGCGCTATCAGCTCGAGGCGGCGCTGCAGTCCGCACACGTGCATCGTCGCTTGACGAACGCGTCCAATTGGCCACACGTCGTGCAGCTCTACGACGCGCTGCTCGAGCTGTCGAAATCCCCGGTGGTCGCGATCAATCGGGCGCTCGCGATCGGCGAGATGCGCGGGCCGGCGAGCGCGCTCGTCGAGCTCGATGCGATCGCCGCCGACCCGCGGCTTCTCGAGTATCAACCCTACTGGGCCGCCCGCGCGGAGCTGCTCGCGAGGACGGGCGCGCACGCTGAAGCGCGGGCCGCCTACGAGGTGGCAATCGGTTTGGAGCGCGACGAGGCCGTCCGCCGATTCTTGCAGGAGCGTGCGGCGACGCTGCCTACTTGAACAGCTTCAAGTCGATGGACTTCGCCACGGCCTCGTAGCCGGCATCGCTGCCGTGCAGGTGATCGCCCGCTTGCAGCGGAATCGCCATCTGCGTCGGCTTGGCGGGGTCGCGGAACACCGCGTCGAAATCGAGCACCGCATCGAAGGCGCCGCTCGTGCGCAGCCACTGGTTGATGGCTTCGCGCACGGAATTGCCTTCCGCGGAGTAGTAGAAGGCGCCTTCATACGGCGCGATGGTCGCGCCGTAGATCTTCACGCCGTGCTCGTGAGCGCGTGCGATGAGCTGGCGATAGCCCGCGATCATCGACTCGGCGGTGGCCTTGTTCGGACCCTGCTGACTCTTGAAGAACTCGGCCATCGGCCCGCTGCCGAAGTTGCCGTACGCGATGCCGAGATCGTTCACGCCGAGGAACACGATGACGTAGCCGAGACCCGGCACCGAGAGCACGTCGCGATCGAAGCGCGCAAGCGCGCTCTGTCCGGCGCCATCGCTCAGCAGGCGATTGCCGCTGATGCCCATGTTCACGACACCCCAGCCGCTCTTGCCGCCCCGCGCGGCCAGGCGCTCGGCGAGCAGGTCGGGCCAGCGGCGATTGGCGTCGTTCGTCGAACCGACTCCGTCGGAAATGGAATCGCCCAGCACGGCGATCGCCTTCGCGGGCGTCGCACTCTCGACCTCGACGCCGGAGATGAACGCGCGGGCGAAAATCTTCTCCTTGGGCGCGAAGCTCTCTTTCGTGAAGTCGCCGGGCTCGGAGACGTACGCCGTTTGCATGCCCACCGCATGGCAGGTGCAGGGTCCGGTGTCTTCGGGAACGAACAGGCTGATCGACAGGGTGGCCAGCGCTTTGACGGGCAGATCCACGGGATCGCTCAAGAGCGGCGCTCCGGTCGGAATCGTCGTGCCCGGCTTGCCGTCGAAGGTGATCTGTCGATCGGTGCCGGCCTGCACGTTGCCTTTCTCGTCCGCGAGCGCGATGCGCGCGGCGCCGATCGTGAGCGGCTTCGTGCCGTACTCGTTCGTGAAACGCACGCGCACGCGCTTCCCGCCGGCGCTGATGCGTACGACCTGCCGAATGGTCTGGTTCGCGAAGCTCGGTGTGGCCGGTGCCGGGCCGGCCGCCTTCGTCGGCGGGAGTGGCGCCGCGCCCCAGGTGCCGACCCATGTTGCCGCGTGTACCGGATTCGCGAGCGCGGCGACGGAGAGTGCCGCATAGAGCAGTGCGCGCCATGAAGTCATCGCAGGTCCCCCCTTTTTGTGTCGCTGTTATAGCGGAGAACGTAGGATCGTGCGCGGGATCGCGCCCGGGCGACTATCCGGCAGTCAGCCGGACCGGTACCATCGCCGACATGAAAGACGCGAAGCTCTTCCACCTCAATCCGCACCTCAAAGATCGAGCGACCTACGAGGAATTTCTCATCCGACATGTCGCCGGCTCCACGGCAATCGAGACGGGTGGGAGCGTCGCGACCATCGCCAAGGATCTGCGTCGCTTTCTCGACGATGGGATGCCGCCGCTCAAGGTCTATCTGCAGAAACGAGCGAAGTGAGCACCCGCCGCATCGGTTCGTAGTTTCGGTCCAGGCCGGCGCGAACTGCGGCGAAGTACGCCTCGCGTTGGTGCTTTCGCAAGCGATCGAAACTGGGCACAGGCACACCGGCCCGCAACGCCATGAGCGTGGTCAGCAAGCGTGCCACGCGTCCATTGCCGTCGCGGAACGGATGGATCAGCAGAAACTCCGTGTGTGCTTCCGCAAGTGCCGCCCACGGATCGACGCTGCGAGCCCGGGACAAGTCACTGTATCGAGCTAGACAGTTCTCTTCGAAGTCGCCCATCAGAAAAGGAACGAGCCGGGCGGCGGCAAAGGGGAAGCCTCCCTTACTCAAGTTGACCTGCCGGTACTCTCCTGCCCACGGATACAGCGTGCCTAGCCATTGTCGGTGAAGATCACAGAGGTGACCTGCCGTGAGGCGTTGCGCTCCACAGTATTGCTGTACGGCATAGTGAGCCGTGCGAATGAATTCGCGTTGTTCGACGCGCGCCATCTCGCGCGCCGAACGTATGCCCAAGAGGTTCGCGAGGACTCTCCCGTTCGAGCCCGGCTCGTATTCGGTTTCGGAGCGGCGCGCGGCCAGATAGCGGCCGCCGTGTGTTGCGCGCGCACGGCGCTTCCTCGTCTTGCGACGGGGGCCGGAGGAGGGCGGGTCGTTGCCGCATGCAGAGCATTGCATGCGGCGAATGTGCGAAACGAACCGACCGGCTCACGACACGCATTTCTGCTGCAAACGTAGAGAAATGCGATCGCGCGCGAAATGCGAGGTCGAGCGAAATGTGACGTCCGCGCGAAGTGCGACGGTCGGTTCCCTCCCTCCAACGCGCACATCCCGCGTCATTGCCATCCGCCCACGCCTCAAGTGCCGACTGCCTGCTCGACCTCGGCCAGCGCTCCGACGATCCCGCCGGCTTGTCGCTCGAACAGCTTGCGATAGTGTCCGTGTGGACGGCGCAGCAGCGCGTCGTGATCGCCTTCTTCCACGATTCGTCCCTGCTCGAACACGAGAATGCGATCCATCGCACGCACGGTCGACAACCGATGCGCGATCACGATGGACGTGCGGCCCGACATCAGCCGATCCATGGCTTCTTGGATCAGCGCCTCGGACTCCGAGTCGAGGCTCGACGTCGCCTCGTCGAGGATGAGGATCGGCGCATCCGCGAGGAACGCGCGCGCAAGCGCCACCCGCTGCCGTTCCCCGCCCGACAGCTTCACACCACGCTCGCCGACGAGCGTCTGATACCCGCGCGGCAGCCGTGCGATGAACTCGTGCGCATTCGCCAGCCGCGCCGCGCGCTCGATTTGCGCTGCCGTCGCGTCCGGACGCGCATACGCGATGTTCTCCGCAAGCGTTCGATGGAACAGGACAGGCTCCTGCTGCACGATGGCGATCTGGGAACGCAACGACGCTTGAGTAGCGTGCGCGACGTCCTGCCCGTCGATGACGATGCGACCAGACGTCACGTCGTACAGTCGCTGGATCAGCTTCACGAATGTCGTCTTGCCGGAGCCGGACCGGCCGACCAAGCCGATGCGCTCGCCCGCCGCGATACGCACGTTCAAGTCGCGATACAGCGGTACCTCCTGGCCCGCGTAGCGGAACGTCACGTGCTCGAAGCGCACTTCACCTGCGTGAATGCGCAGCGGCTTCGCGCCAGGCGAATCGGCAACGCCGAACGGCTGGTCGTATAGGCGCACCATTTCTTCCATCTCGTTCACCGCGCGCTGCAGGTGATGAATGTGCTGGCCTATATCGCGCAGATATCCATGCACGACAAAGTAGGTTGTCAGCACATACGTAATCTCGCCCGGCGTCGCCCGTCCGTGCCACCACAGCCAGAGCGCCGTGCCCGTCACGGCAGTGCGAACCGTCCACAGCAACACGAGTTGTCCCGAGCCGCTCCACGTGTGGCGCATCCAAGTACGACGCGTTCTGCGCGACCACTTGTCGATGACGGACGCAAGCCGCTCGTCCTCACGACTCTCAGCACCGAACGACTTGACGACGGCATTGGCGCCGAGCGCATCCGACAGCACACCGCCGATGCGCGTATCCAGCGCGTTCGACAACCGGGATGCAGGCGCAATGACGCGAGTCGCCAAGAACACCGAGAGCGCCGTGTAGGCGACGGCACCCAGCGCCATGATCAGACCCATCACCGGCCAGTGGTGCGCGAGCAGCGCCACCGTCGCGACGAGCACGACCGTCGCCGGGAGCAGCGCCAGCAGCAGCACGTCGTTGAGCGAATCGAGCGCCCACATGCCACGCGTGATCTTGCGCACCGTCGAGCCCGCGAAGCTGTTCGTGTGCCAATCCGTCGAGAACCGCTGCACACGATGGAACGCGTCCTGCGCAATCGTGCGCATCATGCTGAGCGTCAGTGGCACGATGCCCCACCAGGCGAGGTGACGCAGGCCGACCATCGCCAGTCCGAGTCCAGCCATTGCCGCGAACGCCGTGAGCGCAGCTTCGAGCGCAGACGGGCCGTGCGACAGCGCATCCACCAGGCGACCGGCGAACAGCGGAACGAGTACCTCGGTCAGCGTCGAGAACGACATCGCGAGCGCGATGCCGGTCAAGAGCTTCCGGCGGCTCGCCCAGTGCCGGAGCGTGAAGGACAGAACGTTGCGCAGGGCGAGCGAGCCCTGCGTGCGGGTTTTCAAAGCCATAGCGTCTGCCGCGCGCCCTGCGCGCGGTTCCTTGAATCATCGACTAGGAACGGAGCTGCGCCGGATCGGCGCCGCCCAGTGGGTTGCTGGACCTACCGCTTGCCGATGCCAGGCGGAAGGTGCATGCGTGATGGACTCATCGGTGCCCTCCCTTTATTTGCGGTGGTGACAGTGAAGAGCCGTGACTTGATACCACGATGCGAGCGCTCGCAGCAACCCCGTCATCGCGGATTGCGCACGTCTCATCGCGGTCGACGCGCTCACTGCGTGTTGTCGAAGAAGCGCTTCGTCGCGCTCAAGCAGAACGGTGCCACGAGGCCTGCGTGATACGCCTCCAGCACCGCCTCGTCGCCGCCGTCCGTTGCGCCGCCGACGACGGCCGCGGCGCGCACGGCATCCTTGGCCGCCTGAAACTCCGTGCGCAGGTCGGAATACGGATCTCCGCCGCTGTCGATGTCCACGACGGTCACGGGCGCCGCCGGAACATGCGCCGCCCAATACGCCTGCATCAGCTGCGTGTTGAAGAAGAACACCGTGGGATCGTGTGCGCCTCCACACAGCAGCATCGGTGCATTCGGCGTCCAGTTGCGCAGATCGTTCGTCTTCAGCGCGATGCGCAACGGATGTGTCGGATTGGCGGGCGGCAGGCCGTCCGTCGCAGTGGGGAAGCCCCCGTCGGGCGCCGTCAGCGAATCCTGCAGGTACGCGAGCCGGTAGCTGTTCGTGATCAGATTGTCTGGACCGAATCCTTTCGCGAACAGGGGGGCGAATTCCGCTGGTGTGGTGGCCGGCGTCATCGACGCGAACTCGGGCGCGGGCGGCGTGCTGTTGAACACGGCATCGGCCGGCAGCTTGCCTTGGCTCACGAGATCCGACACAGAGGTCGTGCTCGGTAACAGCGTGTCGATGCCGGTCGCGTACTTCGCTTCGAACACGTCCGTCGTCGCGGTGTAGAGATTGCCGTACGCCTGCTGATATCCGGGTATCAACAGCGTCAGATTCTCGACGCTGCCGCCGCTCACTTGGCCTTGGAAGATTGCATCCCCGAACGCCGCCAGCGCGTAGGGGCCGGACAGCGGCGCGGACGCTGTGACGGCGCTGCCCTGATCCTGCAGCGCTCGATGAGTCGCCATCGCGACGTAACCGCCCTGCGAGTAGCCGGTCACGTACAGCTTGCCGCTGTCGGTGGTCGAAGGTGTCGCGGACAGCGGGAGAGCTTTGCGGGCGGCGGTCAGCGCATCGATCATGTCCTTCGATTGCTGATCGGCGTTGAGGTACGCGTGATATGGGAGCGATGAGGTGTCGTAGCCCGCGTAGTTCGGCGCGATGACGATGTAGCCCTGGGCCGCGAACACCGCGGCCATCGCCAGACCTTCGCCATTGCTCGAGTTGGAAAGGTCCGCGATGTTGAACGTCTTGCTCGTGTTGGTGCCGTGAGCGTAGAGCACGATCGGCCGCGGGCCGCTGCAATTGGCATCCGTCCCCGACGGAACCATCAAGGCGCCCGACGCGGTCACGGACTCGGCCTTGGCACCGACCGTTTGATACTGCAGTTGATACACATCGACGCTACACGTGGGCGACAACGCGAGATTCAACAACGCTTTGCCGATGTCGTTACCGCCGAGCGAGGCGAGCAGGTCCGCGGGCGTGTACGTGTTCAGCTTCGTCGGCGGGTTCTGTAGCAAGTCGCCGCGTTGAGCTGCCGGTGGCGCAGGCTCCATCGCCGGTGGCGTATCGTTGTTGTCGTTGTTGCTACTGCCGAAATCGCAACCGACCAGAACGAGAGAGGTGAGAAGCGCAACCAGCGCACCGGGTTGCCGTCGCATGCGAGCACTCCAGAAACGTGAGACGTCGACAGGACCGTGGACTGCAAGATCAATTCCCGGACCGCGCAAAGGTTTCACGACGCGTCGAGCTTTGCCGTGACGGCAGGCAGATTCAGCTGGCGTCTGGCACTATGCGCTTCCGGAGTGAGCCCTCGATGAGCGACACGAATGCTTTCGCTGCGATCGGCGCGCAACTCGCCACGAGCCTGCACGCGCGCGTGGCCTCGCAGCCTGAACGCCGCGTGCACGGCGGCTGCATCAACGAGAGTTACCGCTGGCAGAGTGCGGTAGGACCGCTCTTCGTGAAGATCGCGAGCGCGGGCCAGCTCGACATGCTCGAGGCGGAAGCCGAGGGACTACAGGAGCTCGCAAACGCGCACGCCGTCCGTGTTCCTCGTGCGCTTGCTGTCGGCGCGGCAGACGAATGCGCATTCCTCGCACTCGAATGGATCGATTTCGGCGGCTCCACATCGGCAGCGAGCAAACGCCTGGGAGAGCAACTGGCGCACCAGCACCGCACGAGCGCCGCACAGTTTGGCTGGCATCGTGACAACACCATCGGCAGCACACCGCAGGTCAATACCCGCACGTCCAGTTGGGTGACCTTCTTCCGCGAGCACCGATTGCGCTATCAGCTCGATTTCGCGGCGCGTAACGGCTATCGCGGACGTTTGCAGGAGCAGGGCGCGGCCCTTCTCGAGCGGCTCGACGACTTCTTCGCCGATCACGAGCCGCAGCCCGCGCTCTTGCACGGCGATCTGTGGGGCGGCAACTTCGGCGTCGACAAGGAGGGCGCGCCTGTCATCTTCGATCCCGCCGTGTACTACGGCGACCGCGAGGCCGATCTCGCGATGACGCGCCTCTTCGGCGGCTTCAGCGCGTCGTTCTACGCGGCTTACGAGGCGAGCTGGCCGCTACCCCAGGGCGCGCCGCGGCGCGTTGCGCTCTACAACCTCTATCACGTCCTCAATCATCTCAATCTCTTCGGCGGCGGCTACCTGTCGCAAGCCGAGTCGATCATTGCGCAGCTGTTGCGGTAGCGCTGTCTTGCTGTAGTCGGTCGAGATGCATGCGAATGTGCGCGGCCTCCGCTGCCGTGTTCGCCAACGCGATCGCGCGGTCGAACGCTTCACGCGCCTCCGCGTTCCGCCCGAGCTGCATCAGCAAGCCGCCGCGCACGCCGAAGAAGTGAAAATAGCCATTGAGCCGGTCGGCGAGCGGCTCGATCATCGCGAGCGCCGCTTCGGGGCCTGCGACCTTCGATACCGCAACGGCGCGATTCAACGTCACGACCGGCGAGGCCGTCAGCGATTCGAGCACGGCATACAGCTGGTCGATCTGCTTCCAGTCGGTATGCTCGGGACGCTGCGCCTGCGCGTGGAGCGCGGCGATGGCGGCCTGCACCTGGTAAGGGCCGACGCGCCGCTGGCGCAGCGCCTTGTCGACGAGCGCGAGACCCTCCGCGATCATGTTGCGGTCCCACAGCGAGCGATCCTGCTCCTCGAGCAGCACGATGTTGTTGTTGGCGTCGAGCCGCGCCGGCGCGCGCGCGTGCTGGAGCAGCAGCAGCGCCAAGAGCCCCATGATCTCGCCTTCGGCGGGAAAGAGCCGCAAGAGCAGGCGCGCGAGACGAATCGCCTCCTCGCAGAGCGGCACGCGCACGTGCACTTCACCGCCGCTTGCGGAATAGCCCTCGTTGAAGAGCAGATAGATCATCGACGCGACGGTCGCGAGCCGCTGCGCTCGCTCCGGAGCACCCGGCGCTTCGAACGGCACGTCCGCATTGCTGACGATGCGCTTCGCGCGCGTGATTCGCTGCTCCATCGCCGCCTCGCTCACGAGGAAGGCGCGCGCGATCTCCTTCACCGTAAGCCCCGAAACGATGCGCAGCGCTAGCGCGATCTGCTGCGTATTCGGCAGCTCGGGATGGCAGCAGATGAACAGAAGCCTGAGGACGTCGTCGCGGTACTGCGAATTGTCGAGCCGTTCCGCGAGCGGCGCTTCGGCGTCGTCCAGGTTCGAGATGACTTCGTCGTCCGGCAACTCCTGCTGCTTGGTCTTGCGGCGAGCCTCGTCGAGCGCGAAGTTGCGCCCGACCATGATCAGCCACGCCGCGGGATCGCGCGGCGGGCCGTTGACGGGCCATTTCTGCAGCGCGCGCAGACAGGCCTCTTGGAACGCTTCCTCGGCCGTATCGAGATTGCGGAAATAGCGGAGCAGCGCGCCGACCACCTGAGGACGCGCGCCGGTCAGCGCCGTGTCGATCCAGGTGAGGTCCGGCTGGGTCACTGCGCGTCGCTCCCCGTCTTGCCCAGCGTGACGTTCGAGAACATCACCGGCCGCACTTCCATCGCGCCGCCCTCGTTCGCGAGCTGCTTCGCGTACTCGACGGCTTCCTCGAGGCTCTCGCAATCGACGAGATAGAAGCCGAGCAGCGCTTCCTTGGTCTCGGCGAATGGGCCGTCGAGCACGGTGAACTGGCGACCGGGACGCACTGTGGTCGCGGTGGTCGTCGGCATCAGGCGGGCGACGGGTCCGAGCTTGCCGCGCGCGGCGATCTTGGCCATCACCGCCTGATGATCGGCCATCACCGCATCGTCCTTCTCCTTCGACCAGGAGTTCACGACGGCCTCGGAGTCGTAGCAGATGATCGCGTAGAGCATGCGGGAACCCTTCGTCCTGACGCTGAGAGGTAGCGGAGTATGCCCCATGTTCGCGGCCTTACCGGGCACGTGCGACGAGCCGAAGCTTGCGGACGATCCAGGCCGTGAAGCCGCTGCCTGCGGCTGAGGCCGTGCTGGCGATGACGAGGGTGGCGCTCGAAATGCACGCTGGACACATGGGGGACCTCCGTTCGTGGCGCGTCGCTTGGAAGACGAACGGAGGGCGTGGTGGACCGACAACCGCCGGTGACTATTTCGCCGGCGGCCGCGCGTCGGCAATCACCGCCCGATCGGCGGACCGACCGGCTGGAGCAGGGTCGAGTAGTTCACGGGCAGCCACGCATATCCGTTCCCATCCCGCCGGATGTGGCCGAGCCCCGGGAAGGAGACGTGCGCAATGCCCACGAGGTAGCGCCCCTCCGCGGCCTCCTGTAGCGCTTTCGCGCGTGCGGCGGCGGCAGACTTCGAATCCGAATCGAAGCGGATGGTGACCGCAGGCTCCGCAAACTGCACGGCGGCGACGTGGAGGAGGTCTCCCCAGAGAACGAGCTTCTGTCCGCGGCTCTCGACGATGTAGATCGTGTGTCCGGGTGTGTGTCCGTGCGCCGGCGCGCTCTTGATACCGGGCACGATGGTCGCGCCGGCTTCGAACGGCTGGAATTTCTTCGCGTCGATGTACGGCTGGAAGGACGCCATCGCCCCTTGGAAGCCGCCCTTGGCGGCGGCCGGCGCCTTGTCCATCTCCGCCTTGCTGAGCCAGTAGTCGGCGTCGCGCTTGTCGGCGTGCACGACGGCGTTCGGGAACGTGCGCTTGCCGTTCGTCGTCAGGCCGCCGACGTGGTCGCCATGCATGTGCGTGACGACGACGTCATCCACTTCGTCGGGCGTGTAGCCTGCCGCCTTCAGATTCGCGAGGAACTTCCCGGTCGTGGGCCCGAACAGCGAGCCCGCGCCTGTATCGACGAGCACGAGCTTCGAGCCGGTGTTGATGAGAAACGTGTTCACCGAGGTTTCGACCGGCGATGCGAGGAACTGCTTCGCGAGCATCTCGGTCACGTGCTCGGGCTGGGTGTTCGTCAAGAGCTGCACCGGATCGAGCATCAGCATGCCGTCGAGGATCGTCGTGACCTCGAAGTCGCCGAGCAGCGTGCGATAGAAGCCGGGCGCCTGAGTTTTCACCGCCGGGGCAGCCGCCTGGGCGGCGGGCATCGCGAGCGCAATGAGCGCGGCCAATGCGATGCGGGCCAAGACGAGGGTACCGTTGTTCTTCATGAATCACTCCGTAAAGACCTGCACTTCAGGCCGCATTCAGGCCTGATCCAACAGAATCGCGCGCCGCGACGGTATGCGTCCGCGGCCATTTTGACCAGCGCGAAGAGAATTGTCTGCGATTGCCGACAGGCCGGAGGTCACCCTCCATCGCCTCTCGCACGTTGTCCTTTTCGGGTCTCGAGGAGGCGCCTCATGAAGAAAATGTCATCCAGCCTGCTGAGCCGGCTCGCCGCCGCAGGCTTCCTGTGCCTCGTTGTCGGGCTCGCCCGCGCGCAGAGCGATGTGCCGCCCGAGGCGGATCCGCCGGACCGTGCCGCTCGTCTGAGCTTTGTGGAAGGCGAGGTCTCGTTGCAGCCCGC
This sequence comes from Steroidobacteraceae bacterium, assembly GCA_035760965.1. Classification (GTDB taxonomy): domain Bacteria; phylum Pseudomonadota; class Gammaproteobacteria; order Steroidobacterales; family Steroidobacteraceae; genus JADGHX01. The sequence goes on along the minus strand of DASTRY010000029.1, from coordinate 46,540 downwards.
CGGCGAAGAGGACTGGGCGAGCGCCGTCCTCAATCGACCGCTCACGACGGGTGACAAGCTGTGGACGGACAAGGACGCGCGCGCCGAGATCCAGGTCGGGCCGGCCGCGGTCCGTCTGGGCAGCGATACGGGCTTCTCGTTCCTGAACGTCGACGACGACACGATCCAGATGCGCGTGACGGCGGGCATCGTGAACGTGCGCGTGCGCGCGCTCGACAGCAACGACCACATCGAGATCGACACGCCGAATCTGGCCCTGTCGCTGCTGCGGCCCGGCAACTACCGCGTCGAGGTGAACGATGCGGGCGACACCACCGTCGTGAAGGTGAGCGAGGGTGAAGCGGAAGCGAGCGGCGGGTCGCAGGATGTCGTCGTGCACGCCCAGCAGTCCGCCGTGTTCCGCGGGACGGATCAGCTGGCTCCTCCCGAGCTCGCTTCGCTCGGCGCGCCGGATGGGTTCGACTCCTGGACTCTCGAGCGCGATCGGCTCGCGCAACGCGCCGAGTCCTCACAGACCGCGCGCTATGTGGCGCCGGAAGTCACCGGCTACGAGGATCTCGACGCGAACGGCAGCTGGAGCTCGGATCCGGAGTATGGCTACGTGTGGACGCCGACTACCGTTGCAGTCGGTTGGGCGCCGTATCGCTACGGGCGCTGGGTTTGGATTTCGCCGTGGGGCTGGACGTGGGTCGACGACGCGCCGTGGGGGTTTGCGCCGTTTCACTATGGGCGCTGGGCCTACATCCGCAGTCGGTGGTGCTGGGTGCCCGGGCCGCGAGCGGTGCGCCCGGTATATGCGCCCGCGCTCGTCGGTTGGGTAGGGACGCCCGGCGTCAGCGTGACGATCGCCGTCGGCGGTGGCGCCGGCGTCGCCTGGTTCCCACTTGGGCCGCGTGAAGTGTACGTGCCCGCGCGGCGATTCAGCCCGCGATACGTGGAGCGTGTGAATGTAACGAACACGGTGATCGTCAACAGGACGTACATCACCAACGTGTACGAGAACCGCGTCACGCACATCACGTATCGCAATCGTACGGTTCCGGGCGCGGTGACGGCGGTGAGCAGAACGACGTTCACGTCAGCGCAGCCGGTCGGTCGGCACACCGTGCGACTCACTGAGCGCGAGATCACGCGAGTGCAGGCCACGGCCTTCGCACCGCGCATCGAGCCGGTTCGTGAGAGCCGATTGGGCACGGTGCGTCGGAATGTGCGTGTGCCGCCGGCGACGATCGTGAATCGGCAGGTGATCGTGAAGCGTGAGCCGCCGCCGGCCGCCGCGCGCTTTGCGCGGAATGCGGGCGAACGCGACGCGGCTCGCGAACAAGCCGATCGGTTGCATCGTATTCAAGATCGCAATGAGGCGGTGAATCGCACGCGTCCGAATCGGAACGCGGTGGCGGACGAGCGGCCGCGTGAGTCAACGCCGCGAAGGGACCGACCGCCGGCGACACCGGATCACATCGATCGGGCTGGCTCGGATGCGGATCGACTGCAGCAGGAGCGCCAAGCAAGGCAGGATCAGCGCCAGCGGGAGCAAGATGCGCAACGGCGCGCGCAGGACTTACAGCAGCGTCAGGCGCAGATCCAGCGTGACCAGGAGGCGCGGCAGCAGCAATTTCAGGCCGACCGTCACGTGCGTGAGGAGCGTAACGATCGCGACCGCGCGGACGATGAGGCGTCACAGCGCACGCAGCTCGAGGCGCGTCGGCAAGAGCTACAGCGTCAGCAAGAGTCTCAGCGGCAGGATGCGCAACGGCAGGAGATGCAACGCCAGCTAGAAGCCCGGCGCCAGCAGGATGCGCAGCGGCAAGAGATGCAGCGCCAGCAACAGGCGCAGCGCGAGGAGATGCAACGTCAGTTAGAAGCCCGACGGCAGCAGGATGCGCAGCGGCAGGAGATGCAGCGCCAGCAGGCCGCTCGCGTCGCGCAGCGCGAGCACGCGAATCAGCCGAGCCGGCAGCAGTCGCCGCCACCCGACCGCGACCGACGTCGACCTGATCAAAGCAGCCGTGAGCAATAGCACGGGTCGAGCCCCTCGGCTCTACGGCCGCGCCTTGATCGCGCCCAGCGCCCGACGCGCTCGTATCGTTTGCGGATGTTCCGCACCGAGCTGCGACTCCAGCACGCTCACCGCCTGCGTCAGCAACTCGCGCCCGTGCGCGTCTTTCGCGCCGAGCGCCTCGCCGAGCCGTGCGCGAGCCTCGGCAAGCTCCCAGCTCTTGCCCCAGAGCAGCGCCTCACGAATCTGCACGGCTTCGGTGAGGAGCGGCACCGCTTCCGTCGTCTTGCGTTCCGCCATCAGCGCCTCGCCGCGCGTCACGAGCGCCTGCGCCAGCACCGGGCGGGCCGTCGCGCCGATCTCGCGGAGCGGCGCGAACAACGCCGCTGCTTCGGCGGCCGCTCGCGCCGTATCGCCCTTCGTCAACGCCAGGCGCGCCTGCCCGAGCCGCAGTCGCAAGACGAAGAGGCTATCGGCCCCTAGCTTCTCGGTTCCGAGCCGCAGCCCTTCCTCGAGCTCGTTGCTCGCCGCTTCGTTCTGTCCCGCCGCCATCAAGGCTTCGGCGAGGAACAGGTGAATCTGTACGGAGAGCGGACTGGCCGGTCCGGTGAATTGCACCGCCATCTTGAGCGAAGTGCGCAGAGCCGCGATCCCCTCTTCATGGCGTCCGCGCGCGCTGAGCACGGCTCCGTAGTAGCTCATCGCCGATGCCACGGCCGCCGAATCGCCGGACAACACCTGCTGTTTCTCGAACGCCGCGCGCAGCTCGCTCTCCGCATCTGCGATGCGTCCGTAACGCGCCGCGAGAATCCCCGCATTGGCGCGCATGATGAGCGCTTCGAGATCGTCGGCCGTTTGCAATGCCTTCTGAATGTCCAGCGCCTCCGTGTACGCATTCAGCGCTTCGCTGAAGCGGTTGGCGTTCATGTACGCAATGGCCAACGAGTTGTAGAGCGCCGCCGTCTCGGTGTGATTCTTCCCCGAGAGTGCAATCCGCTCGCGAAGCGCGGCGTTGTACGTCGCGATCGAGCCATCGATGTCGCGCACCGTGCGCTGCAAGCGCCCTTGCACGACCATGCCTTCGAGGCGCTGTTCGGGATAGCGCTTGGGGTCCGCGTTCCAGAATGCTTGCGCTTGCGCCAGCAGCTGCTGCGCGTGCTCCGTGTTTCCGCGCTGGAGCTCGACGTTCGCGAACTTCTGCCGCGCCATTGCGACGGACTCGGGGTCGGCTTCGGGCCCGACCTGCTTCAGGAATCCTTCGAGCAAGGGCACCTGGCCTTCAATGTCCTCGAGCGAGCCGTACAGATCGCTCAGCGTCTCGACGACTTTGCCCGCGAGGTACGGATCGTCGCGATAGGCGGCGAGCACGCGCTGCGCAGTTCGATCCAGCATCGCTTTCGCAGTCAGCGGTTCTCCGCCGCTTGCCGCCGCGGCGGACGAACGGAACATGCGCGTAACGTAGTGACGGACCGCTTCTTCGCGCGCGGCCGCCCGCTGCGCGATATCGCGTTCTTCGACGACGCGGCGTGCTTGCCACGACACCATCGCGAGGCTGCTGGTCAGGGCGAGGAAGACGAGGGCGCTTGCCGCCACCATCCAGCGATGTCGACGCAAGAAGCGCCCGAGCACGTACAGTCGCGCACCCTCGCGCGCCGAGACGGGCTCGTCGGCGAGGAAGCGCTCGAGATCGCGCTGCAGAGCCGTGACGCTTTCATAGCGATGCTCCGGCTCTTTCCGCAGGCACTTCGCCACTATCGAATCGAGATCGCCTTCGAGCAGCCGCGCCGGCACGGCCGAGCGCGCGCCCGAACGCGCCGCCCGACTGGGCATCGGCGGCTGGTCGTGGAGCACGGCACGCACCGCTTGCGCGACGGGCATGTCCGTCGGCTTGAAGGGCTTGCGCGCGGTGAGCAGCTCGAACAGCACGACGCCGAGCGCGTACACGTCCGTTGCTGTCGTGATCGGTTGGCCGGTGAGCTGTTCCGGCGCAGCGTAATCCGGCGTCAGAGGCGCCGACGTCATTTCGGCAGCCGGTGACACGGTGTCCAGCAGCTTCGCGACGCCGAAATCGAGCAGCTTCACGCGCCCGTCCTGGGTCACGAAGATGTTCCGCGGCTTCAAGTCGCGATGCACGACGAGACAGCGGTGCGCGTACGAGACGACCTCGCACACCTCGGCGAACAGCTTCAGGCGCCCGACGAGACCGAGACGCGCGCGATCACAGTATTCGGTGAGCGACGTGCCCTCGACATGTTCCATGACCATGTACGGTCTGCCATCGCTCGCGACACCGCCGTCGAGGAGGCGCGCAATGCCGGGATGCTCGAGCCGCGCGAGGATGTCGCGCTCGATCTGGAATCGAGACGCCTCCGCCACGGCGCCGTGCTGGAGCAGCTTCAACGCCGCGCGTTGCTGGAACGCGCCGTCGGCACGGCTCGCGGCGTACACCTCGCCGGCGCCGCCGCGAGCGATGAGGTGCTCGATCTGCCAGACGCCGAGGCGCGTACCCGGTGGCAGCGCGCCCGTCAGATAGTCTCGTTCCGCGGACATGAGACGCGACTATAGAACGAGTGGCGTGCCGGCGGCATGCCGACCGGGACTAAAGCCTCATGGCCGCGATTTGGACACGGTATCGATGCCGAATCGTCTCGAAGCAGAGGCGTCTCGAACCGGAGCCGTATCGCGCGAGAGCCGGCGGCTTCAGTTGCCGGTGCGCGGCCCGTTCCGGAAGAGCAGCATGGCCTCCGCACGTCGATGCACCCCGAGCTTCGCGAGCACGCTGTGAACGTGGTTCTTGACCGTGGGCAGCTCGATGCCGAGCCGCCGCGAGATCATCTTGTTGGTCATGCCCTGGCGCAGCAGGTCGAGGATCTGGGCCTCGCGCGCGGTGAGCGCGGAGCTCGGCGTCGGGATGGGCGAGTGCTCTTTCGCGAGACTCGCGATGTGGCGGAACAGAAAGCCGGCCACCCGCGGCGAGCAGCGCACTTCACCGCGCGCGGCAGCCTGTATGGCCTCCAAAACATCGTCCATGGATGCGCCGCGCGTGACGTACCCCGCCACGCCGACCGACGCGCACGAGAGCACCTCGGTCTCGAATTCGGGCATGCCGAGCGCGACGATCTTGGTGGCCCGCCACTGCCGCGAGAGCTGCCGCGCGAGCGCCAGCGCGCCGTCCATCGCCATGTCGAGGAGCAGAACGGTAGGGCGCGCGTGCTCCATGCGTTCCAGGGTTTCCGCCGCGTCGACCGCGCCTTCGAGCACACGCAGGTGGGGCGCCTGACGCAACATCTGTTCGAGGCTTTCGCGGTAAAGACGAACTTCACTCGCGACGAGAACGGTTATTCCGTCCGCGACTCCTTCGCTCGCAAGCCCTTCCATGCTCCCTGCCGCATAGTTCTTTTGCACTGCGAATGTGCAGCAAGATCACGTACCGGCTGGAGCCTGTCAACGTCTCGCCCGGGTGTCGTAGCTTGGATTGCGATTTCCAAGCTCGCAAACGAGGGCGCGCGCAGTGATGGAAAAGCCCCGGCCACTCGTCTAGTGGGGAGACGAGCCTGCGCTGGGGCGCATGGCAAATCGACTACAAGGGTCTCCTGCGGTGTTACCTGCGATCGCATGCGGGGTCGCAGGCTTTTTTCGTCCTCTGCGCGGTCGCGCAGCGCTCGCCCGCCTCACAGCGTGTAGCGCACGAGCATGCGCGCCTCGTGGCCGCGCTCGGTGGACCACTGTACGAACCCTTCGCAAACTTGTTTGATATTCGAGTCATCTACGACTTCGGTCGGCTTCTCCGCGAAGCGTGATTGATCGACCTCCTGGCCGGGCATCACGCGCGCAGTGCTCCACGGCGTGTCGGTGCCCGCCGGGCGTACATAGAGCTCTACTTCTGACAGAGTCGCTTGTGCAGGGATGCTGGCGCAGAGTGTGATCGGACTCGCTTCCGCCTCCATGCACGTCGACGACGGCGCCGCCGCTGTTGCGGGCTGTGAAGGCATCTGCGCGGGGGTTTCGCCCGCGCGCGCAGCGAGCGCCGGCGTGTTGAGCAGTATCGACGGCTTGCACGGTCCCACGGTCGCCATCACGACGACACCCTGCATGCCTTGTTCGCGAAGCAATCCCGCTTGAATCTCCGCACGCGTTTTTTCCAGTGCGCTCTCCGTGCGCGTCATCGTGTTGATGCGTTCTTGCAGCGCGCGCTGCACCTCGCTCTGCGCGACGCGTTCGTGTTCCGTAAGCCACTGGGACAACGCGAAGCCGCCCACGGCGGCGCCGCCGAGCATCACGACGAGGATCATGAACGGCAGCCGGCTCTTGCGGCGGCTGGAGGACGTCGGTGATCGCGTCGCCAACTCCTTCGCGAACGACGCCTTGAGCTGCAAGAAAGACGCGAACACGGTCGCGCATGCCGCAATGATTGCGGCCAGAACTCCATCCGACATCACTGGACGATCCTCCGGTCGCGAACGCTACCATGGCGGTTGTGCGCCGATATCGGACCGGCAGGGTGGCGGTTGTGAATCTGCGAGGGATGTCACAAGGGACTGGCTGGGCGGACATGTCGCGGGCGGGCGACGCGACTCGCCGCGCGGATTGGGCTTGCGAGACGTCCGAAGGCCGGCAGCGAGCTCGGGTGTCCTCTGCGGCACGGAGTCCACTGCGGCACGGCTGACCACTACGGCATAAGGACGGTTTCGAGACCGGCTCTAGCCTTTGTCCGCCGTAGTGCGAACGGGTATCCGATGTTCCAGCCAGCGATCCAGTTGGGCGGTCGCGTCGGGCGGCAGATGGACGCCGAGCTTGCTTCGCCGCCAGAGAATGTCCTGAGCCGTCTGCGCCCATTCCTCGCGGCAGAGATAGTCGATCTCGCGTGCGTAGAGCTGCGGTAGCACTTCTTCACCCAGATCCCGCAGCGAGCGTGCATCACCGATCACGCGATCGATCCGCGTTCCATACGATCTCGAGTAACGAGTGCGAAGACTGGCCGGCAGCCACGGATAGCGGCGCTCGACACTGCGCAAGAAACGCGCAAGTGAGCGCGCAGGCAGATCGCCGCCGGGCAGCACCGCATCGCGCGTCCACGCGCGCGAGCGATGTCCGAGCGCCCGCATGATCTGATCGACTGCGGTTTCGGCGAGCCGGCGATACGTCGTGATCTTGCCGCCGAACACCGAGAGCAGCGGCGCGTCTTCCCGCTCCATTTCCAGCTTGTAGTCGCGAGTGACGCTCGAAGGATCGCCCGCTTTGTCGTCGAGGAGAGGCCGCACCCCGCTGTAGCTCCACACGACATCGGGCGGCTGCACCTGCCGCGAAAAATAGCGGTTCACCGTGTCGCACAGGTAACGAACTTCTGCATCGTCGATGCGCACGTCTCGCGGGTCGCCGTGGTGGTCGACATCGGTCGTGCCGATGAGCGTGAAGTCTTCCTCGTACGGAATGGCGAACACGATCCGGCGGTCGATGTTCTGAAAGATGTACGCGAAGCGATGCGCGAACAGCTTGGGAACGACGATGTGGCTGCCTTTGACCAGCCGCACGCTGCGCTCCGAGCGGGCGGAAGCCACTTCGTTGAGAAACCGGCTGACCCACGGGCCGGTCGCGTTGACGACCGCGCGGGCAGCGATGTGCAGGGTGCGCTCCTGCCCGCTCGACGCAGCAAGCTCTGCGTGCCACATCCCCTCGCGCACCTCGATCTTCCGACAACGCGTGCGCGTCAAAACGGTCGCGCCGCGATCGGTGGCATCGAGTGCATTGAGCACGACGAGCCGCGCGTCGTCCGTCCAGCCGTCCGAATAGATGAACCCGCGCGTGAACTGCGGCTGCAGTGGCGTGCCCGCCGGGTGCCGCCGCAGATCGAGAGAGGCGGACCCGGCCAGCCGCCGCCGCCGCGCGAGATTGTCATATAGAAAGAGTCCGGCGCGGATCATCCATAGCGGCCGCAAGTGAGCGTCGTGAGGCATGACGAACCGCAGCGGCCACATGATGTGCGGAGCCGAGGCGAGCAGCACCTCGCGCTCCTGCAGCGCTTTGCGTACGAGCGCGAAGTGAAATCCTTCGAGATAACGCAGGCCGCCGTGGATGAGCTTCGTGCTGGCGGAGGACGTATGTGCCGCCAGATCGTCCTGCTCACAGAGCACGACCGAGAGCCCGCGTCCGGCGGCGTCCCGCGCGATGCCGGTGCCGTTGATGCCGCCGCCAACGACGAGAACGTCGTATGTCTTCGAGGGTGCCGTCACTCGGCGCGCACGCTAGCCTGCGCCGTACGCCATACGCAAGCCGGGCGGCTCCTGCATGGGCGTTTCGCGGTCGGTCGCGGGTCTGACCCGCATTTCGCCCTACGCAACGGCGCAGCTTCGATCTTGCCATCCGCCCGAATTGCGTTCAGCGTTGCCGCCATGTCCAACGATCTGACCCCCGGTCGATGGGTGCGGATAGCACCCGACGCGCAGCGGCTCGTCGCGCCCAACGCGTCGCTGATGACCGGGCCGGGCACCAACAGTTACGCGATCGGCGAGCCTCCGGTGGCGATCCTCGACCCGGGGCCGAACGATAGCGGGCACCTGAGTTTGCTGCGGGAGGCCGTCCCCCGGCCGCAGTTCATCTTCGTCACGCACACCCACCGCGATCATTCGAGCGGCGCGCGCGCACTCGCGGCGATGACCGGTGCGCCCATCGTCGGCCTGCCGCCTCCGCAGGACGGCCGGCAAGATGAAACATGCGCGCCCGACATCCAACCGACGAACGATCAGGTCTTCACGCTGGGTCTCACCGCGGGGGCCCCGCGCTTGCGCGCGATCCACACGCCGGGGCACGCTTCGAACCACGTCTGCTTTCTCGTCGAGGGGAGTCTCTTGCTGTTTTCCGGGGATCATGTGCTGGACGGGGTCACGCCGGTCATTCTGCCGCCCGACGGGGACATGGCCGCGTATCTCGATTCGCTCGAGCGACTGAAAGCATACGGGCCGCGCGCCATCGCACCGGGGCACGGCCGCGTGCTGCCGAACCCGATCGCCACCATCGACGGCGTCATCGCCCACCGCGCCAAACGCGAAGCGAAGGTGCTGGGCGTGCTCGAGACGATGGGTCGCGGCACGCTCGATGAGCTTCTGCCGAAGGTCTATAGCGACGTCCGACCGGAGCTGCTGCGCGTTGCGCGGCTGTCGCTCGAAGCGCATCTCATCAAGCTCGTGCGCGAAGGGCGGGCGGAGCGCGAGGGCGATCTCTGGGTGGCGAAGGGCAAGTGAGAGCGGGTAGAAGGTGAAGGGTGCGAGCACGCGCTACGTCGCCGTGCGGCTGAAGCGCATCGATCTGGACCGCGCCGGTCGGCCGGTTCTTCGTGACATCGAGTGGACACTTCGCCCGGGCGAGCGCTGGGTGCTCGCGGGCGGCAATGGCGCCGGCAAGACACAGCTCTTGAAGCTCGTCTCGGGCGCGGTGTGGCCGACGCCGACAGGGCGCGAGTCGCGCATCTACACGTGGCAGGGCGAAGAGCACGCGACGCCGGCCGATGTGAAGGACGAGATCGCCTACGTCGGTGCCGAACGTCAGGACCGCTACGAGCGCTATGGCTGGAATCACACGGTCACCCAGATCGTCGGGACGGGCCTCTATCGCACCGATATCCCTCTCGACCCCCTCACGCCCGCCGATCGCAAACAGATCGAGTCGCTGCTGAAGCGCCTCGGCATCGGCCATCTCGCGAAGCGCGGATTCTTGTCGTTGTCGTACGGCGAGCGCCGGCTCACGCTGCTCGCGCGCGCGCTCGCGAGTCGGCCGAAGCTGCTGCTGCTCGATGAGCTGCTGAACGGCCTCGACGAGATCAATCGCGCGCGTGCGCGGAAGTGGCTGGAAAGCACAGGCCGCTCGCACCTGCCGTGGGTGCTCGCGACGCATCGCGCTGAAGATGTGCCCTCGTGCGCAACGCACGCCTTGATTCTCGATGAGGGACGTGTCGCGTATCGGGGCGCGCTTGCGCGCGCGCCGCTCGCGAAATGGCTGGAGCACGACGCGCCCGCCAAAGAGGGGCCCGGCGCCGCACACACGTCCCACGCCATCGGGCGCGCATCGCGCAGCCATGTGCGCGCACGCGCCGGCAAACCCATCGTGCGGCTCGAGAACGCCGCGGTGTATCTCGAGGATCGCAAGATCATCGAGGGGCTCTCGTTCGAAGTGCATCCCGGCGAATGTTGGGTGGTGCACGGCTCGAACGGATCCGGCAAGACGACACTCCTGCGCACGCTGTACGGCGATTTTGGGGTGGCGGTCGGCGGGCGCATCGAGCGCGCCGGCATCGAGCCGGGTGTGCCGCTCGAGCATTTCAAGCGGCGCGCCGGATTCGTCGCCGCGCATCTCCAGGCGGATCACCCGCACGAGCTCACAGTCGCGGAGATCGTGCAGTCCGGACGGCACGCGAGCATCGGACTGAACGATGCGCCGACGGCGGCGGATCGCGCCGCCGCGCGCCGCGCGCTGGAGCTCTTCGACCTGGCCGGGTTCGGCGCACGCACGCGCGTCGAGCTCTCCTACGGCCAGATGCGCCGCGTGCTGTTCGCGCGCGCATGGGTGGCGCGCCCCAAGCTGCTCCTCCTCGATGAACCGCTCGCCGGCGTGGATGCACCCACGCGTCGCGTGCTGCTCCAGCGCATCGGACAGCTCGTCGCGGGGGGAACCGCCGTCGTCATGACTACACATCACCGCGAAGAGTGGCCGCCGTATGCGACCCACGAGCTGGAGCTCGCGGGCGGCAAGGCACGCTATCTCGGCTCGATCCGACTCGGGAAGAGACGCGCTTGAAACGAGCTCTGGCGTACGCGGTGCCGATCTTCGTCGCGCTCGTGGCGATCATCGTGTACCTCGATCCGCTCTTCTGGAAGCGCTATGTGCTGGCCGCCGTGTATTCGCCGGCGCACCTGCCGAAATCCTTTTACACGCCCACCGAAACGATCGAGGGCAGCGATGACGGCGAGCCGCCGCGCGTCGATCCCGCGCTCGAGCAGCTGGACGCGGGCGCGCTGCGGGCCGCCGCGGATTACGCGGGCCCGCGTCGGACGACGGCGCTCATCGTCGCGCGGCACGGTCACATCGTGTTCGAGCATTACTGGGACAACCAGCGGTTCGACGCGATGACCGATCTCGGCGACTTCAGCACGTCGCTCGCGGCGTTGACCCTCGGCGCCGCCATGGGCGATCGCAAGATCGGCCTCGTGACCGAGCCCATCGCCAACTACATCGACGAGCTGCGCGGCACGGAGGAGGGCGCGATCACCATCCGCGATCTGCTGCAGAGCTCCAGCGGTCTCAGCGCGCCGGCGGGCGGCTTCGGACCGTGGTCGCCGGTCGCACACCTTCGCTACGGCCGCGATACGCGGGCGCAATGCCTGTCGCGCAAGCTCGCCGCGCGGCCGGGCGAGCGGTGGCAGCCGCAGTTGTGCGACGTGGAGCTTCTGGTCACGGTCATCGAGCGCGCCACCCACGAGCGCTACGCACGGTATATTTCGGCCCATCTGTGGAAGCCCATCGGCGCGGCCGACGCGCAGCTCGCGCGCGAGGACGAGGCGGGTGCTCCGCGCGCGGCGTGCTGCTTGCGCGCGCGACGGGGCGATTGGATCAGAATTGCGGAGCTGCTGGTGAGTGATGGGCGTTTCGAGGGCGAGCAGGTGCTGCCGCCCGGCTGGGTGCGCGAGATGCTCGCGCCCGCCCGGTCCAACAAGAACTTCGGTTATCAGGTGTGGCTCGGGCAGCCGTTCGCCGGCGCGGCAGGCGGTGCGAGCGAGCCGTATGCGGCCGGCGATGTGTATCTGCTGAAGGGCTCCGGCAAGTCGCGCTTGTGGGTCGTGCCGTCGCTCTCGCTCTCGATCCTGCGGACCGGCACCAATTCCGAGACGGACCCGGACTGGGACGACGCTCGGATCCCGAACCTCATCATCCGCGGCGCGCGCGACTTCCAGCCGCAGGCGACGCCCTCCGGCCCACCGGACATTCGCTCATTGGTGCCGAATCACTGATGCGCGCACTGTTCATCGTCTGCGTCATCGACATCCTCGGCTTCGGCATCCTCATTCCGCTCGTGCCGTACATGGCCGATCGGTTCGGTGCCTCGCCGCAGCTCATCACGCCGATTCTCGGCGCATACTCGCTCTGCCAGCTCGTCGCCGCGCCGTTCTGGGGCCGGCTGAGCGATCGGTTCGGGCGGCGGCCGATCCTCATGTCGAGCCTGTCGGGGGCATGCGTCTCGTACGTGATCCTCGGGCTCGCGGACAATCTCTGGATGCTGCTGCTCTCGCGCGTGCTCGCCGGCTTCATGGCGGGGAACCTCGCGGCGGCGTTCGCGTACGCCTCCGACGTCAGCGCGCCGGAGAACCGCGCCAAAGCGCTCGGCACGGTCGGCGCGGCCATCGGCATCGGCTTCATGCTCGGTCCGGCGATCGGCGGGCTGCTCGCCGGCAACGATGAGCGCACGGCGAATTTCGCGCTGCCCGCCGCGGTCTCGGCGGGACTCAGCCTGCTCGCGATCTCGCTCGTCTACTTCATGCTCCCCGAGAGTCACGCGGCGGAGCACCGGGCTCCGCAGCGCGATCCGCATCGGCGCAGCCCGCTGCAGTTGCTGCGCGAACGCCGGACCTTGCGGTTCATCGTGTCCGGGGCGTTCCTCGTCACCTGCTCGCAGGCGATCCTCGAATCCATCTTCGCGATCTGGGCGATGAACAAGTTCGGCTTCGGGCCGCGCACTGTTGGGGTGGTTTTGTTCTGTCTGGCGCTCATCGCCGTCGGCATGCAGGGGGGGCTCGTGCGCGTGCTGGCGCCGAAGCTCGGCGAGGTGCGGCTCGCCATCATCGCGATCCTCTCGTACGTGAGCGGCCTCGTGATCGTCGCCTGGTCGAGCCATCTGCCGCTGGCGCTCGTCGGGCTCGCGTGCTGCGGCGTGGGTGCGGGCCTCTTCAGCCCGAGCGCCTCCGCGCTGGCCTCGAAGCAGGCGACGCAGCGCGATCGGGGCGCGGTGATGGGCACGTATCAATCGGGCCTGAGCCTTGCGCGCTCGCTGATTCCGTTCCTTTCGGGCGCGCTCTATGCGGCCTTCGGGCCGAGCGCGCCGTTCCTCGCAGGCGCCTGCGTCACGTTGCCTGCCGCCTGGCTGATCTGGAATTCGCAGCGCGTACAGAGCACGATTGCGCCCTAATGAAGGAGCGCTCGACTCTGCAGCCGTTCGCCCCCGGCGACGTTTTCGTCGGTTCCACGGTTCTCGACGGCGCAGGGGACGATCACGCGGGGCGCGGCCGCATCCTCCAGTACGACGCGCAGCTGCGGAAAAAAGGCGTGCTGTGGCTTGCGGAGACGACGCATCTCGTCGGCGGCCTCGAATTCGATCGCCAAGGCCGCTTGTGGGCATTCGACTCGCAGGACTTCGTCGTGCTCACGATCACCGGCGACGGGCGGGTCACGCCGCGCGACTTCGGCAAGCGGCCCTTCTCGAACGTGAATTTCGCCTCGGACGGCACCCTGTATCTGGCCGAGCACGTCTGCGGCTCGCACATCAAGGCGGAGATTCAAGCGCGCATGGGGACGCGGCTCGCGAAGATGCCGGGTACCGATCGCTTCGGCGATGGTCACGTGTGGCACTTCACCGCCGACGGCCGCTTGCTGCGCGAGCTGCCGACTCAGGTGCACGGCGGCGTCGGCGGCTTCATGGGCGTGACGATGTCCGCGCTGTCGCCGGATGAAACGACGCTCGTGTACGTCTCGGAGACCGGCCCGCGGCTCATGCGCTACGACCTCGAGAGCGAGCGCCAGCTCCCCGATCTGCAATGCCTGCCGGAAGGCGAGCGCGAGATGTTCTTCGCGATGGACTACGGGCCGCAGGGGCGCTTGTACGTCTCGCGCGGCAATCGCATCGATCTCGTCGACTCGGCCGGCCGCACTCGGGTGAGCTACCCGCTCGATGGTCACGGCTGGGCGACGCTGAAGGCCGCCGCCGATGGCCGGCACCTGTACATCGGCAATTTCTTTTCCGGACAACTCGCGAAGCTCGAGCTCGAATCGGGCGAGATCGTCGCCGGCGCGGACACGGGCGTCGAGCGATCGCTCGCTGGGATTGCCGAATATCAGCCCGCTGCGCCCACGAATGGGCGCAGCGCCAAACCTCCTCGGCCGGCGCGCCGCAGGCGCCGCCGTCCGCAACGCGCTCGCCGCAAGAAGTAGCTTTACGTCGAGCCTTCGACCAGCTTCTTCAGCTCCGGCAGTCTCGTTTCCCAGTGCGACTTCGAGTGCAAATACATTTCCTCGGTCGCGAGGTTCTCATGGCGCACGGCGAGCAGAGTGCCGCCCTTCTCGGGCGCCACGGTGATGGTGATGATCGAGTAGTGCTCCGGCGTATCCGGCAGCCGTGACCACGTGCTCCAGTGCGTGTACTGCATGAGCGCTTGCGGCTCGAGCTGCACGACGACGCCCTTGTCGCGAAATGTCATCCCTCCCAGGCTGCCGGAGAACGTGATCGCGCTCCCGGGTTTCCACGTCGTCTCGATGAGCGCGCCGTTCAGCCATTGCGCGATTTTCCGCGGATCGACCAGCGCATCCCACACCTTGGCGAGCGGTGCGCGGATGCGAATGACTTGGGTGACCGCAGGCGGGCTCGCCATCACGGCCGCGTGCCGAGGTCGAGGAGTGCGACGATGCGCGCCTTCAGCGCTGCGTCGGACTCGCGTCGCGCGGCGTCGTTGAGCGCGAGCCGCACGGAGACGTTGCGCAGATAGGGGCCGCCCCAGCGCATCAGCGTTTCGACGGCGGCGCGCCGCACGCCGCGGTCGGAATTACTGAGGGAGGTTTCGACGATCTCCATGCCCGCGCCCGGATAGCGCGCCACGCCGTGCAGCACGGCTTCGCGCGCCGCACCCGAAGTGTCCTCCGCGACGCTGACCAGTCGCTTGATCTGTTGCGGCTCCGCGGCGGCGAACGCCAGCTCCCACCGGTGCGCATTGTCGGAGTGCTGGCTCAACCGGCGCAGATGCAGGTCGAACGTCTTGATGTCCAGCTTGCGCGCAGCGAGCTCGGCCTGATCGAGATTGGTGTCGTCCGCGAGAACCGCGGCGACGACGTGCCGGCGCCAGCTCGGATCGTCGGCGACGCGCGTTGCGAGCGCTGCGACATCGCGCTGCTGCTCGATCGTCCATGGCGCGAGCTCGGGGGCGGGCTGGTCATCAATCGGAATGTCGCCCGACCTAGGGGTCCCATCGCCACTTCCAGGCGTGCCACTCTGACGCGCATGCTTGCCCCTCTCATGCGCGCTCGCATCGTTTGCCGTGCCCGGCGCTGCGGGTGCAGTGTCATCGAGTGCCGCGATCGGCGGCAGGCCCTGTTCGGGCGATCGTCTCATCGCGCCCACGTAGTCGCGCAACGCGATCGCGGCCAGATAGAACGTGACCGCTTCGCGCCGGTTCTGGATATTCTGCAGGAATGCGGTGGCTGCTTGCGGCGCGTCCTCGTATGCCTCGAAGCCCACTCCGGGTCCGGGCTTCAATAGAGACTGGATGAGGTCCGCCGCGCCGACGAGCAGCGGCACGTCGGGCTTCTCTTTCGGCGAGAGATCACGCAGTGCGCCCGCAAGGTCCGCGATCGTCACGCACTGGTAAGCGAGGTACTGCGGCGTCACGGTGTTGCGGAAGCCCTCGGTCAAGAGCCAGCGTCGCAGCGAAGGGTCCTTGGTCGCGACCATGCGCGAGACGGCTTCGATCCGCCCCCAACCGTTGAGCTTGCGGGCCATGTCGTAGAGCGCCTGCTGGCGGTTCGGCGCGAGCTCGGCGATGGCTTCGGCGGCGTAGAGTCCGAACTCATCGTGCAGCGCGAGCGTTTGCACGATCGGCAGATCGCGAACGTCGCCCATGGACCCGAGCATCGCGATCCCGAACTTGACGGCGCCACGATCCGTGGACTCGGTTGCAAGGCGACGCGCCAGCGCATGCAGCTCGGGCTCGGGATCCCGGACGCGCGACGCCGCGAGATCGAGCGCGTCGTTGTAGAAGGTGACGACGTCGTCCGCGCGGAGCAGCTCTTGAAGCACGGGTTCGGCCGCTTCGTTGCCCGCAGCGATGAGCTCGAGCAGCCGCGCCGCATGTGATGCTTTTTCCGAGCCGTCCCACTTGATGTGGCGCGTGCCCAATCCTTCGAGCGCGCCGGGCGCCCAGTGCAGGCGCGCGCTGCGTCGGCCCGTGGATTCGTCGGGAAGGGTTAGCGCTTCGGGTTGCAGCGTGCCGGTGACCGGATCGACGTGCGCGCGGATGAAATCGTAGAGAGCGGGCTCGGCACGGACCGGGGCAACCCATGCGATGGCCAGCAGCACGAAGACTGCGAGACGCGAACTCAGCACGGGTGCATCGTTCATGACGCCACTGTAGCGCGTGAGCGAACGTTGCGCACGCGGCATGTATCATGCGCAGCCGTCGAGCCCTCGCGAAAGAAGCAGGAAAGAACACCAGGTGAGCACAGCCAAGTCCGACGAGTTGGGCGGAGCCGTGATGCTCGGGGCCGCGGTCGCTGCACTGATCTGGGCCAACTCACCGCTCGCGGAGTCGTATCACGCGGTGTTCGCGAAGGTCGTGGGCGTGGGCAGCGGTGTGTGGGAGCTGCGCAAGTCGCTCGAGCTGTGGATCAGCGACGCGCTCATGGCGATCTTCTTCCTGCTGGTCGGTCTCGAAATCAAGCGCGAGATGCTCGTCGGGCAGCTCTCGAGCCGCGAGCGCATCGCGCTGCCGACGATCAGCGCGCTCGGCGGCATGGCGTTGCCGGCGCTGATCTTTCTGTCATTCAATGGAGGCGATGCCATCAGCGCGCGCGGCTGGGCGGTGCCGTGCGCGACCGACATCGCGTTCTCGCTCGCGGTTCTGCGCCTCGTCGGTCGGCACGTGCCGGACTCGCTGCGCTTGTTCCTGACGGCGGTCGCCGTGCTCGACGACGTCGGCTCGATCGTGATCATCGCGCTCTTCTACACGGCGGACCTTTCCGTGGCGATGCTCGTGGCTGCGCTGCTGCCGCTACTCGTGCTCGTTGCGCTGAATCGCGCTGGCGTCGCGAGTGTCGTTCCCTATCTGCTCGTCGGCGTGGTGCTCTGGTTCTGCATTCTGAAGAGTGGCATTCATCCGACCATTGCCGGCGTTATCCTGGCGAGCACCATTCCGCTGCGGACGAAGCGCGGCCCGATGCTGGAACGGCTCGAGGAACGCCTGCAGCCATGGGTCGTGTTCCTGATCCTGCCGCTGTTCGCGCTCGCGAATGCGGGCGTGTCGCTCGCAGGGCTATCGCCGCGGAGCCTGCTCGATCCCGTCGCGCTCGGCATCATTCTCGGATTGTTCTTCGGCAAGACGTTCGGCATCAGCTTGGGCGTCTGGGTCTCGGGCGCGCTGCGACTCGGCAGCAAGCCGGAGGACGCGAGCTGGATGCAGATGCTCGGTGTGGCGAACATCGCCGGCATCGGATTCACGATGAGCTTGCTGCTCGCCGCGCTGGCGTACGACCCGTTCGCGCCGCATCTCTTTGCCGATGCGAAGCTCGGGGTGCTGCTCGGCTCGACCGTCGGCGCGGTCGTGGGAATCGTCGTGCTGCTGGCCGCGCGGCCCCGCGCCGCTATAGCGTGATCTCGGTCTCGAAGATCGAAACGGCCTGACCGACAATCCAGACGCACTCGATCTCGCCGTTCCGCAGCTCGAGCTCGACATCGACGCGCCCCGGGCGATGCACGTAGTGCCCTTGTGAACCGCTGAAGGCTGCGCGGCTGCCGTCGTTCGGCAGCAGCTTCTGCTCTGCGAGATACGCGCCGAGCAAGCCGTGCGCATTGCCGCTCACCGGGTCTTCCGGAATGCCGAGCGCCGGGCAGAACATGCGCGACTCGGTGAGGCACGTGTGATCCGACGGCGCGAGGGTGAAGACGAAGTACCCGGCCGCGCCAAGCTGCGCTGACAGCGTGGTGAGCCGTGCGGCATCCGGCTTCAGCGCTTTCAGCTGATCCGTGCCGCGCACACCGACGATCAAGCGAGTGCTCCCGGTGCCCGCGATGCGAATGGGACAGCGCAGATCGAGATCGTCCGTCGCGAGCGCGAGCGCGTCGAGCACGGCCAGCCGCTCGCGATCGTTCAGCTCGCGTCCCACCGTGGGCCGCTTCTGGCGAATGGCGATGCGCCGCTCCTCGCCGTGACCGCGCACGTCGATCTCGACGATGCCCGCTTTGGATTTCTGCCGCAGCCGTTCGACCTGACTGCGCCTTCGCGACAGCACGTAGTGCGCGGCGACCGTGGCGTGGCCGACGAAGCCGGCTTCGGTGCGCGGTGTGAAGAAGCGCGCCCGCACGTCGTGATCATCGCCGTCGCGCGCGAGGATGAAAGCCGTATCCGCGTTGTTGAGCTCGCGTGCGATCGCGAGCATCTCGGCGTCGGTGAGCGCGTCGGCGTTGATGACGACCCCGGCGGGGTTGCCCGTGAAGGGCGTGCGGGTGAAAGCGTCGACCTGGTGGACCTGAACCTTGCGCGTCATCGGCGTCGTCAACCCAAGCCCGTCCGGGCGGGACGAGGGATTCTAGCCGATTCACGCGGCCGCGAACCCTCGACGCGACGCGAGCTTGCATTGCGCGTGGCCGCCACTAACATACGCGCCGATACCTCGGGGAGGTCCTGTGGAGGACCTGAGATACCGATGCCATCGGTGAACCCGTTGAACGTGATCCGGTTAGTACCGGCGAACGGACAGGTGCTCCTGCCTCCCTTCTTCGCACGGCTCCATCCGGGTCTTCTCTACCACGGAGGAGATCGGACATGCGTTTATTTCAAGTACTTGCGGCGGGCGCGTGGGCGTCGACCGCAAGCCTCGCTCCTACGCTCGCGGCCACTGCAGACGAGCCTCCGCTCGAGGAAGTGGTCGTCAGCGCAACGTTGCTGCGCGAGCAGAATCTGGAGCAGGTTCCGGCAAGTGTCACGGTCCTGAACGCCGCGACGCTCGACCGCCCCGGCCAGCAGCATTTCCAGGACGTGCTGGCGTTCGTGCCGAATCTGAACTGGGCGGGCGGCACGGCGCGCCCGCGCTTCTTCCAGATCCGCGGCATCGGCGAGCGCGAGCAATACGAAGGCGCGCCGAATCCCTCCGTCGGCTTCCTGATCGACGATGTCGATTTCAGCGGCATCGGCATGCCGGCGACGCTGTTCGACGTGTCGCAGGTCGAAGTTCTGCGGGGTCCGCAGGGCACGCGCCTCGGGGCCAACGCGCTCGCGGGCATCATCTCGATCCACGGAGCCGAGCCCTCGACGACGCCGGCGCTTTCCGTCGAGGCGACCGGAGCGGATTACGACACGGGCTCCGTGGGTCTCGTCGCGACGGGGCCGGTCGAAAGTCTCGACTCCGCCTGGCGCCTCGCGGTCCAGAAGTATCGCAGCGACGGCTTCCGCGACGACGTGTTCCTGCACCGCAAGGACACCAACGACCGCGATGAGCTGACGGCGCGCTTGAAATGGCGCTGGAACGCGTCGGACACGACTCGCCTCGATTTCACGCTGCTGCATGCCGATATCGACGACGGCTACGATGCGTGGTCGATCGATAACTCGTGGCGCTCGCAGTCCGACCGTCCCGGAGTTGACACACAGCGGGCCACGGCGGCGTCGGTGCGTTTGACATCGAGCGCGTGGTCGCCCGGCACGCTCACCGTCATCGGCGCGTACGCGCGCTCGAACAGCGTGAACAGTTTCGACGGCGACTGGGGCAATGCTGAACTGTGGGCGCCGTACACCTACGATTTCTTCGCGCGGTCGGACCGCGACCGCACGACAGGCAGTCTCGAGGTGCGCTTCGCCTCGCCCGAGGCGCGCAACGTTGGTGATGTCGCTTGGCTCGTCGGCGTCTACGGGCTGCACATGACCGAGGATGGCCACGACACCAGCGTCGGCGTGTACGTGGACCCGTTCGATCCCGACTCCAGCGGGTCGCTCGACGATTTCCTCACGAGCCGCTATCAGGCCACGAACGCGGCGCTTTTCGGGCAGCTCGATGGGCGCATCACCGAACGCCTTCGCTGGACCGCCGGCCTGCGCGCGGAGCGGCGGGACGCCGACTATCGCGACAGCGGCGTGTGGCAGAGCGAGCCGCGCGTGTCCGACCTCGATTCGCGCGACACGATGCTCGGCGGCGCCGTGTCTTTGAGCTTCGACTACTCCGACACGAGCATGTACTACGCCTCCATCTCGCGCGGCTACAAGGCCGGCGGGTTCAATCTCGGACGCGTGCCGCAGGATCGCCTGGAGTTCCAGCCCGAGTACCTGTGGAGCTACGAGGTCGGGCTGAAGCAGCGTTGGCTCGACGGCCGGCTCTACACCGACACCTCCGTGTTCTACATGCGGCGGCGGGACATTCAGGTGCGTACCGGCGATCAGCTCGACAAGTCCGATCCGAACAGCTTCGTGTTCTTCACGGACAACGCCTCGGCGGGCTACAACTACGGGGTCGAGTCGACCTTGCGCTGGCAGATCACGGAGCGCTGGGATGTGAATGCATCGCTCGGACTGTTGCGCACGCGCTTGCTCGATTACAACCCGGGCGACCTGCAGGTGCCGGACCGCGATCAGGCCCACGCGCCGCACTATCAGGCCGCGCTAGGCCTCGGATGGCACCACCCGCGCGGGTGGACGGCGCGCGCCGAGCTCACCGCGCTCGATTCGTTCTATTTCGACGTGCCGCCCAACGACACGCGCTCCAACTCCTACGTGCTCACCAATCTGCAGGCGGGCTACGAGGCGGAACGCTGGTCCGCGTATCTGTGGGGCCGCAACGTGTTCGACCGGGTGTATGCGGTGCGCGGCTTCTTCTTCGGGAACGAGCCGCCCGACTTTCCGAACAAGCTCTACATTCAGCGCGGCGACCCGCGGCAGATCGGCGTGACCTTCCACTACTCGTTCCGGTGAAGCCCATGGAAATCGGTGTCGAAATCAGTCTGTATCCCCTCAACGCGGACTTCATTCCGCCGATTCAGGACTTCATCGATCGCCTGAATCTCGGTGCGCGCTTGAAAGTCGTGACCAACAGCATGAGCACGCAAGTGTTCGGCGAATACGACGATGTGTTCGGCGCGCTGGTGCGCGAGATTCGCACGACGTTCGCCAACAACGCGAAGGCGGTGTTCGTCATGAAGGTGCTCGGGCCGCTGAGCCCGCCTGCGTGATCGAGTCGATCCTCGCGGGGCTCGCGGCCACATCGCCCGCCGAAGGCATCTCGGTGGTGCTCGGGTTCCTGTACTCCGTCCTTGCCGTGAAGCGGTTGCGGTGGGCGTGGGCGGCGGGCGGTCTCGGCTCCGCGATCTTGGTCGTGCTGGCGTGGAATGCCCGCTTGCCGATGCAGGCTGCGCTGCAGGGGTACTACGTGGCGATGGGCGCCTACGGGTTCTGGCACTGGTCGAAGGACGAAGGTGCCGCGACACGCGCGGTGTCGACATTGCCGCTGCGGACACACGCATTGGCCTGCGCCGGCATTCTGCTCGTGAGCTTCATCTCGTCACGGCTGCTTGCCGGCCAGACGCAGGCGGCGTGGCCCTTCCTCGACTCGTTCACGACGTGGGGCAGCTTGTTCGCAACGTGGCTCGCCGCGCGGGTGAAGCTCGAGAACTGGCTGTACTTCATGGTGTTCGATGCGATCTCGATGTTTCTTTTCGCGGCACAGGGGCTGATGTTCGTCGCGCTCCTGTTCGCGGCCTATCTCGTCGTGGCAGCCCTCGGATTCGTGTCATGGTTCAAGACCTGGCGCGCGCACGCGCAAGCGACCTGATCCCGGAGTACGTGCTCGAGCACGTACCGGGCTACGCGAGCGGCGGGCTCACCGCGCGCGCGGCCCGACTCTACGGCGGCACGGTCAACACGAGCTTCCGGGTGGATACCGGTGCGGGCCGCTTCGTCGTCCGGCTGCACGATCCGCTGGCACACACGCTCGGCGCGAATCATGAGCGTGAAGCGCAGCTACACGCGGCCGCGGCGGCCGCGGGGCTCGCCCCGGCGCTGGTGCATGTCGACCCGGACCACCGCTTCATGGTGATGGAGTTCATCTCGGGACCGGTCTGGAGCGCGCAAGACTTTGCGCGGCCGGATCGTCTGACGCGCCTCGCCGCTGCCCTGTACTCGCTGCACTCGCTCGCACCGCCGCCGGTGGAGCGCTTCGACATTCCGGCCGTGCTCGCTGCGCACTACGAGAGGCTGGCCGCGGCGGCACCCGACGAGCGCGGCTGGCTTGCGCGGCTCATGCGGCAGGCGGAGATCGCGCTCGCCGAGTCCGGCACTCAGGAGCGGGCGAAAGGGCTGGTCCACAACGACCTCTACCATTCGAACCTCATCGGCGCGGAACGGCTCTACCTGCTCGACTGGGAGTACGCGGCCGTCGCCGATCCTCTGTTCGATCTGGCCTGTATCCTGGCCTATTACCCCCAAGCGGCGGTGTACGCCGACGCGCTGCTCGATGCGTCCGGGCTCGCGGCGGTGGCCACGCCGGAGATGCTGCGCCAGGCGACCTGGCTCTTCATTCTGCTCAGTTATTTCTGGTATCGATCCCGCCGATTGGCGGGGATGACCCCGACGCCGGCCGCCGCTCTCGCCGAGCAGGAGTTGCGCGCGCGACTCGGGTAACGCAGGCGAAATCCTGACCAGGCTGGCGCGGCGCGGCCGACATCGGCAGACTAGCGCGCTTCCGCGCTCCTTTCGGGCGCGGGCCCCCAAAAGTGCGCGTCTGGAGCAGGTGAATGGCGTTGTTGAAGGTGGTCGATCGGGACGGCGTGGAGCACGAAGTGGAGGCCAGGACTGGGCTCAAAGTCATGGAAACCCTTCGCGAGCTCGACTACGGCGTCGCGGCCATCTGCGGCGGCATGTGCTCGTGCGCCACGTGCCACGTGTACATCGATCCCGACTGGGTGGACAAGCTTCCGCCGCCGCAATCGGACGAGCGCGAGCTGCTGAACGAGCTCTCGCACTACACCGAACGATCGCGCCTGTCTTGCCAGATCGAGTTCACGCCGGCGCTCGAGGGGCTGCGCGTCACCATCGCCCCCGACGAATAAGGAAAGCCGACATGTCAGCACCGACGGTCCAGGTCGAATCTCGCGGCGCCGTTACCGTCGTTACGCTGAATCGTCCGGATGCCTCGAACACGTTGAACCTGCAGATGGCGATGGATTTGCTCGCCGCTGCGATGACCTGCGGCCGCAATCCGGCCGTGCGTGCGGTCGTATTGACCGGCGCGGGCAAGAACTTCTGCTTCGGCGGCGATCTGCGCGCGATGAGGGGCAAGGGCAAGGGCGCGGATGCCTACATCCGCGAGCTCACGACCTACCTGCACGAGGCGATCTCGCACTTCGTGCGGATGGACGCGCCGGTGATCGCGGCGGTGAACGGCACGGCCGCGGGCGCGGGCGTCGGGCTCGTCGCCATGGCGGATCTTGCGATCTGCGCCGCCGGCGCGAAGTTCAATCTCGCGTACACGTCCGTCGGGCTCACGCCCGATGCGAGCACCTCGTTCCTGCTGCCGCGTGCGGTAGGCGCCAAACGCGCGATGGAGCTGTTCCTGCTGAATCGCACGATCGATGCGAACGAGGCGGTGAGCTGGGGCCTCGTGAATCGCGCGGTGCCGGACGCTCAGCTGCTCGACGCAGCGCTGCAGATGGGCGAGCAGCTCGCGGCCGGTCCGAAAGGGGCTCTCGGGCAGACCAAACGCTTGATGGCCACTTCACTCGGTCCGCTCGAGTCGCAGATGGTGCTGGAGAGCCAGGCCATCGCGATGCGCGCCGGGACGGAAGAAGGTCAGGAAGGCATCGCGGCGTTTCTCGAAAAGCGCAAGCCGGAGTTCCATTGAGCTGGTTTCTGCTGTTCGTCGCGCTCGCCGGCGCGGCGGTGATCTTCAAGCTCATTCAGAGCGTGCGCAAAGGGCGCGAGGCGCACGGGCAGGATTTCGACACGAAGCTCATCGCCCAGCTGCGGGCGCGGGGCATGGACCCGTTCAAGGATCACGAGGTCGATTTCTTCTTCGCGCTGCCGGACGATGCGGCCTGCGCCGCGGTCAACAAAGTGCTCGAATCGCATGGCTTTCGCGTCGACGTCAAGGCGGTGCCCGATGGCGGCGAGTTTCCGTTCAGCGTGCACGGTTCGAAGACGATGCGCGTGCACGCGGCCGAGATGCGCGAGCTCACGCGGCAGTTTCGCGAGCTCGCCGGGGCCAATCGCGGGCGCTATGACGGGTGGAGCACCAAGGCCGGGTGAGCGCAGGCTGGTGTGCGCTTCGCGGCGCTCCGCGTGACGCACGCGAGCCGTTGCGTTTCAGCGCTTCTCCGTCTGCCGCCGAACCGCTTCCGCGGCAGCGGCAATGGCTTCGGGGTCGCCCAGGTAGCGATGTCCCAGGGGCTTCAGCTCCTGATCGAGCTCGTACAGGAGCGGCACGCCCGTCGGAATGTTGAGCTCCGTGATCTCCGCGTCCGACACGTTGTCCAGCATCTTCACCATCGCGCGCAAGCTGTTGCCGTGCGCGACGACCATGCAGTTGCGTCCGGATCGCAGCTCGGGAGCGATGCGGCTCTGCCAGTACGGCTGCACACGCGCGAGCGTATCTTTCAGCGACTCCGTCGCGGGGAGCAGCTTCAGATCGATGCCGGCATAGCGGATGTCGAAACGCGGATGCCGCGGATCGTCGATGCTCAGGGGCGGCGGCGGAATGTCGTAGCTCCTGCGCCAGATCTTCACCTGCGCTTCGCCGTGCTTTTCCACGGTCTGCGCCTTGTTCAGCCCTTGCAGCGCCCCGTAGTGGCGCTCGTTCAAGCGCCACGAGCGCTCGACGGGCAGCCACATCCGATCCATCTCGTCCATGATGATCCAGAGCGTGCGGATCGCGCGCTTCAGCACCGACGTGAAGCACAGGTCGATGCTGAGCTTCTCCGCCATGATCTGCTTGGCGGCGTCGGCGGCCTCGCGTTTGCCCTGTTCAGACAGATCGACGTCGTGCCACCCGGTGAAGAGATTGTCGACGTTCCAAACGCTCTGGCCGTGGCGGACGAGAATGAGTTTTCCGGGCACGCGGACGCCTCCATGAATTCGTGAGCGCGCGTTTTATAGCACAGGCCGGCCGCCACCCACCTGTGTCGATTGTGGTCGGGAGGATTTATGTCGCCTGTCGGTTACGCTCGACAGGCGAACACGCTCAATCGGCGAGCTTGCGAACCGTCTCGACACCCACGGTCAGTGTTGCGAAGTCCGCGGCTCCGGCTGTGCGCATGTCGGCGAGTGTCCGCTGCCAGTGCGTGAGCTCTTCACCGGCGGCGGCGATCCAGGAGGCCACGCGAGCTTGCGCGGTGCCACGCTCCTCGCGCGCGAGCACACGCTCGGCGAGCCGCCGATGAATGCGCAAGGCGCTGTCGCGCAGGCCCGTGCGTGCAACGGCCTGCCACGGCCCATCCACCGAGAGCTGCTCCACCTGGTTGCGCAACCAGTCGAGCCCGATCCGTGCGCCGACTTCGAAGTAAATCCGCGCCGCTTCGATGACGCGCGTTCGAAACTTCGTCGCCAACTCCACGATATCGAGCGCGGCGTTGTCCGCGTCGAGGCTCGCGACGCGCGCGGCCAGGTCGGCGGGCGCACCCGCATCGATGTGCGCCTTGCGCACTTTTTCGAACTTCTCGCGATCCATGCCGACGAGCACCTGAGCGATCTCGGCCTCGAGCTCGCGCACGCCGCGACGGAATTCTTTCACCGCGGTATCGACGTGCAGCTCGCGTCGCCGATGCAGCAGCAGCCAGTACGTGACGTGCCGCAGGAGGCGGCTCGTCTGGTACATCATGCTGTACTGGAGTTGTGCCGTGATTTTGTTGTCGAGCGTTTCGATGCGTGTTTACAGTTTGCGCATGTCGAAGATCTCGCGCGCGGCGGTGTAGGCGCGGGCGATCTCCGCGGGTTCCGCGCCCGTTTCCTCCTGCGTGCGCGGCACGAACGTCGGACCCATGCGATTCACGAGACTGTTGGTCGTCGCCGTCGCGATGATCTCGCGGCGCAAGCGATGCCGCGCAATCGCGCGCGGGAAGCGCACCCGCACCGGCGCGGGGAAATAGCGGTCCAGCTCGAGGGAAAGATACGGGTCTTCCGGCACGTCCGAAGCGAGCAGGTGATTGCTCAGCCAAATCTTGCTGTACGCGAGCACCACGGCCAGCTCCGGTCGTGAGAGCCCGACGCCGCGCTTGCGCCGCTCCGCCAACTCTTCGTCAGTCGGCAGGAACTCGATCGCGCGATTGAGCTCGCCCGTGCGCTCGAGCGAGCGAATGAGATGCTGATACTCCGCAACGCGCGCCGCCGCTTGCGTCTCGAGGATCGACAGCGCCTGACTCTGCAGATAGTTGTTGCGCAGAACGAGCGTCGCAACTTCGTTCGTCATGCGCGCGAGCAGCTTGTTGCGCTCGCCGCGCGTGAGCTTGCCGCTATCCATGAGCGGGTTCAGCAGAATCTTGATGTTCACCTCGACGTCGGAGGTGTTCACGCCGGCGGAGTTGTCGATGAAGTCGGTGTTGATGCGGCCGCCGGCCATCGCGTACTCGACACGCCCGCGCTGCGAGAAGCCGAGGTTGCCGCCTTCGCCGACCACCTTCACGCGCAGCTGCGCGCCGTTCACGCGAATGGCGTCGTTCGCGCGATCGCCGACTTCGTTATTTGATTCGTCGGTGGCCTTCACGTATGTACCGATGCCGCCGTTCCACAGGAGGTCTGCCGGCATCAGCAGGATCGCGCGCAGCACCTCGTTCGGCGTCGCGGTCGGGCTTTCGAGGCCGAGCATCGCCTGCGCTTGCGGGGAGAGGGTGATCGACTTCAACGTGCGCGCGTACACGCCGCCGCCGCGCGAGAGCTTCTTGCGGTCGTAATCGTCCCACGAGGAGCGCGGCAGATTGAAGAGCCGTTCGCGCTCGCCGTAGCTCACCGCCGCATCGGGCGCGGGGTCGAGGAAGATGTGTCGATGATCGAACGCGGCGAGCAGGCGCAGGTGGCGCGACAGCAGCATGCCGTTGCCGAACACATCGCCCGACATGTCGCCGATGCCGATCGCCGTGAAATCCTGCGTCTGCGTATCGAGGCCGATCTCGCGGAAATGCCGCTTCACCGATTCCCACGCGCCGCGCGCGGTGATCCCCATCTTCTTGTGGTCGTAGCCCGCCGAGCCGCCGGAGGCGAACGCATCGCCGAGCCAGAAGCCGTACTCCAGCGAGATCGCGTTCGCGATGTCGGAGAACGTCGCCGTGCCCTTGTCGGCCGCGACCACGAGATACGCGTCGTCGCCGTCCTTGCGCACGACGCGCGGCGGCGGCGCGATCCTGCCGTTCACGATGTTGTCGGTCACATCGAGCAAGCCGCGGATGAAAGTGCGGTAACAGTCCACGCCTTCGGCCTGCACGACCTCACGGGAGGCGCCCGGTGGGATGCGCTTCGGCACGAACCCGCCCTTCGCGCCGACCGGCACGATGACGGTGTTCTTCACGTTCTGCGCCTTCATCAGCCCGAGGATTTCCGTGCGGAAATCCTCGCGCCGGTCGGACCAGCGGATCCCGCCGCGCGCGACGTAGCCCATGCGCAGGTGCACGCCCTCGACGCGCGGACTGTAGACGAAGATCTCGAATTTCGGCCGCGGCAGCGGTAGATCGGGAATGCGCTGCGGGTCGAGCTTGAACGACACGTAGCTCTTCGACTTACCCGCCGCATCCTGCTGATAGAAGTTCGTGCGGAGCGTCGCCTGCACGAGCGTGAGATACGCGCGGAGGATGCGGTCCTCGTCGAGGCTCGTGACCGAATCGAGGGCCTTCCGGATGGAGTCGGCCAGCTTCTCGACGCGCCCGGCGGTCTTGCGGCCGCCGCCCGTGCCCGGATCGAACATGAGCTCGAACATGCGCACCAGATTGCGCGCGATGCCCGCGTTGCCGGCCAGCGTCCGCTCCATGTAGGCCTGACTGAACGGCACGCCGGTTTGCAGCAGGTAGCGGCAGTAGGCGCGCAGAATCACGATCTCGCGCGCGCTCAGGCCCGCCGCGAGCAACAGGCGATTGAAGCCGTCGTTCTCGACCTCGCCGCGCCAGATGGCGAGCAGCGCTTCGCGGAACATGCCTTCGACGCGTGCGATGTCGACTTTCAGCTTCTCGCGATGCTCGAGCTCGAAGTCCTGGATCCAGGCGGCGCCGCCCTCGGGCCATGCGAGCTCGTAAGGCCGCTCGGCGATGACGCGCAGCCCGAAATTCTCGAGCATCGGCAGCAGGTCCGAGATGGAGACCGGCTCGCCGAGCTTCAGGATCTTCAGGTGCACGCGCTCCGGCTTTTGCTTCGCCGGGCGGTGCAGATTCAAGCGGATTTGATCGGGCTGCGTGCGCAGCGCCTCGAGGTCCGCGAGGTCCTCGAGCGCATCGGCGGGCTCGACGTCCTCCTCGTACGCCAACGGAAACGCGCGCCGATAGCGCGCCGCGAGCGCCAGCGCGGTGGCTTCGTCCTGCCGCTCGACCAGCACGGCGCGCAGCCCGTCGTTCCACGACGTGGCAGCGGCGGCGATGCGCTTCTCGATGGCGTCGAAATCGACCTTGCGCCGCTCGTTCGGGTCGGTGCGCACGACGACGTGGACGCGCGCGTGATTCGATTCCGAGATCTGCACCTGCGACTCGATGCTCTTGCCGTCGAAGCCCTCGAGCACGATCTGCTCGATGCGTTGGCGCACTTCGGTGTTGTACCGGTCGCGAGGCACGTAGATGAGGCAGGAGTAGAAGCGATGGTACGGATCGCGCCGCGCGAGCAGTCGCACCGTGCGCCGCTCGTAGAGGTTCACGACACCGCGCACGATGCGAATCAGATCGGCGACGCTCGCCTGGAACAGCTCATCGCGCGGATACGTTTCGAGCACATTGAGCACCGCCTTGGCGTCATGGCTCGCCGGATCGAGCGCGAAGCTGTCGACCACACGTTGTACTTTCTGCCGCAGCACCGGAATGTCGCGCGGGCTGCTGAAGTAGGCGGTCGAAGTCCAGAGGCCGAGGAAGCGGTGTTCGCCGGTGACTTCGCCTTGCGGACCGAAGCTCTTCACGCCGACGTAGTCGAGGTAGTTGCCCCGGTGCACCGTCGACTTGGAATTCGCTTTCGTCAGGATCAGCAGCTCGCGCTCACGCGCATGAGCGCGTATGTCACCGCGAATGATCGTCGCGCCGCTGCGATGCCCCGGCTGGCCGTCGGTGGGCGATGTGCGCACGATGCCGTGCGACAGATGCCGCGAGTCGCGCAGGATGCCGAGGCCCGTGCGGCTGTCCGGCACGAGCTTGTCGTGCGAGGCGCCGCGTTGCAGCTTGTAGTACCGGTAGCCGAGGAACACGAAGTGGCGCGATTCCATCCAGTCGAGCAGCTCGCGCGCCTCGCGCACTTCTTCGGCCGGAAGCGGCGGCGGATCGTTCTTGAGATCCGCGCTGAGCGCGCGCACGCGCTCGCGGATGGGCATCCAGTCTTCCACGGCGACGCGCACATCCGCGAGCGTCGCTTCGAGCTTCTGCTTGATCGCCTCGAGCCGCGCGGGATCGGTCTGGCGGTCGATCTCGTAGAACTGCCAGGACTCGGCGGCCGCCTCGTCGTTCGTCGCGACTTCGAGCAGACGCCCGCGGCGGTCGCGCCAGACGGAGAGCACCGGATGAATGATCGTATGCATCGCCACTTCGGCCTGGCCGAAGACGATGCCGACCGAGTCGACGAGGAACGGCATGTCGTCGGTGACGATGAGGACGACCGTGTGCGGCGACGTGAAGCCGTCGCGCTTCTCGTCCGGATTGAAGACTTCGACGTGCGCGTGGCGCGCCTGGCGCACGCGGCCTTCTTCCAGATGGCGTAGCGCTACGGCGGCGAACGACGCGGGCTCGCGTTGCTTCAGGTCTTCTTCGCCGACACCGCGGAAGTAAGCCCGCAGGAAGCGGCGCCGCAGCTGCGGCGATATGCCGGCGGTGCGCCCGCGTGCCGCGGCGACGATGCGTTCGATCTGCTTGACGCGCGCCGCGGGGATGTTCGACAGGATCTCTGCGCTTTCCGACGACACCGGTGCACGCATCGTCTAGCTCGCTCGCTCGAGATCTTGGATCACGGCCGCCAGGAAGCGGGCAGCTTCGCCGCCGGTGACGCAGCGATGATCGAAGGTCAGCGACAGCGGCATGCGCAGATGCGCTTCGATCCCGCCCATCACCGCGACGACATCGTGGCTCAGCTTGCCGGCGCCGAGAATGGCGACGGCGGGCGGCACGACGACGGGCGTGGCATAGCGGCCGGCGATCATGCCGAAGTTCGAGAGCATGAAGGTGAAATCGCGCAGGTCCTCCGGCGCGACGGTGCGGTCGCGAGCGCCGCGCTTCAACCGATCGACATCCGCGCGCAGCTCCGCTGCGGAGCGCCTGGCGACATCACGCACGACCGGCACGAGCAGACCTTCGGGCGTGTCGACGGCCATCGCCACGTCGACCCGTTGCATGAGGCGGCGGCTCTGGTTCTCGCCGTCGTACCACGCGTTCAGCGCCGGGACCGCCGTCGCCGCGGCGCCGATCGCGCGCAGCAAACGGATCGTGAAGTCTTCGCCTTTGCCCCAGGCGTGCAGGTCCGCGTCGTCGAAGAGCGTGCAGTTCATGACGTTGTCGCGCGCAAGGCTCATGCTCTGGTGCATGGCGCGCCGCAGGCCGCGCAACTTCTCGGGCTCGCCGCTCGGCGGCGCTTCCGCGGGAGCGCCGCGCGGTGCGGGCGACGACTTGAGTGCGGTGACGGTCGCGGCCGTGTGCATGGAGGTCGGACCGGAGGTCGTCATCACATCGTCGACGGTGATGAGCCCGCCGCGGCCGGTGCCGCGCACGGTCGTGAGATCGACGCCGAGGCGCTTCGCGAGCGCACGCACCGCCGGGGCCGCACGCACGCGCTCGCGAGGCGACGCGATGTCGCTGCCGGCGACCGCGGTCTCGACGAGCTCATCGTCGCTCGTCGGCATGCTGCCGACGACCGTGCCCGAATCGTCCGGCGCGCGCGGGTCGGCCTTCTTCGCAGGCGGAGCCGACTTGGCAGCGGCAGGTGCGCCGCGCTCCGGTGCCGGCGCCGTGCCGGCGGCTCCCTGCAACTCGAACTCGACGAGCGGCGCGCCGGTCGCCACCACGTCGCCGGGTTTGCCGTGCAGCTTGGTGATGACGCCGGAGTAGGGCGAGGGTACCTCGACGACGGCCTTCGCGGTTTCCACCGCCACCATCGGCTGGTCGACCTTCACGCTGTCGCCCACCTTCACGTGCCAGCGAACGATTTCGGCCTCCGCCAGGCCTTCGCCGAGATCGGGGAGATTGAAGGTCGTCATCGAGAGTCCCTCCGTAGGCGGTCAACCGCCGTTATTCGGCGAGCGTGTCACGTACGGCGTCGACGATGCGGGCGACGCTCGGAATGTAGTCGTACTCGAGCCGGAACAGCGGCATGATCGTGTCGTATCCGGTAACGCGCTTGATGGGCGCCTGCAGGTCGTACAGACCGTGCTCCGCGACCGTCGCCGCAATTTCCGCGCCCACGCCGCAGTTGCGCGGCGCTTCGTGCACGATGACGAGCCGGCCCGTCTTGGCGACGGATTCGAGAATGGTGTCGTGGTCGATGGGCGAGATCGTGGCGAGATCGATGACTTCGCAGCTCACGCCGTCCTTCTGCAGCTGCTCGGCGGCGCGCATCACCTCGAAGGTCATTGCGCCCCACGTCACGATCGTGACGTCGGAGCCTTCGCGCAGGCGGAAGCACACATCGAGCGGCAGCGCCTGCCCATCGTCGGCCACTTCCTGACGCACGAGGCGATAGAGCCGCACGGGCTCGAGGAACATGACCGGGTCCGGATCGCGGATCGCGGCGAGCAGCAGCCCGTACGCGCGCGCCGGCGAGGAAGGGCACACGACTCGCAGACCGGGATGGTGCGCGAGCATCGCTTCCAGGCTCTCCGAGTGATGCTCCGGCGCGTGAATGCCGCCGCCGTGAGGCATGCGGACGACGACCGGACACGTGATCCGGCCGCGCGTGCGATGGCGCATGCGGGCCATGTGGTTCGCGATCTGATCCATGGCGGGATAGATGAATCCCATGAACTGGATCTCCGCGACCGGCCGCAGCCCCTGGCTCGCCATGCCGATCGACATGCCGGCGATCATGCCTTCGGCCAGCGGCGTGTCCTGCACGCGATGCTTGCCGAACTTCTCCTGCAGGCCGGCGGTGGCGCGGAACACGCCGCCGTTCACGCCGACGTCCTCGCCGAGGACCACGACGGTCGGGTCGTGCGCCAGCTCCCACGCGTGTGCGCGGTTGATGGCTTCGATCATCGTCACTTTGGCCATGAGCCGTTCTTTGTTCTTCAGTGTCCGCCGGACGCGGCGTACCGCTTGGCGAGCTCGCGCTGCTGCACGGTGCTCTTCGGCAGGCGGGCGAACAGGAAGTTGAACATGCTGTCGGTGTCTTGCTTCGGCGTGTGCAGATATTCCTCGACGGCGGCGTCGATCTGCTTCGCGCACTCGGCCTTCAATTCCTCTTCGCGTTTCTCGTCCCAGTGGCCCGCGTTCGTGAGGTACGCACGCAGGCGCAGCAGCGGCTCCGTACGCCAGGCGTCCTTCACTTCCTTCTCGCGCCGATAGCGGCTCGCGTCGTCCGCGGTCGTGTGATCGCTCAGGCGATAGGTGACCGCTTCGATGAGCGTGGGGCCTTCGCCGCGCCGGGCGCTCGCCAGCGCTTCGCTCACGATGTGGCGCACGGCGATGACGTCGTTGCCATCGACCTGCACGCCGGGAATGCCGGCGGCGATGGCTTTCTGCGCGAGGGTGCGCGTGGCCGTCTGCTCCTCGATGGGCACCGAGATCGCCCACTTGTTGTTGACGATGACGAACACGGCCGGCAGCGAGCGGGCACCGGCGAGATTCAGCGCTTCGTAGAACGCGCCCTGCGAGGTGCCGCCGTCGCCGATGAACGCGACCGCGCAGCGCTGCTCGCCGCGAACCTTGAAGGCCATCGCGGCGCCCGCGGCGTGCAGCATCTGCGAGCCGATCGGCACACACCACGCGAAGTCGGGGTGGCCGGGACCAAAGTCGCTGCCGCGCTCATCGCCGCCCCAGTAGAGCAGCACGTTCGAGATCTTCACGCCGCGCCAGAACTGCGCGCCGTACTCGCGATAGACGGGGACCAGCACATCGTCCGGCCGCATCGCCGCGCCGACGCCGACGTGCGTCGCCTCGTGGCCGAGGCACGAGGCGTAGGTGCCGAGCTTGCCCGTGCGCTGCAGATTGATGGACTTGGTATCGAAGATGCGCACCAGCGTCATGAGGCGGTACATCTTCAACAGCTCGTCGGGATTGCGGGCGAACTCGGGGAGCGGCCCGGCGGGGCGGCCTTCCGCGTCGAGAAACTGGTGATACTGGATCTCGAATTCAGCGACGGTTTTCAACGTGTGCCCCTCACGCGGCGCGCGATTATACATGACCGTTTCGCAGCAGCGGCGGTCACTTACGCGCGAATGCACGGGTCATTGCACGGGACCGGGCGGCCGCGGCGTCGAATGCAACGGTAGTTTCATCCGTAACGTTCGGCGCGGCCGAGTTCCAGCCGGGACCGCGCCGTGCCGGGCTCAGGCGCGATGTTCGCGCGCGAGATATTCCTCGGTCTGCATCTCGATCAGCCGACTCACCGTGCGCTGGAATTCGAAGGCGAGGCGCTCGCCGCGATAGAGCTCGTGGGGTGCCGCCGCCGCCGACACGATGAGATTGACGTTGTGGTCGTAGAGCTCGTCGACCAGCGCGATGAAGCGGCGGGCCGCGTTCTCGCGCTGCGCGGTCAGCTGCGGGACGTTTTCGACGATGACGGATTGGTAGTTGCGGGCGATCTCGATGTAGTCGTTCTGGCTGCGGGGGCCTTCGCAGAGCGCTTCGAAGTCGAACCAGATGGCGTTGGCGCTCTCCTGCACGACGGGAATCGAGCGGCCTTCGACTTCGATCGTCGCGGTGGGTCGAGCGATCGCTGGCTCGCGCGCGCCGACAGTCACGCGCGCGCCCGTCGAACCGCTCGCCTGCGCGTACCGGCTGTCGAGGTCACTGTCGATCTCGCTGCTCTCGAGTGACGTGCTCGTCGCGTAGCCCTCGCCGTCCGCAAGCTCCGCGAACAGGGCGGCCAGGCGATGCGGCGTGTCCGGCGCGGCGGATTGCAGGTACGTGCCGGCGCGAGTGAGCTGGCGCAAGCGATAGTCGGTGCCGCCATCGACGGCGAGCACGCGCGTGTTGCGCTCGAGCAGGGCGATCGCGGGCAGGAAGCGCGCGCGCTGCAGCCCGTTCTTGTAGAGATCCTTGGGCGGCACGTTGGAGGTCGCGACGAGCGTCACGCCACGACGGAACAAGCCGTCGAAGAGCGTACCGAGAATCATCGCGTCGGCGATGTCCGTCACGAAGAATTCGTCGAAGCAGATGACGCGCGTGTCGCGGGCGATGTTCTCCGCGACCTGCTCGAGCGGCGCCTGCTGATCGCGCAGCTTCTTCAGCTGCGCGTGCACGTCGTACATGAAGCGGTGAAAGTGGCGGCGACGCTTCTCGGCGAACGGCAGGCTATGGAAGAAGAGGTCCATGAGCCACGTCTTCCCGCGTCCGACGCCGCCCCACAAATAGAGGCCGCGCTCCGCGTGCGGCCGGCGCGCCAGACCGAGCCGGGCGAGCAGGCGCGCAGCGCCGGAGGGCGCTGCAGCCCCGGCGCCGATCAGCCGAGTGCGAACATCTTCGAGCGCGTCAATCGCCACGAGCTGCGCAGGATCTCTGCGAAAGCCGCGCTCCTCGAGCGCGCGCTCGTACGCGACGCGTAAGCCATCGGATGGCGCTGCCGACTCTTGGGTTCGCACTACCTTCGGCTTCGCTTGGCGGTGGTCCGGACGTTCAGGTCTCGAGCTCCGCGAGATTGCGGAAGTGCTCGAGCGCCTGCGGATTGGCGAGCGAATCCACGTTCTTCACGGGCAGCCCGTGAATGACGTTGCGCACGGCGAGCTCGGTGATCTTGCCGCTCAGCGTGCGCGGCATGTCCGGCACGGCGATCACCTTCGCCGGCACGTGGCGCGGTGTGGTGCCGGCGCGGATGGCATCCCGAATCTTTTTCCGCAGCGGCTCATCGAGCGTCACGCCGGGCTTCAAGCGCACGAAGAGAATGACGCGCACGTCACCCTTCCAGTCCTGTCCGACGGCGAGCGCTTCCGCCACTTCGTCCATGCTCTCGACGACCGCATAGATCTCCGCCGTGCCGATGCGCACGCCGCCGGGGTTCAGCACCGCGTCGGAGCGGCCATGGATGATGAGGCCGTCGTGCTCCGTGAGCGTCGCGTAATCGCCGTGGTGCCACACGTTCGGAAAACGCTCGAAGTACGCCGCGTGATACTTCTTCCCGTCCGGGTCGTTCCAGAATCCCACCGGCATCGACGGAAACGGCGCCGTGCAGACGAGCTCGCCTCGCTCGCCGCGCACCGGCCGGCCTTCGTCGTTCCACACTTCCACCTTCATGCCGAGACCGCGCGATTGCAGCTCGCCGCGATACACCGGCTTCACGGGATTGCCGAGCGCGAAGCAGGACAGGATGTCCGTTCCGCCGGAGATCGACGCGAGCAGCACGTCGCCTTTGACGTGCTGATACACGTAGTCGTAGCTCTCGGGCAGGAGCGGGGAGCCCGTCGACAGAATGGTGCGCAGTGCCGTGAGGTGCAGCTGGCTGGCGGGATCGAAGCTGCTCTTCGCGGTGGCCGAGATGAATTTCGCGCTCGTGCCGAAGACGTTCAGCTTTTCCTGATCGGCCATCTGCCAGAGCGAGCCCGGCTCGGGATGGAAGGGCGAGCCTTCGTACAGCACGATCGTCGCGCCCGTCGCGAGCACGCTCGCCAGCCAGTTCCACATCATCCAGCCGCACGTCGTGAAGTAGAAGACGCGATCGGTGCGCTGAATGTCCGTGTGGAGCAGATGCTCCTTCTGATGCTGGAGCAGCGTGCCGCCGGCTCCGTGCACGATGCACTTGGGAACGCCGGTCGTGCCCGACGAGTACAGGATGTAGATCGGATGATTGAACGGGAATTGCGGCAGCTCGAGCGGCGCGCCGCGCATGCCGAACTGGCTCCAGTGAACCGCGATGCCCGCTCCGGCGGGACCGAGCTTCTGCAGATCCGGATCGGCGTGCACGTAGCCGACGACCAGCACCTTGCGGATGCTCGTAATCTGCGCGAGGACCTGCGCCATCTCGCCGAGCGAGTCGAGCGTCTTGCCACCGTAGAAGTAGCCGTCCGCGGTGACCAGCACTTTCGGCGCGATCTGCCCGAAGCGATCGAGCACCCCGCGCAGGCCGAAGTCCGGCGAGCACGAGGACCAGATCGCGCCGAGGCTCACCGTCGCGAGCATCGCGACGATCGTCTCGGGCAGATTCGGCATGAAGCCGGCGACGCGGTCGCCCGGCACGACGCCCGCGGCGCGCAGCCCGGCGGCGATGCGCGCCACCTCTTCGTGCAGCTCGAGATAGGACATCTCGCGGCGGCAGCCCCGTTCGTTGCGGAATACGATGGCGGGCTGGCGATCGCGGAAGCGCAGCAGGTTTTCGGCGAAACTCAGGCGCGCCGCAGGGAAGAAGCGCGCGCCGGGCATGCGGTCCGGGTTCTCGATCGCCGGGCCCTCGCCCCAGCTCGCGCGCACGTCCGCGAAGCGCGCGAGCTCGGGCCAGAAGTCAGCGGGCTGCCGAATGGACCAGTCGTAGAGGTCCTCGTAGCTCGCGAGCTTCAAGCCCCGGCGAGCGTTTACGCACTGAATGAATCGCGTGATATTGGCGGCGGCGATGCGATCGGGTGAAGGCGACCAGATGGGCTCCATAAGCCGTTAGCTTACCGCCTTTGCCTAGAGGGTTTGGTAGTTCGGCCCGGAGCCGCCTTCCGGAGTAGTCCAGTTGATGATCGCATAAGGATCTTTGATGTCGCAGGCTTTGCAGTGGACGCAGTTCGCTGCGTTGATCTGCAGGCGCAGCTTGCCTGCACCGTCGTCGACCATCTCATAGACGTTGGCCGGGCAGAAGTTCTGGCACGGATTGCCGTACTCGCGCGTGCAGCGCTCGGTGCACACCGCCGGGTCGAGAATCTTCAGGTGCGCAGGCTGTGCCTCGTCGTGCGTCGTCGACGCGAGGAACACCGAGGCGAGCCGATCGCGCGGCGGCAGCGTGCGCTCGACCCAGCCCCGGTCCGGGGAGGTGTACTCGTCGAGCCGCTTCATACGCTGGTAGTCCGCGGGCTCGTTCTTCAGAGTCCACGGCGTTCGGCCGCCCGTCACGACCTCGAGCGTCGAGTTCGCCATGCCGAACCACAGGCCCTTCTTGAACCCGGGCTTGAAGTTGCGGACCTTGCGCAGCTCCTGGCCGCCCGGCGAGGCGCGCCAGCGCGCATCGAAGCCGACCGTCGTGCCGGTTTCGACGAGATGCTCCGCCGCGAGCATGCCGGAGCGGATGGCCTGATGAACGCCTTTGATCTTCGGCAGATTCACGCCGCCGGCCGAGTCGCCGATCAGGAGGGCGCCCGGCATCTCGAGCTTGGGAATCGACTGCCACCCGCCGGCCGCGATGGTGCGTGCGCCCGCCGCGACGATCTCGGCGCCCTCGAGCAGCGGCTTCACGTGCGGATGATGCTTGAACTGCTGGAACGCTTCGAACGGCTTCAATCGCGGATCGATGTAGTCGAGCCCGACGACGAAGCCTACGTACACGCGGTCGTTGTCCAGGTGATAGATGAAGCTGCCGCCGTACGTCGCGGCATCCAGCGGCCAGCCGAGCGAGTGCTGAATGAGGCCCGGTTCGCCGCGCCCTTGCGGCAGCTGCCACAGCTCCTTCATGCCGAGCGCGTAGGTCTGCGGGTCGCAGTTCGCGTCGAGCGCGAAGCGCTTCACCAGCACCTTCGCGATGCTGCCGCGTGCGCCCTCCGCGATCACCGTGGTGCGCGCGCGGACCTCGGGACCGGGCGTGAAGTTCGGGCCGGGCTCGCCGTTCTTCTCGAGGCCCATGTCGCCGATCTGCACGCCGGCGACCGACCCGTCGTCGTTGAAGAGCGGCGCTGCGGCCGAGAATCCCGCGAACACATCGACGCCGAGCGACTCCGCCTTTTGCGCGAGCATCGGCGTGACGAGGCCGAGCGAGGTGATGAAATTGCCGTGATTGTGAAGCTGCGGCGGCAGCGGCAACCGCATGCTGCCCGTGCGCGTCAGCAACCGGAACTCATCGCGCTTCGCCGGTACGCAGATCGCGGGCGGCGACTGCCGCCACTCGGGCATCAGCGCGTCGAGCGGGCCGGGCTCGATCACCGCGCCCGAAAGAGAGTGCGCGCCGATCGACGAGCCTTTCTCGAGCACGCAGACGTTCAGCTCCGCGTTCAACTGCTTGAGGCGGATCGCGCACGATAGTCCCGCGGGCCCACCGCCCACGATGGCCACGTCGTACTCCATGACGTCGCGTTGAATCGGCTCGGCGCTCACGGGCGATCCTTATTTCGGCCCCATGCGGATGGCGCCGTCGAGGCGGATGGTCTCGCCGTTCAGCATGTTGTTCTCGAAGATGGCCGCGACGAGCTGCGCGTACTCTTCGGGCCGGCCGAGCCGCTTCGGAAACGGCACCTGCTGGGCGAGCGACGCCTGCAGCTCCGGCGTCATCATGTTGACCATCGGCGTATGGAAGATGCCGGGCGCAATCGACATGACACGAATGCCGAACTGCGCCAGCTCGCGCGCCAGCGGCAGCGTCATGCCGGCGACGGCGGCCTTCGTGGCTGAATACGCGACCTGACCGATCTGGCCTTCGAAGGCAGCCACCGATGACGTGTGAATCAGCAGACCGCGATCCCCGTCGGGGCCGGGAGCGTTGCTCTGCATGATGGCCGCTGCAGCCTTGTCGCACAGGAACGTGCCGATGAGGTTGATGTGAATGACCTTGGTGAAGAACTCGCCGGGCATCGGCCCCGTCTTCGCGAGCATGCGGCCGGCGCCCACGACGCCGGCGCAGTTCACGAGAAGATTGATGCCGCCCATGCGCTCGCGCGCCGTGTTCATCGCCGCGTTCACTTCCGACTCGGACGTGACGTCGCACCTCACGAAGCTCGCCGCCGGTCCGAGCTCGGCGGCCGAGGCCTGACCCGCAGCCTCCTGTACGTCCAGCATGGTGACGCGGCCGCCGCTTGCCACGACCAATCGCGCGACCGCATTGCCGAGCCCGGATGCGCCGCCGGTGACGACGGCGCGTGCTTCTGAAATCTTCATAGCCTGTCCTCTTTACATTCGGAACACGCCGTAACGCTCGGGCTCGGGCGCCGGCCCGCGCGCCGCCACATGCAGCGCGAGACCGAGCACCCGTCGCGTATCCAGCGGGTCGATGATGCCGTCATCCCACAGTCGCGCGGTCGCGTAGTAGGGATGGCCCTGGGTTTCGTAGGTGTTGCGAATTCCGTCCATGAACTTGCGCTGCTCGGCTTCGGGCCACTGCTCGCCGCGGGCCTGCAGCCCATCGCGGCGCACGGTCGCTAGAACTTGCGCCGCTTGTTCCCCGCCCATGACGGAGATGCGCGCGTTCGGCCACATCCATAGAAAGCGCGCGCCGTAGGCACGCCCGCACATCGCGTAATTGCCCGCGCCGAACGAGCCGCCGATGATCACGGTGAGCTTCGGCACTGTGGCGCACGCCACCGCGGTGACCATCTTGGCGCCATCCTTCGCGATGCCGGCGTTCTCGTACTTCTTGCCGACCATGAAGCCCGTGATGTTCTGCAGGAACACGAGCGGGATGCCGCGCCGGTTCGCGAGCTGCACGAAGTGCGCGCCCTTCAGGGCCGACTCGGAGAAGAGAATGCCGTTGTTCGCGACGATGGCGACGGGCGCGCCCCAGATGCGCGCGAACCCGCACACGAGCGTCGAGCCATAGTTCGTCTTGAACTCGTGGAAGTCGGAGGCATCGACGAGCCGGCCGATGATCTCGCGCACGTCGAACGGCTGCCGCGTGTCTTCCGGGACGATGCCGTAGAGCTCACCTGGGTCGAGCGTCGGCTCGCGTGGCGCGTCGCATTGGAGCCAGCCGGGGCCGCGCGCGGGCAGGCTCGCAAAGATCGAGCGCGCGATGGCGAGCGCGTGCGCGTCGTTCTCGGCAAGGTGATCCGCAACTCCGGATGTGCGCGTGTGCACGTCGCCGCCGCCGAGCGATTCCGCGTCGACCTCTTCTCCCGTCGCGGCTTTCACGAGCGGCGGGCCGCCGAGGAAGATGGTGCCTTGATTGCGCACGATGATCGTCTCGTCGGACATCGCCGGCACGTACGCGCCGCCCGCCGTGCAGCTCCCCATCACCAGCGCGATCTGCGGAATGGCGCGTGCGGAGAGGCGCGCCTGATTGTAGAAAATGCGGCCGAAGTGCTCCTTGTCCGGGAACACTTCATCCTGCAGCGGCAGAAACGCGCCGCCCGAGTCGACGAGATAGACGCAGGGCAGGGCATGCTCGAGCGCCACTTCCTGGGCGCGCAGGTGCTTCTTCACGGTGATCGGGAAATAGGTGCCGCCTTTTACCGTCGCGTCGTTCGCGATGATCAGCGCTTCGCGCCCGTGGATGCGGCCGATCCCGGCGATGAGCCCGGCCGCGGGCGCTTCTCCGTCGTACATGCCGTGCGCGGCAAGTGGCGAGAGCTCGAGGAACGGGCTGCCCGGGTCGATGAGCGTCTGCACACGCTCCCGCGGCAGGAGCTTGCCGCGCGCGGTGTGCTTGCGCCGCGCATCCTCTCCGCCGCCGAGCGCTGCCACTTGCACGTGCTTGCGCAGGTCCTCCGCCAGCGCGCTCATGCGCGCGTGATTGGCCCGAAAACGCTCGCTGGACGAATCGATTTCGGTCTGGAGTTGCGGCATGGCGCGGGGAGTTTACCCGATACGCTCGATCGCGAGCGCCACGGCTTCGCCGCCGCCGATGCAGAGCGAGGCGATGCCGCGCTTCAAGCTTCGCCGGGCGAGAGCGTGCGTCAGCGTGGTCAGAATGCGCGCGCCCGTCGCACCGACGGGGTGGCCCAGCGCGCACGCACCGCCATTCACGTTGATGCGCGCAGCGTCGATGTCGACGTCGCGCATGGCCGCCATCGTGACGGCCGCGAACGCTTCGTTCACCTCGTACAGGTCGGCATCGTGCGGCCTCCATCCGAGCTTCGCGAGCGTCTTCTTGATGGCGCCGCCCGGGGCGGTGGTGAACCACTCGGGCTCGTGCGCATGGCTTGCATAGGCCAGCACGCGCGCGAGCGGCTTCAGGCCGCGGGCCTTGGCGGTGCTCTCCCGCATCAACACCAGGGCCGCGGCGCCGTCGGAGATCGACGAGGAGCTCGCGGCAGTCACGGTCCCGTCCTTGCCGAAGGCGGGCTTCAGCGACGGAATCTTGTTGATGTCGCAGGTGAACGGGGTCTCGTCGCGCGCGACGACCGTCTCGCCTTTGCGGCCTTTCACCGTCACGGGCGTGACCTCCGCGTCGAAGTCGCCCGCCTCGACCGCGCGCAGCGCGCGCCGCACCGACTCCGCCGCGAACGCGTCCTGGTCCGCGCGCGAGAACCCATATTTCGCGGCGGTGGCGTCTGCGAAGCAGCCCATCAGCTTGCCGTCGAACGGGCTCTGCAGGCCGTCGTAGAACATGTGATCGAGCACTTCGCCGTGGCCCATGCGATAGCCGCCGCGCGCTTTCGGCAAGAGGTACGGCGCATTCGTCATCGACTCGAGGCCGCCGGCGAGAGCGATCTCGATGTCGCCGGTGCGAATCTGATCGGCCGCGACCATGACGGCCTTCAGGCCCGAGCCGCACATCTTGTTGAGCGTGGTGGCCGGCACCGAGACGGGTACACCGGCTCCGAGAGCGGCCTGTCGCGCCGGGGCCTGGCCGAGACCGGCGGAGAGTACGCAGCCGAACACCACCTCCTGGATGTCTGCGGGCGCGACGCCGGCTTTCTCGAGCGCGGCGCGAGCCGCAGCGGCGCCGAGCTGCGGCGCGGTGAGAGGCGCAAGCGCGCCCTGGAACGCACCGATCGGCGTGCGCTGTGCGGAGACGATGACGACGTTGTGATCGGACATGGTGATTTCCTCAGCTGCGGCGCGCGGCGCGCGGCCGCAAGCCCTCTTCGAAGATGGCGACGAAAGCATCGGCGATCTGCGCGGCGCTCAGCGCCTGCTTCTCGCGATACCAGTGGGGGATCCAGTTGAGCGCACCGGCGAGCGCGAAGGCGGTCATCTTGACGTCGCACGGCGCGATGGAGCCATCCTTGTGCCCGTCCTTCAGCAGGCGCCGGATGCCCTGATCGATCTCGACCTTGAGCGCGCGCACTTGCGAGCTCATCGGCGCGCTCAGGTCCTGATGCTCCGCGCGCACCAGGCACCAGCCGAAATCCGACGCCACCGCTTGCGCGTACTGCCGCAGCACCGCGTTCAGGCGCTCGCGCGCCGGTGCCGTGGAAGTCTTCTGGTCGCGAAGTGCGGTGAGGATCGGCTGCAGCCCGGCGACGAAGCACTCGAACAGCAGCTGTTCCTTGTTCGCGACGTAGTAGTAGATCGTCGGCTTGGTGACCTCGAGCTGCGCCGCGATCGCATCGAGCGAGGTGTTGTGGAAGCCGTTCTCGCGAAACGCGCGCGCGGCGGTCTGGATCACGGCGTCGCGCTTCACCGCATGGTCGCGCAGACGCTTGCGGCCTTCGCGCCAGACGGAAGCGGAGTCCGCGCCGTTCGCGGCGGCGGCGGTGGCAATGCGGGGACGAGCGGGGCGGGCAGCCATGGACGCAGGATTACGATCGTGGGTCGGCAACGGGAAACTCGACGGGTACGGCTATGGTAGCTTAGAATCCTACCGGCTGGTAGGTTTTTGCGTCCTTCCCTCCCGATCGAGGCGCTTCGAATGAATGCCAAATCCCAGGGCAGCGCAGCCGTGCGCCATGAGCCTGAATCCACCGCGGCCGCGACGCATCCGCTGCGTTTCGTGTCGGCGGCCTCGCTCTTCGACGGGCACGATGCGGCCATCAACATGATCCGGCGTCTCCTGCAGGCGCAGGGCGCGGAGGTCGTGCACCTCGGCCACAATCGCAGCGTCGCGGACATCGTGCGCGCGGCCATACAGGAAGACGCGGACGGCATCGCGGTCAGCTCGTACCAAGGCGGGCACAACGAGTACTTCGCGTACATGGTGGACATGCTGCGCGAGCAACGCGCGGACCACATCCGGGTCGTCGTGGGTGGCGGCGGGACGATCGCGCCTCACGAGATCGAGGCGCTCGAGAAGCACGGCGTCGAGAAGATCTACACGCCCGAAGATGGGCGCAGCATGGGGCTCGTCGGCATGATCAAGGACGTCATGCAGCGGGTGCGCGCTGCGCGCCGACCGCCGTACGAATTCGGGCCTGTGAGCGCGCGCGACGCCGGCCATCTCGCGCGGACCATCTCCGTGCTCGAAGGCGCGGAGTCGGACGCCAAGGCGGAACAGATTCGGCGCGCCATCGCCCGTGCGCGCAGCACCGCGCCGGTCATTGGCGTCACCGGCACGGGCGGCGCGGGCAAGTCGAGCCTCACGGACGAGCTGCTGAGCCGCTTCGTGCGGCATTTCCCCGGCAAGAAGATCGCGGTGGTTGCGATGGATCCCACGCGACGCCGCTCGGGCGGCGCGCTGCTCGGCGACCGCATCCGCATGAACAGCTTGTCCTCGGACGCGATCTTCATGCGCTCGCTCGCAACCCGCCGCCAGCACATGGCGACCGCTGCAGTCCTGAAGGACGTCATCGGGCTCTACAAGCTCGCAGGCTTCGACCTCATCGTCGTCGAGACTGCCGGCATCGGCCAGTCCGATACCGAGATCGTTGATCTCGTCGACCTCTCGCTGTATGTGATGACGAGCGAGTACGGCGCCGCGAGCCAGCTCGAGAAGATCGACATGCTCGACTTCGCGGACATGATCGTGCTGAACAAGGCCGAGAAGCGCGGCTCGGCCGATGCGCTGCGCGACGTACGCAAGCAGTGGCGGCGGAACCATCCCGATCAGATGTCGCTGTCGGATGCGGACGTGCCGGTGTTCCCGACCATCGCGAGCCGGTTCAACGATCCGGGTGTCAACCGGCTGTTCGCGGCGATCTGCAAGGCGGTGAGCTGGCCCGTCGGAGATGTGGGACCGACGGAGCTCACGTCGCGCGATCCGCTCATTCCGGCGCATCGCGTCCGCTACCTCGCGGAGATCGCGCAGAGCGGTCGTGCGGCGGCCGAGCGCATCGAAAAGCAGGCGCTCGCGGCCGAACGGGCGTGCGCGCTGTATCACTCGCTGAAGACCTTGAACGATGCGGCGTTGCCCGCGCCGCTCGATCGCTATCCGGACAGCGCAATCGCCGCGGCACCTGCGAGCGCGGATGCTTCGGGCGGTGCGGCGGTCGACGACACGCGGCGCGCGCTGCGCGCGGCGTACAACGCGGCGCTCGATGAGATGGGCGCCGAGGCCATCGGCGAGCTGAAGCACTGGCCGGCACGCGTCGCCGCGGCATCGGCGGACACGTATTCGTACAAGGTGCGCGATCGCGTCGTCACGGGCGAGAACTACACTGAAAGCCTGAGTCACCTCCGGCTACC
The DNA here is from genome assembly GCA_035760965.1 of Steroidobacteraceae bacterium. Classification (GTDB taxonomy): domain Bacteria; phylum Pseudomonadota; class Gammaproteobacteria; order Steroidobacterales; family Steroidobacteraceae; genus JADGHX01. Next base: position 1,898 of record DASTRY010000029.1, on the reverse strand, counting down.
GAAGATCGCTGTGCCGAAGTTCCGTGACTGGGGCGAAATCCTGCGCTTCATCTATCGCGAGAACCTACCGGGCTCATACCCCTACACGGGCGGCGTATATCCGTATCGCCGTGAGGAGGAAGACCCGACGCGCATGTTCGCGGGCGAGGGTGCGCCCGAGCGCACCAACCGCCGCTTCCACTACCTCGCGAGCGGTCACGCCGCGGCGCGCCTCTCCACGGCCTTCGATTCGACCACGCTCTACGGCGAAGACCCCGATACGCGGCCGGACATCTACGGCCGCACCGGCAATTCCGGCGTCTCCATCGCCACGCTGGACGACATGAAGAAGCTCTATTCGGGCTTCGACCTGTGCAAGCCGACCACGTCCGTCTCGATGACGATCAACGGCCCCGCGCCGATGATTCTCGCGATGTTCATGAATACCGCCATCGATCAGCGGGTCGAGCGCTATCTGAAGAGCGAAGGGCGCTGGAGCGAGGCGCAGGCGAAGATCGACGCGATTCATCGTGCTGCCGCCGAGCGCGGCACGCCGCCGCCGCGCTACGTCGGCGAGCTGCCCGAGCAGCACGACGGCTCGGGGCTTGCGCTGCTCGGTGTCACCGGCGATCAGCTCGTTCCTGCGGATGTGTACGAGCGCATCCGCGCCGAGGCACTGCAAGCCGTCCGCGGCACGGTGCAGGCGGACATCCTGAAAGAAGATCAGGCGCAGAACACCTGCATTTTCTCGACGGAGTTCGCGCTGCGCATGATGGGCGACGTGCAGCAGTTCTTCATCGATCACAAGGTTCGCAACTTCTACTCCGTCTCGATTTCGGGCTATCACATCGCCGAGGCGGGCGCGAATCCCATCTCGCAGCTCGCGTTCACGCTCGCGAACGGCTTCACCATCGTCGAGTACTACCTCGCGCGCGGGATGAAGATCGACGACTTCGCGCCGAACCTGTCGTTCTTCTTCTCGAACGGCATGGACCCCGAGTACGCGGTCATCGGGCGCGTCGCGCGGCGCATCTGGGCGCGTGCGATGCGCGATCGCTACGGGGCCGGGCCGCGCAGCCAGATGCTGAAGTATCACATTCAGACTTCGGGCCGCAGCCTGCACGCACGCGAGATCGCGTTCAACGACATCCGCACGACGTTGCAGGCGCTGTACGCGCTATTCGACAACTGCAACAGCTTGCATACCAACGCGTACGACGAAGCGCTCACCACCCCGACCGAAGAAAGCGTGCGCCGTGCAGTGGCGATCCAGCTCGTGATCAATCGCGAGTTGGGGCTCAACAAGAATCAGAACCCGTGGCAGGGATCGTTCGCGGTCGAGTATCTGACGGACCTGGTCGAGGAGGCGGTGTACAAGGAGTTCGAGTCGATCTCCGAGCGCGGCGGCGTGCTCGGCGCCATGGAGACGATGTACCAGCGCGGCAAGATCCAGGAAGAGTCGCTGTACTACGAGACCCGCAAGCACGACGGCAGCCTGCCGATCATCGGTGTGAACACGTTTCTCTCGCACACGGATGCGCTGGAGGAGCACAAGGGCGCGGAGCTGATTCGCTCCACCGAAGAGGAGAAGCAGAATCAGGTGGCGGCGGTGCGCGCGTTCCAGGCGCGGAATGCGGAGCGCGCACCGGCGGCGCTGGCGCGCTTGCAGCAGGTCGCCGCCTCGGGCGGCAACATCTTTGCCGAGCTGATGGAGACCGTGAAGGTGTGCTCGCTCGGCCAGATCTCGCACGCGCTGTACGAAGTCGGCGGCCAGTACCGGCGCAACATGTAGCCCGCGCTGCCCGGCGGCGCGCGCCGCTTACGCCACGGCCGCGAGGTCCGGCTCTTCGAGCTGATCGAGAATCGCGGACCGTGCACGCTCGCGCAGCTCCACAGCCGCGGCGTCGGGCGAAGTCGCC